>MGZO01000014.1:6362-22133 GCA_001802655.1 Hydrogenophilales bacterium RIFOXYD1_FULL_62_11
GCCATGTTGCTGGCTGGTCTGGGCCTCGTAGGATTTGCCGCACGCCGTCGTACGTCGCGTTGAATGACCACATCAGAATTAACAATGTGGTCATGCATCAAATTGATAATGGCTGATCAGGCCAGATAGTTCGGGTGTATGCCCGGCGACACAGGTCGCCGGGCACACCGACCGGTTGCGTTCACGCGCATCTTTGGCCCGCCTCCTGGCGGGTCTTTTTTTGGCACCGACAGCGTCGGTGCCAAGGCGCATGTAAAGCAAGCCTTGTTCCAGAATGAGGGGCAAACGGCCAGGGGATTGAAGCGAAACACTCTTTAGCGTTTGTTCGCTGTCCGGGTCGCGAAGACATGCCAGGCAAACCCTGTGAAATGTAAGAATTACCGACAGGGTTGGTGCGATCAGGGTTGATGCAATACTGCGTGAATCCGTCCGGTGCGGGGGGTTCAGTCCATGCCTTCAGCAGGTATAAAAACTGTCGTCGTCCGCTACGCCGTTGGCGAGCAGCGCGCCCTGCAGCGCGTTGTCGTGCGGATGCGAACGAATGACCTCGGCCAGCCACGGATAGCAGCCGGCGTAATCGCATTGATCGGCGTATTCGTCCGGTTCGTCGAGCAGGGTTTCGCCCAGCTCCTGCAGTGCTTCGGCCGCCAGTTGATCGGCCTGCGTGTCGGATATTTCCAGTGGCTCGGTGTGCGTGGCCATGATTGCCATCCCGTATGAAATGATTGAACGGGTCGATTCTCATCCTCCAACGTGAGCGATTGATGACATGCACATAAAGTTTTCATGGCCCGAATGCGCTGCAGGCCGGCTGGGCGCATAAGCCGAACGTGCCATGCAGGGCGGGCGTCGGGTGCATGCGGCTGCAATCTTCGCGCGGGATACTTCAGCCACTGAATAGCCACCCGCCGCATGGCGGGCAGACGTTCAGCCAGGCAATTCGCGCAGGGTGTTGATCCTGCGACTCCGCTTGCGGCTCCTTCGGGAGCCGTTTTTTTTCGGGCGTATGGCCTGAACGGGCTATGCGGACGGGGGACGAAACTCGGACGATATGCAACATTCAACAGCGAAACTGGCGCAGTACTGGAGGGAACTTCAGCAGCGGTGTGCGAAGGTGCGCCGCCTGCGGATGCCGGTGCACGCGCCCCTTACTTTTGCTTTATTTAATTGCTTTTGGAGAACTTCATGAAATCCGTTCAAACCTTGCTGGCGTTCGCGCTGGTAGCAGGCATGGCTTCGGCCACTGCACACGCTGACGCCACCTACAACATGGGTACGTTGAGCGCCACGCCGTATGTCAACACGTCCACGGTTACTGCTGGCACCGTGTTTACCATCGGCAGCAACGCATACAACTTCACCGACATCTACAACTTCACTGTTGTGGGCGCACCGACCGCTGCAGGCACAGGCGTGACGGTTGACCTCGATCTGGGCAACCTGGGCTTCCACATTTCCAACCTGAAGCTGGACTTGTTCAGCGGCGCCACCTGGGTGGCGGGCGATCTGGTCACCGGCTCGACCGACACGAGCGTAAGTGTGAGCAGCGTGCTGTCTGCAGGCGCCTACAGCTTCAAGGTGCGTGGTTTTGCTGATGGCGAGCTGACCAACAAGGGCATTTACACCTTTTCCGCCGCCGCCGTTCCCGAAGCCGAAACCTACGCCATGATGCTGGCCGGTCTGGGCCTGGTGGGCTTCATGGTTTCGCGTCGCCGCGGCAGCCTGTAAACCATTCTCCGGGAATCAACCGGTTTGCGCCGGTTGATCTCTTGCTTGGCGAGCCTTCGGGCTCGCTTTTTTTTGCGTGCGAAAAACGGGGCGGAAAAAAGAGGGCGTGCGCTTATGCGCAATCCAGCGCGGGCAGGCTGGTCTCGCCGGCTTCGTTGACCAGACGGCGGCCGAACGGCGTTTTGCGCTGGTCGACGAACAGGCTGCTGCCGTCGATGCGTTTGGCGTGGTGCTTGGCTTCGGCGGCGGCGCGCGAGACTTCCTGATAATGGTGGTAATGCTCGGAGTCGATCAGCACCGCGCCGATCGATAGCGACACCAGCGCGTGAAACGCCAGCGCGCCGCGGCGGTCTTCGCTGCGATAACCGCCGGCTTCGACGTGGTCGGGGCTGAACAGCGCCAGACGTTCGCGGTCGAAGCGCGCGAGGATGCCGTGGCAGCGCACTTCCCAGTCGAGGCTTTGAAACAGCACGACGAAATCGTCGCCGCCGACATGGCCGATGAAGTCGAGCTCGGCATTGCAGCTTTCGCGCAGGATCAGGGCGAGCAGCTGGATGATGTCGTCGCCGCGCCGAAAGCCGTAGATATCGTTGTAGGGCTTGAACTGATCGAGGTCGAAATAGGCGGTGACAAAGCTCTGATTGTTGGTGAGCAGATGCTCCATGTGTTCCTGGATCGGCACATTGCCGGGCAGCCCGGAGAGCGGATTGGCGTAACGCGCGGCGATGATCTGCATTTCGCTGATCTCGCGCATCAGGTCGAATCCCGATCCCAGCCCCAGATAGCGCCCCTTGCTGGTGATCACGAAGCCCTGGGTGAACGCGGCCTTGCCTTTTTTGACCACCAGTTCAGACAGCTCGTTGATCTGCGTCGCCTTGTCGACGATGAGCGGATCGGCGTCCATGAAGTCGGCGCAGGGTTTCTTGCCGTACAGCTCGCGGCCATACAGGCCGATGAAGCGGTTGAGCACGGCAGGGCGGTGAATGATGCCGACCGGCACGCCCTTGCTCACCACCGCCACGGCATGCAGTTCGGGGTGTTGCATCATCAGATCGAGTACTTCCTGGCTGGTGGTCAGCGGCGTGACAAAAGGCGCAGACATCACCAGCCGCGCCGCCGACACGTGCGACCCATCCGCGCCGCGCAGATAAGGCATCACGCTGACCGTGCTGGATTGCAGCACCGCCACCACTTCGCGCGGCGGCAACTGCGCCGGGGTCGGCGACGGGCGGCCGATCAGATAGCCCTGCACGTGGCGGATGCCGATGTCCTGCAGCACCGCCAGTTCCGACACCGACTCAACGCCTTCGGCAATCACGCGGGTGTTGGCGCCGCCGGCCAGTTGCGTGATCGACCGCACGAACTGGATCTTGTGCGGGTCTTCGTGAATACCGGAGATGAAATGCTTGTCGATCTTGACGAAGGCAGGCTTCAGTTCCGACCACAGGCGCAGGCTGGAGAAGCCCTCACCGAGATCGTCCATCGCCACCTCGATGCCCACTGCACGCAGCCGGGACACCGCCTCGCGCAACAGGGCGTAATCCAGATTGCAGGCGTTTTCGGTAATCTCGATGACCAGCTGGCTGCTGCTGAGCTCCACCCGAGCCAGCGCCTCCAGCAAGTGCTCGGGCGCAAATTCCGCGTCGAGCATGCTGCAGGGCGACAGGTTCACGAACAGTTGCCCCGGCAGTTTCAGCCGCGCAAAGGTTTTCAGCGCCGAATGTACGCACACCCAGTCGAGCCGGGTTTGCAGGCCATGCAGCTCGGCCACCTTGAACAACGCCTGCGGCGTATGCAAAGGGCTATTGGACGGCCCGCGCGACAGCGCTTCAAAACCCATCACCCGTCCCTCGGCCAGGTCGAGTATCGGCTGCAACAGCGTCAGCAGACGCGTGTTGTCCAGGATGTCTTCCAGATGCTGGCGCAATTTGTCTTGGCTCGTGGGGTTGGGAGGGGGGGAGACAAGCATAGTCAGCGAACATTGCGGAAATGTTTCCGGTCAGGGCGCCTGCTTCGCCGGCTTCAAGAATCGAGATGCAAGATTCAAGGCAAAAGCTTCAAGCGAAGCAGGCAGCCATCAGCCCAACCACGCATGCCTTGCATCTTGAATCTTCAATCTTGAACCTTTCAACTGTCACGTCCCTGTCATCCCGCATCCCTATGCTTGCCCCCCAAACCAGGGAGCGGCATGCACAACGCAAACGAACTGACCGACGAAGAATGCGGCCATCTGGCGCGCATCCTGCTCGCCTCGCGTCGGGTGCGTTTGCGTCATCATTTTTTCAGCTGGGTGCATGGCCCGGTGCAGGCGCTCATCCCGCACGAAATCCTGCTGTGCGGCGTGGCCGACGAAAGCGGTTACCTGTTGCATGAGCGGTTTACCGCCTGCCGCTATTTCAAGGACGACCATTCCCACCGCGTCATCCATCCCGGCGACGGCCTGATCCAGCAGCTGGCGCAGGAATGGCATGGCCACGGCGAGCCGCGCCTAATCGCCGCGCTGCACGACGAAGCCGGCGGCTGGCACGCCCGGCTGGCCGATCTGGAACTGAAAAATTTAGCCTTCCACGGCATGAGCTGGATCAACGGCCAGCTCAAGGGCTATGCCGGATTCTCGCGTGTGCGCGTGCCGTTCGACAGTCGCCTGGCGATGTACCTCGACATCCTGCTGCCGCACCTGCTGGTCACCCTGGCGCGCGTGCTCGCCAACGAAGCGCGCGCCGACGGCGACAGCAAACGCCCCACCGGACTCATCACTCCGCGCGAAGTCGAAGTGCTGAGCTGGGTGCGCGACGGCAAAACCAACGACGAAATTGCCGTCATCCTCGGGCTGTCGATGCTCACCGTTAAAAACCATTTGCGTCACGCGATGAAGAAAATGGTTGTCCGCACCCGCGGCCAGGCCGTAGCCAAGGCCATCGCGCTGGGATTCCTGCGTGCCCAGGGCGTACAGGAAAAGGATGCGGCACTGGAAACCTAGTTGCGCCCCAATCCCTGCAACTTTCCTCTTGTCTCTCGCAACTTGATTTCCTGATTCCACATGAGCCGTCCGGCTCATTTTTTTGCCCGCTTATCCCCCATTGCATGTCATCCGCGTTCCCTAAAGTAGCGTGGTCTGCAACGAGACGGACACGATTTCCGATTGGCTTTCCACCCGCTGGCAGGCCTGTCCCTCAGGAGGGCGGAAAGCTTCATAGCTATCTGGGTCTTACTTTTCAATCAAGAGGAGCACTACATGAAACTCAAACTTATCGCCCTGGCCGCCATGCTGGCCGCAGGTTCCGCCAACGCTGCCATCCTTGATGGCTCCTCCGCTGCCAGCGGTGGCAACGGCGAACTGTTCATGACCGTTCTCGACAGCGTCGGCCAGAAGTCCTACACCTTGGACCTGAACCTGACTATGAACGACTTCCTGGCAGGCATCGCCGTGTCCGGCGCGTCGTACAACTACGGTGCCGACGCCAATATGAGCAGCTTCCTGTCCATGGTTGCTCCTGCCGACAAATCCGGCCTGGTTTTCGCCATCGGTGCCATGGATGCCTCTGGCGCTACCGCCACCGACTTCCATCGCTACATCACCACCGCCAGCGTCATCGACGCCGCCACTGATACCAATTTCAACCTCAAGTTTCTGGGTGCCTCCGGCGCCCAGCTGCTGGCTGATACCAACACGCAGATTGGCGCCGGTGCTTCCGTCATCGTCACCGACCCGTCCTACATGTCCTACGCCGGCAGCGCCCAGTGGGGCAGCAACTGGGGTAGTGCATTCAACGGCGTCAGCACCGGCCTGATCGGCAACGATCTGGGCATGTACCTGCTTTCCCAGACCAGCGGTGCCTACGCTGTCCGCAACAGCGCTTCTGTTTATTCCGCGCTTGAGCAGGGCGGCAGCCAGGTTTTCGCCAATCTGGACATGAACGGCAACCTGACGATCGCCGCTGCGGTGCCCGAAGCCGAGACCTACGCCATGATGCTGGCCGGTCTGGGCCTGGTCGGCTTCATGGCCGCGCGCCGCCGTTCGATGATCTGAATGTGAGCGGCAGCAGGCCGGCGTGCCGGCCGCTGCCAATACTCGTGCTGAACCAGCGCTTGCGCTGACTGTTTGACCTTTTCGATTAATACGTTAACTCAAGGAAAACATCATGAAACTGAATCAAATTTCGCTGGCCGTGGCCGTTGCCCTGGCTGCGCCCACCGCCTTCGCTAACATTGCCCCCGAGACCGTTCCCGGCGTGCAGAAGATCGTCCTCTCCGGCGCGACCGCGCCCGATGGCTTCGTCGAGAGCTCGGTGAAGGAGATGTTGCAAGCCGGCACCATCAAGTCCTACCGTGACAATGCCAACGCCACGCTGGCTTTCCAGCATCAAGCCTGGTATGGCCTGGCCAAGGCCGGCATTCCCGGCGTGGCCGTCAATACGCCCATCCTGCTGGTCAAGCGCTCCAAGGGCGGCTCGGTCTGGGGTGTCGACCCGGTTGCGCGCGCTTCGCGCATCGAGTCGCTGGACTTCTCGGCCTGTACTGCTGGCGGCGCCGACCTGAATGGCAAGGTCTACGATTACTTCTGTCCGACCAAGGGTCTCGATCCCGAGAGCCCCAACTTCGCCAATCCCGCGCTGAACAACGGCGTGGTGAGCGATTTCGGCGTGTCCGACGTGTCGCCGGCGCTGTTCCAGGGGCCTTACAACGTCGAGTTCGGCCAGGGCGCGCTGACCTCCAGCGAAGTTGCCAAGCTGACCATCAAGCCGGTCAATACCGTGATCATGGGCCTGGTTGCCACCAACGACGTGCCGCTGACCACCGCGCTCAGTCGCGCCGACTACGGCAACATGCTTTCGGGCGCTGTTCAGGACTGGACCCAGATCGATGCCAGCCTCGCTGGCAACACCAACGTGGTCGTCTGCCGCCGCGTCAACGGCTCCGGCACCCAGGCCAGCTACAACTGGTTCTTCAACAACTTCCCCTGCGAGTCCGCCTTTAACGGGGCTGTGCCTCCGACCAGCATGTATGACGACAATGCCAACGGCATCGGCAGCGGCAGCGGCACCGAAAGCGATCCCTACCTGATCGATCCGGTCGGCGGCTACACCGTGGTCAACAACTCCACCTCCGGCGACGTGGCCAATTGCCTGAAGCGCGCGCAGAGCCACACCGACCACAAGATCAAGGCTGACAACGGCAAGTGGTATCAGGTCAACTTCAGCAACTCGGGCGATCCGTTCAAGGCCATTGGCGTACTTTCCGCTGATAGCTTCGGCAAGGAAAGCGGCTGGACCTACCGCAACATCTACGGTGCAGGCAGCTTCGCTCCGGCAACGCAGACTGCTTCGGCCGGCGCAACCGGTATCGCTCCGTCCAAGGCCAACCTGCTGTCCGGCGCTTGGGACTTTGCAGTTGAGCTCACCATGCAGTATCGCAACGCCAGCGTGACCAACGTGCAGGGTGATACCGTTGCCGCCCTGGCTGGTGTCAAGAAAGCTTTTGCAGACGAGTTGATCAAGCGTTCGGGCGACCCCGCCAAGATCGCGTTGAACACCAAGAACCCGGTCTACGCTGCGCTGCCTGACTTCTATGATCCCTTCGCTAATGCGACCAACGAAGCGCATACCGCAATGGGCAGCCACCAGGGCAACATGTGCAAACCGATGGTGCGCAAGTACTGATCGCTGAGTGTCATGCGGGCTGAGAAGCCCGCGGGCGGTGCAATGCCGCCTGTTTGAATCTCCACTCCCCGCCTGGCGGGGAGTGGCTTTTTCTGCAGGAGCCTTGCGCCATCGGTTTTGCGAAGCCGATGGCGCAGTGTTTCTTCGTTGTTTTTTTCGATCATTGAATTGCAATGCCCATGCTTCTGTCCCGTATGCCCTCTATTGCCACGTTGCTGCTGGCGATCTTTGCCATGCTCTGCTTTGTGCCGGCGCAGGCCGCCGAGGAAGGCCGCTTCGACCTGTTTGAAATCGTGGTGGAGGGCAATTCGGTTTTGTCGACTGCGCAGATCGAGAAAACGGTCTATCCCTTCCTGGGCGAAAACAAGAACATCGCGGATGTCGAGGCAGCGCGTACCGCCTTGGAGAAGGCCTACCAGAGCAGCGGTTACCTCACCGTGTTTGTCGATATTCCGGAGCAGAAGGTCCAGAACGGCGTGGTACGGCTGCGGGTGACGGAAGGCCAGGTGGAGCGCTTGCGGGTGACCGGTTCGCGTTATTACAGCCTGGGCGCCATCCGCGAGAAGACGCCCGAACTGGCCGAAGGCAGCGTGCCGTATTTCCCGGAAGTGCAAAAGCAGCTGGCTGCGGTGAACCGCGGCGGCGACCGCCGAGTGACGCCGGTGCTGCGCCCGGGGCTGTCGCCGGGCAAGGTGGAAGTCGATCTGAAAGTCGACGACAGCTTGCCGGTGCACGGCAATGTGGAATTGAACAACCGTTATTCGGCCGGCACCAGCCACACTCGTCTGAACGCCAACCTGCGTTACGACAACCTGTGGCAGAAGGAGCACAGCCTGTCGATCGGGATCCAGACTGCGCCCGAGAATACGGATGACACCTCGGTGCTCCTCGCCAACTACGTCTGGCCGCTGGACAGCGGCGATTACATGGCGGTTTACGGCCTGATTTCTAACAGTGATGTGGCTGCCGTGGGCGACGTGAATGTGATTGGCAGCGGCAAAATCTTCGGCCTGCGCTTCATCAAGCCGTTACGCGCCCGCGAGGGGTTTTTCCACACCCTGACCCTGGGCGTGGATTACAAAAACTTTAAGGACAGCGTCACCCTGCAGGGCGCCGGCAGCATCGACACGCCTATTTCCTACCTGCCGTTCATGTTTGGCTACGAGGCCACTCTGATGCATGGGGCGCAAAGCATGACCCAGTTCACTTCGGCGTTGAACTTCAACCTTCGCGGCTTGGCGGATGAGGAAGTGGAATGCGTGCCGGGGTTTTACATTAACGAGTTCGGCTGCAAGCGCTGGCAGGCCGAAGCGAACTACGCGTTTTTGCGTCTGGACGTCAAGCATACCCATACGCTCGAAAGCGGCTGGAGCCTGTTTGGCCGTCTGCTCGGTCAAGTCGCCAGCGGTCCGCTGATCTCCAACGAACAATTCAGTGCCGGCGGCGTGGACACAGTGCGCGGCTACACGGAATCGATCGCTGCCGGCGACAACGGCCTGGTCGCCGGCCTCGAGTTGCGTACCCCTTCACTTAGCAAGTGGACCTATGAACAGTTGGACGAGCTGACTCTGTTTGCCTTTGCCGAAGGCGCCAGTCTGAGCGTGCTCAAGCCGCTGCCAGGACAGATCGATCAGTACGACCTGTATTCCGCCGGATTGGGTCTGCGCTTCAAGGGCTGGGGCGGGGTGTCGGGCTATCTGGATCTGGCCTATCCATTTGAAACAATCAGTCAGGTGGAAGCGGGCGATACCCGCCTCAATTTCAGATTGGGCTATGAATGGTAAGCCGCAAACCAGCGGGGTATTGTCATCCCTTGAAGACAGACATGAGCCATACGACCATGGTTTCGGGTAACCGGACTAAAAACTAATCTTGCCCAACAAAATCGACGCGTGCGGCCATTAAAGTGCCGGCCGTCATCAGGAGAAGAGCATGAACCGCAACCGCTATCGGCTGGTGTACAACACGACTTCAGGCATGATGGTGCCGGTGGCGGAAACTGCGCGGCGACGGGTTAAACGCAGCGGCGCGGCGGCGGGTCCGGCGCTGGCGTTGTTGCTGGCGGCTTGTCCTGCGCTGGCTCAACAACTGCCTGTGCCCTGTGGTGGCGGCGCATGCGGCGTCAATCCGAACCCCACGGCCTTCGTTGGTAGCGGCGCGGCGAGCTATGCGGTCAATGGCGCCCATGGCATCGTGACCCAGACCACCAACCGGGCCATCCTCAACTGGCAGAGTTTCAACGTTGGTCGCGGTGGCACGATGGAATTCATCCAGCCCGGCGCGGGCGCGGCCACGCTGAACCGGATCTGGCAAGGCGACCCGAGCATGATCGCAGGGGCGCTCAAGGCCAACGGCCAGATTTATCTGGTCAACCAGAACGGCATCGTGTTCGCCAATGGTGCGCAGGTGAATGCGAACGGCGTGTTCGCTTCGACCCTGGACATCGACAACAACCTGTTCAACAACGGCATCCCCTCGAACCGCGACGCCGGCGGCGTGGCGGCCTTCTCCGCTGCGAGCGGTGCGGCGGGCGGCCTGGTACGGGTGGAGGAAGGCGCGACGCTGAAAACGGAAAGAGGCGGCCGGGTGATGCTGCTAGCGGAGAACGTGGAAAACCATGGCGTCATCGAAACGCCGGAAGGCCAGACCATTCTGGCCGCCGGGTCCAAGGTCTATCTGGCGGTGAGCGACGATCCGAACCTGCGTGGTTTTCTGGTGGAAGTGGACAGCCCCGACAGCGGCGGCGGCACGGCGACCAACGCCGGACGCATCCTGGCCGAGCGCGGCAATGTCAGCATGACCGGTCTCACCGTGAACCAGTCCGGCCGCGTTACCGCGACCACCTCGGTCAACCTCAACGGTTCGATCAGGCTGACGGCGCGCGACAGCGTGAGCGGTTTGCCGAAGGATTCTTCCAATCCCGAGGTGACGGTGCCGGTTGCAGCCCGCACCGGCACGCTGGTTCTGGGCGCGAACAGCACGACCGAAGTGCTGCCGGACGCGACCGACCTCAAGACGCTCACCGACGAACAGGTCTTCAACCGTTCGCGCATCGACGGCGTGGGCAAGACCATCCATGTGCAGGGCGGCGCAGTGGTGCACGCCACCAGCGGCGTGGTCGACTTGGCGGCGCAGGCCGGAGCGGTGTTCCAGAACGCGGGCGACGCCAGGGTCAATGACGTGCGCCTGCAGGTGGATGACGGCGCGCGGATCGATACTGCCGGCCTCGCCAATGTGGCGGTGGCGGTGGAACGCAATTACGTCGAAGTGGAACTGCGCGGTTCGCAGCTTGCGGATTCGCCGCTGCAACGCAACACCTTCCTCAACAAGAGCAAGGTATGGGTCGATGTCGAGAAAGGCACCAAGCTTGCCGATGTGTCGGCGGACATCGCCAAGCTGGAGCGCTCGGTGGCAGAAAAGAGCGCGACCGGCGGCAACATTGCGCTGCGTTCGGAAGGCGATATGGTGTTGCAGGCCGGGGCGACGCTCGACGTGTCCGGCGGCAGCCTCGCCTATCAGGCGGGCTATGGTCGCACCACCAAGCTTGTGCTCAATGGCCAGGCGGTGGATATTGGCGACGCCGACCCCGAGCAGGTTTACAGCGGCTTCGCAGACCGCTTCACCGTGTATGACGCAAAGTGGAACCAGACCCAAGTCTTCGATTTCGGCCAAGCCAACTATATCAGCGCCTATACGGCGGGCCGCGATGCCGGCACGCTCAGCCTGAAGGCACACAACCTGGTGGCCGACGCCACGCTGCTCGGTAAAACCACAGTCGGGACCTATCAGCGCACTCAGGCGCCGCAGGGCGGACAGCTTGCACTGACGTTGCTGTCTCAAACCGGGCTGCCGCTGACCAGCTTGCCTGACTTCAGTTTCGTCAAGTCGCGCACCGGTGCGGCAGCGACCGGCATCGATGATGCGTTGCCCGCCCAGGTGCAGCTGTCGTCCGAATTCATGTCGCAGGGCGGATTCGGCAAGCTGACCGTCAATACCAAGGGGCGCATCACGCTGCCGGAGGAAGTCACGCTCAATGCGGGCGACAAGGGCGGCGTCAGCCTCAGCGGTCGGCGGATCGATATCGACGGCGACATCCTGGCAGCCGGTGGTGAGATTGCGCTCAATACGGCGGTGAGCGAAAGCCAGGAAACGCCCGATGCCGCCGATTTCGGCCTCAACATCGGCAGCACAGCGCGGCTCGACGTGGCTGGCCGCTGGGTCAACGATCTGCCCGGCTCGGGGCCCGATGCCAACACGGGATCGGCGGTCATCGATGGCGGAGAAATCAAGCTGGTAGCCCATTCTGATCTGACGCTCGCCGAAGGCAGCGTGCTTGATGTCAGCGGCGGCGCCTGGGTGAAATCCAATGGCAAGATCAGCACCGGCGATGCCGGTTCCATCAATCTGGCGAGTGGCAGCTTCGGCCCGCAGGGCAACACGGGGCCGCTGATTTCGCATATTGCGATGGACGGCGAACTGCGCGGCTACGGGATGGAAAACGGCGGTACTTTGAGTATTGCCACGTCCAGCATCCACATGGGCGTGAACCCCGCCGGCACACCGGGCGAACTGGTGCTCGACGAAGGCTTCTTCGGTCGCGGTGGCTTTCGCGAATTCAATCTGACCGGCGTCGACGGCGTCAAGGTGGCGGACGGCTTCCAGCTGCGTCCGGCCCCGCTGTCGGCGCAACTCGCGCCCGGTTTCAGCCTCAAGCCCAGCGGCAGCGATATGGCCGTGCTGACTACCCTGCTGGCCTTGCCGGCGGATTATCGCGCCCCCACCCGGGTGAGCCTCACTGCCAGCAATACATCCTACGGCGATGTGCATGTCGGCGAGGACGCGTCGATTCGTGTCGATCCCGAAGGCGAGGTGGTGCTTTCCGCCAACCATCAACTCACCGTGCTGGGCACGGTCGAGGCAGCGGCCGGTCGTATTGAGCTGACACAGCCCAAGCTGGCGGACGCCGAAAAAGCGGTGGACTATTTTGAGCCTGGCCGCTCGATTTTCCTTGGAAAGAACAGCCGTTTGCGGGCCACCGGCTATTACCGCGCCGAACCCAATGCGCAAAATCTTCGCAAGGGAGACGTTCTCGACGGCGGCAGTGTTGTCATCAAGGCGGACAAGGGCTACTTGGTGACGCAGGCGGGTTCACAGATCGATGTGTCCGGCACCCAGACCACGCTTGATATTGCGGGGGGCAATGGTCTGGCGGCGACACCGGTGGCGAGCAATGGCGGCTCCATTGTGCTGGCCGCGCGCGAAGGGATGATTCTCGAAGGCGGGCTGCATGGCCATGCAGGCGGCAATCAGGCGCAGGGCGGTAGTCTGAGTATTGCGCTGGTGCGGGGCCTTGACTGGTTCATCCCCGCCGGAAATCCGCTCGAAATTCCGCTTAACAGCCAGCGCGTCGTCACCCTGCAGGCTGCGCCCACCTCGCTCACCAGCGTGATGACCGCAGGCGACGCACTGGATACCGCCACGCGAAATGGCCAGGCTCAACTGGCGCAAAGCCAGGTGCAGGCGGGCGGCTTCGCCGACCTCAGCCTGCAAAGCCAGGACCGTATCGCCTTCGCCGATACGCTCAATCTGAATCTGGCCGGACGCCTGAGCCTATATGCCGTGAATCTGTCGGCGGAAGGGGCCGCGCAGACCCGCATGACGGCGGCGTCTGCGATTATTGGCAATCCAGATGTGAAACTTCAGGGAGAGTTTCTGCGCAGCGACGCTAGCGGCGGCGCAGGCACGCTCACCGTCAACGCAGGCCTGATCGATCTGGTTGGCCACAGCAGCTTGCAAGGTTTTGGCGAAACGAATCTGGTTAGCCAGGGCGATATCCGCGTGCGCGACACTGTGTATGAAGTCGAGATCGACACCATAAAGTCCTATCGTCACGACGGTAGTCTGGTCACTGGCGGCGACCTGAATCTGGCGGCGCGCCAGATTTACCCCACCAGCCTCGCCGACTATGCAATCGAGATTCACAACAACCCCACCGGACGCATCACCTTCACGTCGACCGGTAGCGACGGCCAGGTGCTGTCGGCGGGCGGCAAGCTCAGCTTCGCGGCGCCCTTTATCGAGCAGCGCGGCGCGATCAAGGCGCCGTTCGGCGAAATCGCTTTGCGTTCCGAAACGATCAGCCGTGTCACACATTCGTTCGGCAATAACGGACTGCCCTCAGGTCTGACTGATTCCGTATCGCTGACGCGCGCCGCCATGCCGAACGGCGAGGTGACGCTGGCAGACGGCAGCCTCACCTCGGTATCGGCGGAAGGCCAGATCATTCCCCTAGGCATGACCGAACTGTCGGGACGCGACTGGATCTACGATTTCGGCACGTTCAAGAAACAGCTGGCCAGCGCACCGGAAAAACAGATCGTGCTCGACGGCGACACTGTCACGCAGGCAGCCGGTGCGCGCATCGACCTGTCGGGCGGCGGCGATGTGTACGCCTATGAGTTCTTCAAGGGGCCGGGCGGCTCGCGCGACATCCTGCTGCCGCAAAACAGCGAAGGGCTTTACGCCGTGCTGCCCGGTCTCGACAACGCGTTCGCGGCTTATGACCAGCAGATTTACCAAGGGCTGGAAAACTGGAATCCGGGTGCAAGCGTGCAGTTGCTGGATAGTACGCAGGGCTTGGCGGCCGGCAACTACGTGTTGCTGCCCGCGCGCTATGCTTTGCTGCCCGGCGCGTATCTGGTGCGGGTGCGCGCGCAGGCGTCCGATCAGGTTCAGGGTCAGGTCGCCACGCTGCCTAATGGCGCCACCTGGGTGGCGGGCTACATCGGCACCTCGACGGCATCCGGCGACGTGTTGCATGGTGCGCGCACGGCCACCATCGAAATTCGCCCTGGCAGCGTCGCCCGCCAGTACAGCGAATATTTGAACAGCACCGCCAGCCAGACATTTGCCCATGTGGCCGGTGCGCAGCTGCCGGGGGATGCGGGACGGTTGTCCATCGGTGTCGGTAGCAGCCTGACGCTGCTCGGCGACCTGCTGGCCGGCCATGCCGACGGGATGCGTGGCGCCGAGGTGGATATTTCCGCCGACAAGCTCGCGGTGACCTCCAGCGGCGCCAGCTACGGCGCGGGGTACGTGACGCTCAGCGTGGATCAGCTCGACAGCCTCGACGCGTCCAGCCTGTTGTTGGGCGGCAGCCGCAGTGCGGACGGCGATCGGGTGCGGCTGACGCAGCGCAGCGACGAAGTCGTGATCGCCAACGATGCCGATCATGTGCTGGCCGCGCCGGAAATCATTCTGGCTGCACGCGACACCGTGAAACTGGAAGATGGTGCGGTGGTGGCGGGCGACGGTGAATTCACCGGCCAGGCCAAGGATATTGTCGTTGTCGATGCCTCCGGCAACGGCGACGGCGCGCTGCTGCGCGTATCCACTGGCGATCAGGTTGCGCTCACGCGCGAATCCACCAGCCGGACAGACGGCGTGCTGGACGTGGCGGTGGGCGCGACTGTCCGCGGCAAGTCGGTCATCCTCGACGCCACGCTGGACAACCGTACCCTCGGCCAGGTGGAACTGCCGGCCAGCGGCGGTGCCCTGACGCTGGGCGCGACGCGCATTTCGTTGGTGGGAAACGGCACCGCCGTCGCCACCAGCGGGCTGGTGTTCAACCAGGATCGTCTGGCCGAGCTGGGCAATCCGGCTCAGCTGCTGCTGCGCAGCTACTCGACGCTGGACATCTATGGCAACGTCGATCTGGGCAGCAGCGCGCTGGAGAGCCTGGCGATTGAGGCGGCAGGCATCATGGGCATCGGTGCGGCGGGGCAGACCCCCACCCTGCAGGCGGATACCGTGCGTTTTGCCAACCCCGACAACATCGACGCCGCCACAGCGTTTGCCGCGACACCCGGCGCAGGCGATCTGAGCGTACAAGCGCGCAATGTGGAACTGGGCGAGGGCGACTTCACGCTGCGCGGTTTCGATAGCGTGAACGTAACGGCGAGCGGGCAGGTGCAGGGTTTGGGCGGCACCTTCAAGACCGAGGCCAGTGCAGGTGCGGCGGGTAACGTCAACCTGAACGCCAGCCGCATCACCGTAGCGGCGGGCGCCGACCAGACCCTCTCGGTGGCGGGTGCGCTGGTCACGGCCCAGCCCGCTACGCTGGCCACGCTGCCGGCTGCTGAACTGGGCGGCAAGCTGCAACTCGCCGCCACGTCGATCACGCATGGCGGCCGCATCGACATGCCCGCCGGGGTGGTCGAACTGCGCGCGGAAACGGGCGACATCACGCTGTTGTCCGGCAGCGAAATTATCGCCGGCGGGGCCAGCGTGGACTTTGCCGATACGCAGGCGTTTGCGGCAGGCGGCGCGGTAAACCTGACGGCGGTGCAGGGCAAAGTGACTGCACAGGCTGTCTCCAACATCG
>MGZO01000014.1:22164-23448 GCA_001802655.1 Hydrogenophilales bacterium RIFOXYD1_FULL_62_11
TCCGGCCGCTTTGCGCTGACGGCCAAGCGCGTCAACCCGGATGCGAACGGCGACAACGATTTTTCCGCGTTGAACACCACGCTGGAAACCGGTGGTTTCCACGCCGCGCGCAGCATCCGGGTGCGCGAGGGCGATATCGAGGTGGCTGCGACGGACAACGTCAAGGCGCATGAAGTCCTGCTGTCGGCCGATACGGGCGCGATCCGCGTGGCCGGTACGGTGGATGCCAGCGGCGCCAAGGGTGGACGCATTGGTCTGTATGCGGGCGGCGATCTTGATCTATCGGGCAGCGCCAAATTGCTTGCCAACGCGACCGACAGCCTCGTTGCGGCCATAGGAACGGCCGGCGAGGGAGGCCGGGTCGAGCTCGGCAGCGGCGACGCCGGCGTGCTCAATCTGGCACTGGGATCACACATCGATGTGTCCGTACCCGATGGCAGCGCCGCCCGCGGCGGCCGCGTGGTGCTGCGCGCGGCGCGCACCGGCGCGGGCGCCGGTGACGGCGTAACGCTGGGCGTGCGCGACGGGACAATCGTCGGCGCCGAGCGGGTGGAGGTGGAAGCCTACAAAGTCTATAACGGCGACGGCAGCGGCATCACCGACCTGATCGCGGGCAGCTCCAGCGGCAACCAGCTCGGCCTCGCCAGCGTGCAGGCGGACAACGACGCCTTTGTCGCGGCGGTCGATCCCGTCGCGCTGAAAGGCAATCTCGATACCGGCGCGGCGGGCGTGCATCTGCGGCCCGGCGTTGAAGTACGCAACCCGGTGGAGACC
Organism: Hydrogenophilales bacterium RIFOXYD1_FULL_62_11; assembly: GCA_001802655.1. Classification (GTDB taxonomy): domain Bacteria; phylum Pseudomonadota; class Gammaproteobacteria; order Burkholderiales; family Thiobacillaceae; genus Thiobacillus. Next base: position 22,939 of record MGZO01000014.1, read on the forward strand.
GACATCGCCGGCAATGCCGTGGCGAACAGCGGCGACATCTTGCTGTCGTCCGACTGGAACCTGAATGACCTGCGCCACGCCGGCGAGGCCGGCGTACTGACCGTGCGCGCAGGCGGCACGCTTGATGTGGCGGCGAACCTCAGCGATGGCTTCAGCACGGCGGACACATCCGGCACGCTGCAAACCAGCCCGGTCGGCTGGTCCTACCGTCTGGTTGCCGGCGCCGCCAGCGGCGCGGCCGACCCGCTGGCGACCAAACTCAACGCCTACGCCGACCTTAATGTGGCGGCGGGCAAGCTGGTGCGTACGGGTACAGGCGACATCGACGCAGTGGCGGCGGGCGATGTGACGCTCGCCGATGGCGCGGCGCTGTACTCGGCCGGTGCCAACACACCTTCAGTAACTGATTTCACCCTTACCGGCCTGAGCGGCAATGCCTTCCCGATTGGCGGCGGCGACGTGCGGATTCGCGCGGGGGGTTCGGTGGTGTCGGAAACAGGCCCGTCTGGC
>MGZO01000014.1:23475-37028 GCA_001802655.1 Hydrogenophilales bacterium RIFOXYD1_FULL_62_11
TGACAGACTGGCTCTAACGCATAGGCAACGTGGGAAGCAACAGCAACCAGTTCCGCGATCCAGGCTGGTGGCCCCAGATTGCCCAATTCAAGAACGGCATTGCTGCCCTGGGTGGCGGCGATGTGGCCCTTGAGGCGGCCGGCCGGGTAGCCAATCTGCTGGTGGCCACGGTGACCAACGCGCGCCAGCCTGCCACGTTCCGGGAGGCGGTCGATCCCAGCTTGCAGGTGATCCAGGGCGGCGGCAATTTGAACGTTCGCGCAGGCGGCGATATCGAGGGCGTGCTGTTCTTCGTCGATCGCGGGGTTGGCACGATCAAGACTGACGGGGCGGTTGTCGAGGGGATTGCCCGGTCAAACCAGGCTGTTGGCACTGTGGTGGCATTGGGCGATGCGAGCACGAATTTATCGGCGCGGCGCGGCTTGTCACTGGAGGCTGTGATCAATCCCAGCTTGGTGCCGCAATCCAGCGGCAACCTAAGCGGTGTGGGCGGTAGCAATCGTGAATCGTATTTCGTAAGTTATGGAGCAGACAGCGGGACGCGGCTGCTGTCAGTAGCGGGCGATACTGTGTTGAGGAACGATCTTTCTGACCTTACTGGATTGAGCGGCGCCTACGGCTTGAACAGTGGTCTTGCTGGAGGGATGGGCCTTTACCCCGGCACGCTCGAAGCGGTTGCCCTGTTGGGTAACCTCACCATAGAAGAGGGCTTCACCCTGATGCCGGCTGCGGCCGGAAATTTGCGCCTGCTGGCTGGCGGTTCGGTCGAAAAATTCGGCGGCAAGCCAGTTGACCTGTCCGATCGTGCACTCACGGCCTTTTACACGCTGGACAATCCAGTACGCCAAAGCTCAAGTATGGGTTCGCTGTTGATCCAACCTGTTAGTGAAAGCGAAGCCCATGGTCCCGAGCTGATTCACCAGACAGATGTCCAGCCCGTGTACGTTGTGGCGCGCAGCGGCGATATCGTCAATGTGCTCGGCGCTGCGGGTACGAACGTCTTCGCGGACCTGGCCAAACCGGCGGTATTCCAGGCAGGCAGGGATATCCGTAATGCAACGGTGGTGGGGCAGAACCTGCGTGATGGAGATGTGACACGTTTCATCGCCGGGCGCGATATCGTGTTTGCCACCGTGCGCGACCCGCTTTCCGGGTCGATCGTATCGAGCGATGAGCCGACGGCGCGCATCGCCATCGGCGGCCCCGGGCGAGTGGAAATCATCGCCGGCCGCGACATCGATCTGGGTGCGTCTAAAGGGGTGATTTCACGCGGTAATCTGGCGAATCCGTATCTGCCGGAAGGCGGCGCCGATCTGCTGTTCGTGGCAGGGGCGGCGGCGCGCGACGCCGACGGCAATGCGCAAGCGATGAGCGCAGCGTTGCAGGATCCGCAGATGGTGAATCATTTCTTTGACGAACTGCTGGCGTCGGCAGAGGCCAGCAAAACAGACAAGGACTACAGCCAGGGTGAAGCTGCCATCGAGGTACTGTTCCCCACCGGAACGGCCGCAGCGCCGCTGAGCTACGAGGGCGACATCAGCCTGTTTTTCAGCCAGGCGAAAACCGAGCAGGGCGGCAACATCCAGATGATGACACCGGGCGGCGGGGTGAATGCCGGCCTTGCCAGCGTCACCGGTTTTGAGCGCGCCGCTGCCGACCTGGGCATCATGACCGTGCAGGGTGGCGACATCCAGGCCTATGTGCGCGACGACTTCCAGGTCAATAGCAGCCGCGTGTTCACCGTCTCCGGCGGCAATATCCTGTTGTGGTCGGCGCTCGGCAACATCGACGCCGGCAAGGGCGCCAAAACCGCCAGCGCCACGCCGCCGCCGCAACTGCGCATCGACAAGAATGGCAACTTCGTGCTGGACGTCACCCAGTCCATCTCCGGCAGCGGTATTGGCGCACTGGGCGGCGACAGCAATGTGGTGTTGATCGCGCCTACCGGCGAAGTCAATGCGGGCGATGCAGGTATTCGCGCCAGCGGCAACCTGACCCTCGGCGCCAGCCGGGTGGTCGGTGCGGACAACATCCAGGTGGGTGGCGTTTCAGCGGGCGTACCGGTATCCAACAGCGGCGCGGCGGCAGCAGCAGCGACCAGCGCGGGCAATGTGGGCAGCGAGGTGACATCGGCGACCGCTGGGCTGTCGCAGAGCCTGGCTGACTCCGTACGCGCGGCGGAAGACATGAAGAATGCATTCAAACCGACCTTCATTACCGCGGAGGTGGTGGGGCACGGCGAGTGATGGATGGCCGGCTGCGCGCTTGGCGGGCGGCCGGCGTTCAGAAAAGGCGTGCAATGCGTGGACTACACTCACTCTGCCGGGTGGGCTGATGCGGGAACGTGCGTGAGGGGAATGGCTGCAGGCTTCGAGCCTGCCCGGATCAGCGCGCCGACGTTTTCTGTCCGGAAAGCGCGGTCAGCCGTGCCTCGATGTCTTCGGCCGGAATGCTGCCCTCGACCCGTTTGCCGTTGCTGAAAACAATGGCAGGGGTACCCATCATGCCCAGTTGCGTAGCCAGCGCGCCGATCGCTTGAACGGGTGTTTCGCATTTGGTGGCAGGCGAGATCAACTTGCGATCAAGCATGTAATCCGACCAGGCTTGCGCCCGATCCGGCGCGCACCAGATGGCATCCGCTTTCGCCGTGGCGCCGGGGTGCAATTCTTCCAGCGGATAGAGGAAGGTGTAAATCGAAACGTTGTCGAGCTTGGCCAGTTCCTTTTCCAGCGCCTGGCAGTAAGGGCAGTCAGGATCGGAAAAAACCACGAGCTTGCGCTCGCCTTTGCCACGACGCGTGAGGATAGCCTTGTTCATGGGCAGGCTGGCAATGTCGATGGTCTGCAAGGCTTCGAGGCTTTTCTGGGTGAGATTGGTTTTGGTTTGGGTGTCTTTCATTGGCCCGGAAAGCATGTAATCGGCTTGGGCATCCACATAAATGATCGAGTTGTTAGCGTAAACCTCAAACAGGCCTGGCACGGGCGTTGGGCTGATCGACTTGATCACGGCACCCGGGAAACGTTCGGTCAGAACCTTTTTAATGGTGGCGTCGTCGGCTTGAGCTGTGCTGGCAAGCGCAAGACACAGCAAGGGCATGATGCGTTTCATGGATTGACTCTTTCTATAGGGGGCGCAGAAGGAAGCAGAGCCTGCGGAGGAATACCAAGCTCTATGCAGAACTGTAGAACGAATGCGTAACAGACAGATGACAATTCAGACCGATTCAGCTTGCCGCAGCAAGCATGAGCCGAACGGCTCATGCGCAGGCGGTTTGATGACGCATTGGCTTAAACGATGGCTCGCTACGATGGAGCGGACGCCCAATCAGCGTGCGCTTTCCAATTTACAAACCGAGCGGAGTCACCATGCATCTCAAACCCATCCCCGCACTGTTGCTGGGCCTCGTTCTTTCCGGCGCAGCGCAGGCAGCCGCACCGGTCACCTTCAACAAGCTGTGGACCGCGCCTGCTGCCGTCGCCGGCTTCACGTCCGAAATCGTCGCGTTCGATTCGATCAACCAGAACCTCTGGGTGGCGGGCGTGAACGGGGTAGACGTGCTGAATGCCGCCACCGGCAGCCTGCTGCAGCACATCGACACCACGGGTTACGGCTCGATCAATAGCGTGGCGATTCACAACGGGCTCGCTGCGTTCGCGATGGAATCCTCGACCGACCGCACCCTGCCGGGCCAGGTCGTGCTGTTCGACACCACCAGCCGCAACTTGGCGTCGGGCATCAACCAGATCACGGTCGGCGCGTTGCCCGACATGGCGGTCTTCACAACTGACGGCAGCAAGCTGCTGGTGGCGAACGAAGCGACGCCCACCATGTACGGCGCCTACGATCCGGCAGGCAGCGTATCGATCATCGACCTGGCGAACCGCACGGTTTCCACCGCTGGCTTTGCCGGCGTGCCGACTACCGGCAGTGCGATCCGCAACCCCGGGATGGATTTCGAGCCGGAATACATCGCCGTCAATGCCGCCGGCACGCAGGCCTACGTCACGCTGCAGGAACACAACGCCGTGGCGGTGCTCGATCTGGGTACGCAGCAGTTCACCAGCGTGATCGGGCTCGGCACCAAGGATTTCTCGCTGCCGGGCAACAGCATCGATCCCAGCCACAAGGACGGCAAGATCGAATTGCGCAGCGCCGAGGTGAAGGGCTTTTACCAGCCCGACGCGATTGCCGCCTATGACGTGGGCGGCGTGACCTACACAGTCATGGCCAACGAAGGCGATACGCGCGAAGACGACGGCGACAAGGAACGGCTGAAAGATGTGGTCGGCGTGACCGGCCCGCCCGATCTGGGCCAGTTGAATATCTCGACCCTGGATTCGACCACCGGCGATCTGTACACCTTCGGCGCACGTTCGTTCACCATCCGCGACACCAGCGGCAACATCGGGTTCGACAGCGGCAACCAGCTCGACGCCGAGGCGATCGCGCGCGGCATCTACGACGATAAACGCAGCGACGACAAGGGCGTGGAGCCGGAAGGCGTCGAGCTGTTTGCATTGGACGGCGAAATGTACGCGGCCATCGGACTGGAGCGCACCACCAAGAGTGCGGTGGCGATCTACAAGATCACCGATCCGGCCAATGCCAGCTTCGTCGACATGATCGTCACCGATGGCGATGTGGCTCCCGAAGGCCTGAAAGCCTTCAGCATCGGTGGTCTACATTACCTGGCGATTGCCAATGAATCGTCCAACACCACCACGCTGTACCAGCTTACAGCTGCGGTGCCCGAGCCGGAAACCTATGCCATGTTGCTGGCGGGTCTGGGCCTGGTGGGTTTCATGGCCCGTCGCCGCAAGGCCCGGCTTGGCTAAGTACGAATCAGCTGTGTCGTGAAAAAATCCGTCGCAAGGCGGGTTTTTTTATGGCGCGTCGCCAGGCTGGAATGGCGTATGGCCCATTCGGCTCATAGTGCCTGCGTTGCCCTGTCATCGTCACTCGGGATAATCCGCCGCTTGATTTGATCAGGTTCAATCCCATGCGTTTCATCGTTGTTGCACTTGCCTTGTTGATGTCGCTGTTTTCCGCCACCAGCCATGCCTGGTGGAATGACGACTGGGCGGGGCGCAAGAAAATCACCCTGACCAACCCGGCCGGCGAAGTCGCAGATGCGCCGGTGCTGATTCGTTTGCATACCGGCAATTTCGATTTTCTGTCGGCCAACGAAAACGGCAGCGATCTGCGCGTGGTGGCGGGCGACGACGCGACCGAGCTCAAGTTTCATATCGAAAAATGGGACGGCATCAACCAGCTGGCGCTGGTGTGGGTGAAGCTGCCCAAGCTGGGTGCTTCGACCGAAGCCTGGCTGTATTACGGCAACGAAACCGCCGCTCCGGCCTCGGATGCCAAGGCCACGTACGACGCTGCCAGCGCCGACTATCACTTTGCCGAAGCGACTGGCAATCCGGCTGACAGCGGGCCGAACGGCCTCAATGCCACGGCGTTCAGCGGCGAGCGGGTCGCCGCTTCGTTTGCCAACGGCGGGGTGAAATTTAACGGCACGCAAAGCCTGGTATTGCCTGCGATCAACGCGACCGGCGGCATGAGCGTGGCGATGTGGGTGAAGCCGGCCGCGCTCGACGGCACGCTGGTGCAGGCTGGCGGCTTGAATGTCGCGCTGGCGGCGGGTGCACTCAATGTGCAGGCCGGTGCAGCCAGCGTGGCAGCAAGCGCGCCGCTGACAACAGATAAATGGCATTACGTGGCGATCACGGTGGCCGACACGCTCAAGGTCTATGTCGACGGCAAGCTGGCGGGCGAAGCGCCGGGTGCAGCGCTGCCGAGCGGCGGACTGACGGTAGGCGGCAGCTACACCGGCGAGCTCGACGAAGTGCAGCTGGCCGGCACCGCGCGCGACGCGGCCTGGTTTGCGGTGCAGGCGGCGCAAGGCCCGGCCGGCACGCTGGTGGTGCTGGGTGCGGACGAGTTTGCGGAGGGCGGGGAGGAAGGCGGCATCTGGGGCACGCTGTTTGCCGCACTGACGCTGGACGGCTGGATCGCCATCGGCATCCTGGCGGTGATGCTGGCGATCGCGATCTGGATCATGATCGTCAAGGCGATTTACGTGAACCGCGTGGACCAGGCCAACCGCCAGTTCATGCACAAGTTCCGCGAGCTTTCCACCGACCTCGGCGCGATCGACAAGACGCAGGGGCTGGCGGCCGAGTTCAGGCATTCCTCGCTGTACCGGCTGTATCACGTTGCCACGGTCGAGCTGTCGCATCGTTTCAAGGACACCGATGCGGAAAAGCTGAAGGATAAAAATCTGTCGCCGCAGTCGCTCGAAGCCATCCGCGCCAGCCTCGATACCGGGCTGGTGAAAGAAACCACGCTGATGAACAAGCTGATGGTGCTGCTCACCATCGCGATTTCCGGCGGGCCCTTCATCGGTCTGCTCGGCACGGTGCTCGGCGTGATGATCACCTTTGCCGTCATTGCCGCCACCGGCGACGTCAACGTGGCAGCCATCGCACCCGGTATCGCGGCGGCACTGATGGCCACCGCCGCCGGCATGGCCGTCGCGATTCCCGCGCTGTTTGGCTACAACTATCTGAACTCGCGGATCAAGGCGATCACCTCCGACATGCGCGTATTCAACGACGAGCTGATCACCAAGCTCGCCGAAAACTACAGCCGCTGAACCGGCGACGGAATAAGCGGAGACCACCATGCACGTTCAGGAAGACAACGAACCCTACGACCAGATCAACGTGGTGCCGATGCTGGATCTGGCCTATGTGCTGCTGGTGATTTTCATCATCATGACCACCGCCTCGGTGCAGGGCATCAAGGTCAACCTGCCAAAGGCGAGCAACCAGCCCAGCCTCGCCAAGCCGCAGACCAAGGCCGTCACCATCACCGAAACCGGGCAGATTTTTCTCGACGCCTATCCGGTCAGCATCGACGAGCTGCGTACCCAGCTGAGCGCGCTGAAAGCCGCCAACCCCGAACTGCCGGTGGTGGTCAAGGGTGACACCGTGGTGGCCTACGGCCGCGTGATGGAAGTGCTCGAACTGCTGGGCCAGCTCGACATCACCCAGCTGGGCCTGGTGACGCAGAAGTTGGTGAAGTGAATGATCGAGGATGACGGCGGCGGGCCCGCCAAGCCCGCCTGGGTACGCTGGGGCGCGGTTGCACTGGGCCTGGCCCTTGCTGTTCTGCTCGCGCTGTGGCTCAAGGACAGCTTGCAGTCGGGCAAGCCGTCGAAGCCGATGAAGCTGCAGCAGATCACCCTGGTGCGTCCGCCGCCTCCGCCGCCCCCGCCGCCGGAAGAAAAACCGCCGGAGCCGGAAGTGCAGGAAGAGGTCAAGCTCGACGAGCCGACCCCCGAGGAACCGCAACCGGCCGACGCGCCGCCGCCCGGCGCCGATCTGGGCGTGGATGCCGACGGCAGCGGCGAGGGCGACGGTTTTGGCCTGGTCGGCAAGAAGGGCGGCGGCGACCTGATCGGCGGCGGGGGCGGCGGCAACCCGTGGGGGCGCTATGACGCGCTGCTGAACGAGGCGGTGAGTTCGGCCTTTCAGCAGGCGCTGGCGCGCGACAAGGCGCTGAAAGGCAAGAACTACAAGGTGATGGTGAAGGTGTGGATCGACAGCGGCGGCAAGGTGACGCGCGCGAGCCTGGTCGACAGTACCGGCGATGCGCATGCCGACGAAGTGTTGAAGGAAGCATTGAACAGCATGCGCGCCCTGCGCGAAGCCCCGCCTGCCGAGATGCCGCAGCCGGTGAAAGTGCGAGTGACATCGCGTGCCTGAAAACGAACGAGAGAACGGAATGACTATTCGCAAAAAATTGTTGGTGTTGGCAGTCGCGGCGGCCTGTTCGGGCCACGCCGTGGCTGCCGACGACGCCAGCGCACGCATCGAGGAACTGCACGAAACCACGCTCAACCTGATCCAGCTACTGGTCGAGCAGAAGGTGCTTACGCAGGAAGCCGCCGACGGCATGCTGAAAAAGGCGCGCGCGCAGGCGGCGGAAAAAGTCGAGCAGGCCAAAGCCGCCGAAACCGAGGCGAACCATGGCGTGGTGCGGGTGACCTACGTGCCGGAGCACGTCAAGCGCGATATCCAGGAGCAGGTCAGGAAGGAAGTGGTGGCCCAGGCCAAGCAGGAACGGTGGGGTGACGTCAACGCGGTGCCGGAATGGCTGGACCGGCTGAAGTGGGAGGGGGATTTCAGGCTGCGTTATCAGGATGAGTTGATGGCAGCCAGTAATGCATCTGCTAGCGGCAACAATGGGTTCCCCACGAACTTCGACACTATTGGCCAGCTGGTGAGCAATTCCACCGAAGACAATGCCTCCGGAAAAGTGCGCCTGCGCCTGGGCCTCAATGCGAACGTCACCTCGAAGGTCGATGTTGGCGTGCGCATCGCCACCGGCAGCACCTCCAATCCGGTGTCGACCAACCAGACGCTCGGCACCTACGGCAACAAGTTCAGCCTGGTGCTCGACCGCGCCTTCATCAAGCTGTCGCCGTACGACGACCTGACGCTGTGGGGCGGGCGCCTGCCCAACCCCTTCTTCAGCACCGATCTGGTGTGGGACGACGACCTCAATTTCGATGGCGTGGCGGTGAGTTATGCGCTGGGGTCGAAGGAGCCGCAGCGCGAGTTCAAACCCTTCGTTACGGCCGGCGCGTTCCCCTTGCAGACGATCGAGCAGGACGGCGTGGTGCAGGCCAGGGACAAGTGGCTGTTTGCCTTGCAGGGCGGACTGGAATGGCAGCCGAGTACGCGCACCCGAATCAAGGCGGGCGCGGCTTATTACGATTACCGCAACATCACCGGCATCGTGAATCCGGTGATTAACGATGTTAGGTACAACGAGACCGAGCCGAAATTCCGGCAAAAGGGCAACACCCTGATGGATATTGATCCCGGCCCCGACACCTTGTTCGCGTTGGCATCGGAATACCAGATCGCCAACCTCACCCTGGTGGCCGACTTTGCCGACTTCTTCCCGGTCCACATCATCGGCAGCCTGGACATGGCGCGTAACCTGGGTTTTGACGAGGCCGAAGTCAAGCCGAAATCCACTGTTTCATCCCCGCTTAGCGGCTACGACCTGGGCGCAGATGCCTACCAGATGAAGCTGACCATCGGCTATCCGAAACTGGTCGAGCAGGACGAATGGCAGGCCTTCATCGGCTACCGCTATGTTGAAACCGACGCGGTGCTGGATGCTTTCACCGATTCGGACTTCCATTTGGGCGGCACCAATGCCAAGGGCTTCATGATCGGCGGCCAGTACGCCATTTACAAGAACACCTGGGTGGCGGCGCGCTGGCTGTCGGCCGACGAAATCACCGGCCTGCCGCTCGCCATCGACGTCTTCCAGCTCGATCTTAATGCCAAGTTCTAAGCACTTTTTGCTGGCGCTGCTGCTGGCGCCGCAACTGTGGATGGCGCAGCCGTGGGCGGGCCAGCCATGGGACGACAGCGAGACCGGCTGGCTGACGCCGCCAAACGACGAACGTCCGCCGCGCGAACAGCGCCCGTACTACCCGCCCGAGCGCGCCGCGCTGACGCAGGCCGACGGCAATTTCGTTGCGCCACGCTATCAGGCCAGCGACGAGGCGAAGCTGATGGACGCGGCGCGGCAGGGCAATATCGAGGCCGTGCGCGCTCTGCTGAAGGCGGGCGCGAACCCGAACATCGGCGACTACTGGCGCGACGTGCCGTTGCTGGCGGCGGTGCGCCAGGACAACCTGGAACTCGCGCAGGTGCTGCTCGACGCCGGCGCGCAGCCCAACGTCAAAGGCCGCGGCTACACCCCGCTGGGGATGGCGGCCAAAAACGGCAACGTGCGCCTGGTGGACATGCTGCTGCGCGCGGGCGCCGACCCAGACCGCAAGAACGATGACGGCGACACGCCACTGCACGGCGCGGCCTTGCTGGGGCGGGCGCAGGTGATTGAAGTGCTGGCCGGAGCGAAGCCCGATCTGACGCTATTCAACCGCGAAGGCCTGTCGCCGCTGGCGGTGGCGGCAGCCAACGGCAACCAGGACGCCGCGCGTGCGCTGGTTCGCGCCGGTGCGCCGCTGGAATGGGGCGACAAGAAACGCCACCCGCCGCTGTGGTGGGCGTTTTCGGTCGGCGACTTTGACATGGCGCGCCTGCTGCTGAAGCTGGGCGCACAACCGGGCGGCATGCCTGTGGGGAATCTGTGATGAAGCATTGGGTGAGTATTTTGCTGGTGGCGGGTTTGGTGAGTGCACCCGTTTGGGCGGCAAACGAAAGCCGCGAAAAACAGATGCTGCGGCGCATGCAGCAGCAGGTGCAGCAGATCGAGCAGGCGCGCGCGCAGGCCGAGCAGGACAAGCTCGCCGCGCTGGCCGACAAGGCCGCTGCCGAAACCGAACTGAAAAAACTCGGCGCAACGGAACGCAAGCTGTCCACCGAACAGGCAGCGCGCGGCCGTGCGGAAAGCGGGCTGAAGTCGGCGCAGTCGGAGCTGGAAGCGTTGAAGGCGCGTCTGGCCGAAACTGAGATGAAGCTCGCCGACAGCGTGGCTTTGCAACGCGCTACGGCCGACAAGCTGGCGCAGACCGAGTCCGCCAAAAAGCAGAGCGAGCTGCAACTGGCCGACAACCGCCAGGATCTGAAGCAGTGCCGGAAGCACAACGGCAGCCTCTATACCCTGGGCCGCGAGATGATGCAGAAGTACCACGACAAGTCGTGTCAGGATGCGCTGGCGCAGGCCGAGCCATTCACCGGGCTGAAGCAGGTCGAAGTGGAAAACCTGATGGAAACCTGGCGTGATCAGCTCGACCGGGATCGCCTCGTTGGGGACAAGCTGGGCGCTGTCGAAACGCCTTGATTCAGATTCGCCTATGAGCCAAATGGCTCATTTTGGGCAGGGATTGTCCGATGCGAAAAGTCATCCTGGGTTGGCACAATGCAACCCGCAAATACGGCTTTGCGCTGCCGGGGACAGTTAAGTGATCCCCGATCCAACGTTTCCCTGTTTGTCCTCCAGTGGTTCTCTCGGCGGGGGTTTTACCCCGCCACTTTTTTTGTCCGGATTTCCTGTCGCATCCGTCACCGGCTCCCAATGCTGCAGCTTGAGCTGCAGCAATTGCTGGCCGTTGTATTCGTTGGTCATCAGCGCGTAGACCGCCTGGATGCGTGAAGGCAGCGGATCGGCATGGAAGAAATGCATGGCATCGAAGGTGACGCCTGCGCGCGCCAGTTTCAGCTTGAGGTGCTTTTCACCGACGACGCGCTGCGCGACCACGTCGAAGCGGGCGTTGAACAGCGGCGCGGCGAAGCCTTGCCCCCAGACCGCGTGCTCGAATTGCTCGGCCAGCGCATAGCTGTGCTCGGTGGCGTCGAGTTCACCGTCGGTTTCGATCACCCCTTCCAGGTCCGCCGGATCAATCAACTCGCGCACTACGGCCTCGAATGCCTCGATGAATTCGGGGTGGCGGCCAGCGGGGATGCTGAGTCCGGCCGCCATGGCATGGCCGCCGAATTGGTTGATCAGTCCCGGATGGCGCTTGTCGATCAGGTCGAGCGCGTCGCGCAGGTGCAGGCCAGGGATGGAGCGGCCGGAACCCTTGAGCTCACTATTGTCGCTTTGAGCGAAGACGACGGTAGGGCGGTGGAACTTGTCTTTCAGGCGCGAGGCCAGGATGCCGATCACGCCGATGTGCCAGTCGGGCTGATAGGCGGTGAGGCTGTGGCTGTTGCTGGGGTTGAAGCTTGCGAGGATGGCGAGCGCCTCTTCCAGCATGTCGGACTCGACATCGCGGCGGGTACGGTTGAGGCTGTCGAGCTGCTGCGCCAGTTGTTGCGCGCGGGCGGGATCGTCGGCCAGCAGGCATTCGATGCCGAGCGCCATGTCGTCGAGGCGACCGGCGGCGTTGAGGCGCGGCCCGAGCATGAAGCCGAGATCGATCACGGTGGCGCGGCGCGGGTCGCGGCCGGCAGCGCGAAACAGCGCGTTGATGCCGGCGCTGGCCTTGCCGGTGCGCATGCGGGCGAGGCCGCTTTCAACCAGGGTGCGGTTGTTGGCATCCAGCTTGACCACGTCAGCGACGGTGCCGAGCGCGACCAGGTCGAGCAGCGCGCGCAGGTCGGGTTCCGGCGCCTGGCTGTAGGCGCCGCGCTGGCGCAGTTCGGCACGCAGCGCCAGCAATACATAAAACATGACGCCGACGCCGGCCAGGTTTTTCGATTCAAAGCCGCAGCCCGGCTGGTTGGGATTGACGATGCAGGCGGCATCCGGCAGCGCGTCGCCGGGCAGGTGGTGGTCGGTGACCAGTACCGGAATGCCGAGCGCATTGGCCGCCGCGACGCCTTCGACCGCAGCGATGCCGTTGTCCACCGTGAGCAGCAGGTCGGGCTGGCGTGCGGCGGCCAGTTTGACGATGTCGGGGCTGAGGCCGTAGCCGTGTTCGAGCCGGTTGGGCACGATGAAATCCACCTGCGCGCCGAGCAGGCGCAGGCCACGCACGCCGACTGCGCAGGCGGTGGCCCCGTCGGCGTCGTAGTCGGCAATGATCAGCAGGCGCCACTGGTCGCGGATGGCATCCGCCAGCAGGCGGGCGGCCTGTTCGATGTGCAGCAGTCCGCCGGGCGCGAGCAGTTGCGGCAGGCGGTGCGATATCTGTTCGGGGTGCGTCACGCCGCGCGCGGCATACAGCCGTGCCCAGGTGGGCGCAAGGCCGGATTGTTCGAGTGCGGCGCGGGCTTCAACGGGGCAGGGGCGGGTCGTGATGGCGAGCATGGCGTGATTGTAAGCGGCGCAAATATTCACGCCCCGAATCGCTCATTCAGAATTTCAGCATGTGCCGATTTTGTCTGTCAGGTACGCGGAGTAAGATCGCGTCATGAGCCATTTACTCCCGCTCTCCCGCGTCGCAAAACTGGTCGGGCAGTCGCGCCATGTGCTGCAGGACATGATCCGCAGCGGTGCGCTGGCTACGTTTGACGGCATGATCCAGCTCGACGAATTGCTGCGTGCCTTTCCCGAGGTGAAATGGGACGACGACGCGGAGTTTCGCCGGGTGTCGGAAATCAAGGACAAGGCCTTCGCCAAGCGGGTGCGCGAGTTGGCTCTGCCCGACAAGGATGTGCTCACCGCGCGGCTGAACGAGTTGGGCAACGATTACGCTTCTGCCCAGGCCTTGCTGCTGCACTACGGCAACGTGATGACCTGGCTGGACGAAAAAATCGACGAACTGGATGAGGGCGCGAGCGCTGAAACGCACCATGCTCTACACAGCGTGCGCGCTTTCCTGCTGCGCAATATGGCCGAGATGCCGCCGAACGCGGCGCAGGCGCAGGGGCTCATCGTGCAGGAGCGGATGCTCAAGATCATGTCGGCCCACGTCACCATCCAACCCAGCGGCCACGAGTTTTTCGTCGAGGGTAACGAGACGATTCTGGAAGCCGCACTGCGCCACGGCGTGTCGCTCAATTACGGCTGCAGCAACGGCAATTGCGGCGATTGCAAGGCCCGTCTGGTGTCGGGCAAGGTAAAGAAGGTCCACGCTCACGACTACGTGCTGAAGGTGGCCGAAAAAGAGG
>MGZO01000014.1:37083-41784 GCA_001802655.1 Hydrogenophilales bacterium RIFOXYD1_FULL_62_11
GCGCGATATTCCCGTGCAGCAACTGAGCGCGAAAGTGAAATCGGTCGAGGTGTTCAACCCGCAGATGGCTGCGCTACATATTTTGGCACCGCGCAGCCAGCGCTTGCGTTTTCTCGGCGGGCAAAGCATCCGGGTCAGCGTCGATGGTGTCAGCGGGCGCTATGCGATTGCAAGCTGCCCATGCGAAGACCGCCATATTGAAGTGCAGATTCCGCGTCGTCCGGACGATCCCTTTGCCGAGGCGCTGTTCACGTCGGTGAAGGCCAACGACACGGTGGAAGTCGAAGGGCCCTACGGCGAGTTCGTGCTGGATGAGGACTCGCCGCGTCCGGTGATCTTCCTGGCTTTTGGCGCGGGCTTCGCGCCGATCAAGAGCCTGATCCAGCACGCCATGTCGCTGGAACTGGCGGAATCAATGGACTTGCACTGGCTGGCTGATGCCGCCGGGCATTACCAGGACAACTTGTGCCGCGCCTGGGCGGATGCGCTGGATAACTTCAATTACGTGCCGCATGCAGCGACGGATGATCTCGATAGGTCGCTGCGAAACATCGTGCTGGATTATCCGGATTTGCATCGCTTCGATGTCTATGCCGCCGGCACGGCAACGCAGCTTGAGTGTGCGTATGGGCATTTTGTGCGCGAAGGCCTGCATGGCGCGCGCTGGTTTGCCCGTCTGGAAGCCGATTAATGCTGCGTGTGGCGATCTATCTGTGGGCCTTGCCCGTGACGCTGCTCGGCCTGCTGGTTGCCTTGATTGCGCGGGGTAGCGGCGGCAAGCAGCAACGGGTCGACGGCGTGCTGGAGACTTCCGGGGGCTGGCCTGCCAGGGTTTTGCAGCGGGGATTTCCATTCAGCGGGTCAGTGGCGGCCATCACGCTGGGGCATGTTGTGGTGGCCGTCTCGCAGGCGGCGCTCGACGCGACCCGCGCCCACGAGCGCGCCCATGTCAGGCAGTTTGAACGCTGGGGCGTGTTGATGCTGGTGTTGTATCCGCTGGCAGGTTTGCTCGCCGGGCTGCGCGGCGGCCATCCTTATATCGATAACGTGTTTGAACGCGAGGCTCGGGCGGCTGAAACGCCACCGCGCAAGTAAGAAGGCGCTTCTTTTTAGTCAGCCGGGGGATGAAACCCGGATCCTGGATCGCCCGTCTCCGGATCAATCCAGTCGGAAATCCCCAGTTCATCCTCGGCCTCTTCCACGGTTTCGCCCGGCTCGTAGTCGCTTTCGGCGTTGTATTCCATGTCTTCCACCGCAGCCAGCAGGCTGGCGAAGGGACCGTATTCCTCACCCGTTTCGGCATCGATCCAGTAACAGCCATCCGGCCGCTCGATGATGCGGGTGTGATCGTGGTCAGCCGGGGTTGAGGGTATGGCTTGGGTCATGGTGCGTCCTCCGTCTGATCACTATAGGGCGCGATACCGGGCAGGGCAAGGAGGGGTCAGACGAAGCGCTGCATGAAGGTGAGTCCGAGCAAGGCGCCCAGTACCAGCGTCAGATGAACCCAGCTCCACAGACGAAAATGCCGGGTCAAGGCGTCGATCTTGCGGTTGGCCACGATGAAAGGGCGGCCGTGACGCGGTTGGCGGATGAGGTGGATGCCATCCTGCAGACGGATATCGAGATGGGTACGGTCGACTTCGATCGACGCCTCGTGTCGCGCACGTTCCCATTCGTCGAGGCTGATTTCGCCATCGCGATTGGTATCAAAGCGCGCCAGCAAGCGGGTCTTGTCGGCTTTCCATTCGGCCAGCAGGGTGGACAGGTCGGTGCTTTTACTGAGCACCGCGTTGGAGCCGCCAAGCGTGACATGCTCGCCGATGACATAAATCGTTTCGCCTTCAATCAGCGTCCATTCGGTTTTGCGGATGTTGCCCAGGATTGAAACCTGCTTGCGTGACGTGATGATTTGTGCGCCGTCTGGATCGACCAGCAACTGGCCACTCCCGTCATTGACGCCGAAGGTGTCGTGCGATACTTCCGATTGAACGTGTTCCCACCGGTTGTCGTTTTTTTGTTCGATCAGGTAGCGGTACCACAGGCAAGGCAAGCCGGTGATCGGGCTGACGAGGCTTGCCCCGGGCGGCTGTTGGCCGCGTCCCACGATTTCAATATATCCCTGCGGCGCGGAAGCAATGCGCGAGGTGGGCGTGTCGGCGACGGTTCGATAGCGCTTGAGATTGGCATGCCATGCCCACAAGCTGGTCAGGCCGACCAGGGCAAAGCTGATTTGCCAGCCGGCAAGCGACTGCAATTTGAGTCCGAGCAGCAGGATGAGCAGGTTGCCGCCGCCCAGCGTGAGATTGGCAAAGTCGTGCTGCCACTCGCCCCCCCAGTGAATGCGGAACATCAGTTACTGAAAAGTTGTTTCAGGTTGACGTCTTTTTTTTCCTCGGCGGCAAAGCGCAGCAACGAAAACTGGCGGAATCCAAACAGGCGTGCGACAACGGTGTCGGGAAACTGTTCGACACGCACGTTGTTGATGTTTACCGAGTCGTTGTAAAACTCGCGGCGATCGGCAATGGCGTTTTCCAATCCAGTGATGCGGGCCTGTAAATGCTGGAAGGTTTCGTTGGTTTTAAGCTCGGGATAGGCCTCGGCAACGGCAAACAGGTTGCCCAGCCCCAGACGCAACGCGCCTTCTGCCTGCCCCAGTGCGGAAATATTGTGTGACTCGCGCGCACTTGCCACCTGACTGCGCGCCTGCATCACCTTTTCCAGCGTCTCCTGCTCAAACTGCATGTACTGCTTGCAGGTTTCCACCAGCTTGGGAAGCTCGTCGTGGCGCTGCTTGAGCAGCACGTCGATGTTCGACCAGGCCTTGCCGACGTTGTGTTTGAGCGCCACCAACTGGTTGAAGATGAACACCCCGAACACGATAAAGATTGCGAGCAGAATAAGTAGAACCAGGCTGCCTGTCATGGTGCGCTCCAAGAAATAAAAGTGTTTCAACCGGGGGGTTAGCGGATGACGAACGCTTAACTTGAACCCGCCGCTGTCAGATGCGCGCGGTGAGGATGGCTGCTATTTCGTGGTCGTCGAGCAGAATCGGGTTGGTTTTCATGCTGCTTCCCCGACTGTTGGCGACGATGCGCGGGATGTCGGCCGGTGTGACGCCGAAGTGCGCCAGTTTTGGGAGCTTGAGTTCTTGGGTCCAGCGTTCCAGCGTGTCGATCAGTGCAGCATGCGCTGTATTCTGATCCAGTTGGCCTTGCCTGTTCAGCAGACGGCCAACCTGTGCGTACTTTTCCAGCGCAGGGTGTTCGGGCACGCGAGCGCGCAGGGCGGCGATGTTGATACGGGTGGCCGCCGCTACCAGGGTTCCGCATGCAATGCCGTGCGGAATAGGGAAAAACGCGCCCAGCGGTGCAGCCAGACCGTGTACGGAACCCAGCCCAACCTGCGCCAGAGTGATTCCTGATATCAGCGCAGCGTAGGCCATCTGTTCACGAGCGACTGAATTGCCGGTATCCCCATACAGCGCCAGCAAACCATCACGCGCTGCCTTCAAACCGCCCCAGGCAAGAGAATCGGTCAGCGGCGCAGCGCGACTGGAAACATACGATTCGATAAGTTGGGTAAGCGCATCCATGCCATTCGCCGCAATGACAGCGGGTGGACATGTGATGAGCAGATCGGGGTCAATCAAGGCATAGGCTGCGACCAGTTTGTCGTCACGAAACGATTTTTTGAACCCGTTTGTCCCCTGAATGCTTAATACTGCATTCTTGGTTGCTTCCGACCCGGTTCCTGCCGTGGTTGGCACGGCAATGAATGGCGTGGCTGGCCCCGTATAAGGAAGTTCGGGGCCTACGCCTTCCAGGTGATCCATCACAGAGTTGCCCGGTATGAGCAAACCCGCAATTGCCTTGGCTGCATCCAGCGCACTGCCGCCGCCAATACCGATTACGACATCAATTACCTTAGTGCGTAAAGCGGAGACGGCTTTATCCACCATTTCTGGTGAGGGTTCACCGGGAATTGCAAGATGTCGCCATGAAATGCCCTCAGCCTCGAGTCCACTTGTAATGACGGGCCAGAACGTTGAGTCCTTCAACGCATTTGCTCCGGTCACAACCAAAACCCGTGTCCCGAACCTGCGAGCAATAGCGGGCAATTTAGCCAATACGCCTGCGCCATATTCAATATGTGGCAAACGCGAAATTGAAAAGCGAGTGATGTACACAGACAGCCCCTAATAAATCAACAAGGCAATTTTATGGAATTTCCTAACAAGACTATGTGTGCAAACAGGTAAAACAGCGCATATCTGAACTTGCAGGGCGGACAATGCAAAATTCATTTATATGAATATTATTTATAAGTTCATTGATTACATGAGGGGTCTTTGTTCGGCAGACGCGGTATTTGATCGGTTAAGCAGATAACGGTTGACTCAACTTTGGAGGGTTTGCTATAGTTCCGCTTCTCGATTGACGCGAAACATTGCGACAGGCGCGGGGTGGAGCAGTCTGGCAGCTCGTCGGGCTCATAACCCGAAGGTCGTAGGTTCAAATCCTGCCCCCGCAACCATTTCGAAATAAGTGTTGCAGTATTCAGGAAGTTCTGTAGAATGCGCACCTCTCGAAACGACGAAGCAAGCAGTTAGTGTTGAGTTAATCGATTGATCTTTAACAATTTACAGCCGATAGGTGTGGGTGTTGTTGCGGTAGTTGGGTCGGGTTTACCTGGTCTGGCAAC
>MGZO01000015.1:0-394 GCA_001802655.1 Hydrogenophilales bacterium RIFOXYD1_FULL_62_11
GTAATATTTGTGCCGATAGCGTTTGTCAGGGCACTGGTTACAGATTGCCCTAGTTTTCCGTCTGCTGCAACATAAGCGACGATTGCCGCGCCGATGGTTTGCCACTCCGTCAAATTTGCCGTTTGTGATGCTGCCCCTCTCACAATTATTCCGTACCTGGTTGCGCTGTAAATTGGAATATACAAATGCGAGCCGGTGACGTCACTGTAAACGTCCGATCTAAACGCCTCGCGCCATGCACCACCGTAGGTGGCAAAAAAAAGCGAGTCTGTTGCTGCTAACCCCGGCACAGTGTTTCCGAAAAATATCGCTTTGGTCGGTGTTGTGTCTTTCCAAACCTGGAAGCCCGCCCCTGATCCAACTATAAATGGTATCGCACGAAATGAGGTCGCGT
>MGZO01000015.1:564-3055 GCA_001802655.1 Hydrogenophilales bacterium RIFOXYD1_FULL_62_11
CGGCGGTTCAACGCGGCACACACAGCGTGCCCCGTCCCGAACGCTCCCGATCACCTGGCCAACACCGGGTGGGTACCGGGTCGGTGGCTCTCCGGCAATTCCTCCCCCCCGTTCGCGCTTTTCCGCTGGTTCACGGCAGGTCGGCGCCTGGGTTCAACCTGGCGCCATGTCAGTGTCAGACCGAAGGAAACGCATCATGAAACGCATGCTGATCAACGCCACGCAGGCCGAAGAGCGCCGCCTGGCGATCGTGGACGGGCAGAAACTGCTCGACTACGAAATCGAAATCGAAGGGCGCGAACAGCGCAAGGGCAACATCTACAAGGCCGTCGTCACGCGCGTCGAGCCGTCGCTTGAAGCCTGCTTCGTCGACTACGGCGAAGACCGTCACGGCTTCCTGCCGTTCAAGGAAATTTCGCGCCAGTATTTCGCCGCGGGTGTGCCGGTCAACCAGGCCCGCATCAACGATGTGATCCGCGAAGGCCAGGAGCTGCTGGTCCAGGTGGAAAAAGAGGAACGCGGCAACAAAGGCGCCGCCCTCACGACCTTTGTCAGCCTGGCTGGCCGCTACGTGGTGCTGATGCCCAACAACCCGCGCGGCGGTGGCGTGAGCCGCCGCATCGAAGGCGAAGACCGCCAGGAGCTCAAGCAGGCGCTGGACCAGCTCGAATACCCCAACGGCATGAGCATCATCGCGCGCACCGCCGGTATCGGCCGCGAAGCGCCCGAACTGCAGTGGGACCTGAACTACCTGCTGAAATTGTGGACCGCCATCGACGGTGCGGCCCAGGGCGGCAAGGGCGCCTACCTGATCTACCAGGAATCCAGCCTGGTGATCCGCGCCATCCGCGACTACTTCAACAGCGACATCGGCGAGATCCTGATCGACACCGACGACATCTTTGAACAGGCGCACCAGTTCATGAGCCACGTGATGCCCGAGCACGGGCACCGCGTGAAGCGCTACCGCGACGACGCGCCGCTGTTCAGCCGTTTCCAGATCGAACACCAGATCGAAACCGCCTACAGCCGCACAGTGAACCTGCCCTCGGGCGGCGCCATCGTGATCGACCAGACCGAAGCGCTGGTGGCAGTGGACGTGAACTCGGCGCGCGCCATCAAGGGCGGCGACATCGAGGAAACCGCGACCCGCACCAACCTGGAAGCCGCCGACGAAGTGGCGCGCCAGGCCCGCCTGCGCGATCTGGGCGGTCTGATCGTGATCGACTTCATCGACATGGACGAGTCGAAGAACCGCCGCGAAGTCGAGAACCGCCTGCGCGATGCGCTGCGCCAGGACCGTGCCCGCGTGCAGTTCGGCTCCATCAGCAAATTCGGCCTGCTCGAAATGAGCCGCCAGCGCCTCAAGCCCATGCTCAGCGAAGGCTCGTCCATCCCCTGCCCGCGCTGCGGTGGCTCGGGCCACATCCGCGACACGGAAAGCTCGGCGCTGCAGATCCTGCGCATCATCCAGGAAGAGTCGCTCAAGGACAGCACGGCCGCCGTGCTGGTGCAGGTGCCGGTCGAAGTGGCCAGTTTCCTGCTGAACGAGAAGCGCACCGAGATCACCAAGATCGAGCTCAAGCAGCGCATCAACGTGCTGCTGGTGCCCAACAAGTCGCTCGACACGCCGAACTACAAGCTCGAACGCCTGAAGCACGACGACCCGCGCCTGGACAACCTCGACGCCAGCTACAAGCTCGCTGACGAACCCGACGAAGCCACCGGCTTCACGCGCCGCAGCCAGGAGCGCACCAACAAGCAGGAACCGGTGATCAAGGGCGTACTGCCCGACGGTCCGGCGCCTGTGGCCGCACCCAAGCCGGAAGCGCCTGTTGCGACTCCGGTGGTCGCACCCGTTGCCGCAGCGCCCGTGGCCAAGGTGGCGGCACCGGCTGAAAAGGGTTTCTTCGGCTGGCTCAAGAGCCTGTTTGGCGGTGGTGATGCTCCCGTGGTCACGGCACCGCCTGTGGCCGCACCCGATGCCAAGACCGCTGAGCGCAACGAGCAGCGCCCCGACGGGCGCCGCGAAGGCAGTCGCGACAGCCGTGGCCGTGGCGGTCGCAATGGCAACGAAGGCCGCGCGCCGCGTGAAGGCCGTGAAGGTCGCGAAGCCGGCCGCAACACGCGGGGTGGCGAAGGCCGCAACGTGGAAGGCCGCCCAGAAGGCCGCGAAAGCCGTGAGGGCCGTGAAGGCGCCCGTCGCAACGAAGGTCGGGTGGACGGTCGCGGCGAGGCACGTGGCGAACCGCGTGGTGAATCGCGCAATGGCGGTCGTCGTGACAACCGCCGTGATGCGGCCCCGCTGGACCAGACCCAGGGCACCGAAATGTTGCTGAATGCCGCACCGGCGGCGACTGGCGAGACGCCCGACATGGCTGAAGGCCAGCGCCGCGAGCGCCGTCCGCGCAACGACAACCGCCGCCGCCCCCAGAGTGCGGAAGGCGTTGAGGTCGCGCAGCAGGGGGGCACGGACAACGCAGCGCCGCGC
>MGZO01000015.1:3087-3651 GCA_001802655.1 Hydrogenophilales bacterium RIFOXYD1_FULL_62_11
CCGTGACCGCCGCGAGCGCGCTCCGCGCGATGCGGCCGAGCAGGGTTCCGAGACCGAAGCCGAGCCAGCGATGTCTGTGGCGCCGGTGGATGAGGTGGTCACCGAAGCACCCGTTCGCAGCAGCTACTTCAGCCTGCCGGTGGAGAGCAACCCGGTCGCGGTCGAAGAAGTGCTGGCCGAAGTCGCACCCGTCGTGATCGAACCCGTGCCGGTGCTCGCCACGCCAGCTCCCCGGCCCGTGGCAGCCCCCGAAGTGCGGAAGAGCGTGCCAGCAGCGGCACCCGCAACCCGCGGTCTGCCCAAGGTAGAGCCCTACACGGTGTCGATCGACGAGTTGAACCAGGTGGCGGCAGCCAGTGGCCTGGAGTGGATCAATTCCGATACCGACAAGGTGGCCCAGGTGCAGGCAGCGATCGCCGCCGAACCCAAACCCATCCACGTGCCGCGCGAGATCAAACCCGCGGTGGTTCTGGACGAAGGCCCGCTGGTGCTGGTGGAAACGCGCAAGGACCTGCGCAGCATGCCTCTGCCGTTCGAGACCCAGTGAACGATATGAATGGCCGC
>MGZO01000015.1:3671-5822 GCA_001802655.1 Hydrogenophilales bacterium RIFOXYD1_FULL_62_11
CTGACTGACTGCCTATATCTGGTGGTGGCCGTAGCGGACAGACCACCACGTCAACCTGGGTGGCACCGCCACCCGAGCCCCTCAGTCCAGCAAGGCGGCCTTTTTCCAGGCCGACTGGGCGGCCGCGACGTCACCGCGCTCTTCGGCCAGGGCCGCGAGCGAGCGCCAGGTTCGCCGCAGCAGGGACGGCTCGGCCAGGCTGTGGCTGGCCTGCCCGAGCAACTGGGCGGCCTTGCCCCAGAGCTGGCGCTGCATGAAAGCCTGACCGGTCAGGTACTGGAGGTAAGCGTTGTTGGGTTGCTGGCGCTGTGCCTGCTCCAGCCGCGCGAGCCAGGTGGCATCAAGCTGGGCCAGTCCCGGCTCCACGGTGCGCACCAGCTGGCGCTGCTGCGCGGCATCCAGCTCGGCGAACTTGTTCCACACCGGCTCCAGCCAGCCGAGCACCAGCGCGGTGGTGGGCGCCTGGTTCTCGTCCACAGGTTCGCCAGGTTGCATGCCCAAATGGTTGGCACGCTGGGCCGCCGCCAGAGCCAGCTCGGGCATGGCGCGCTCGCTGGCATCCAGACGGCTCCAGAGCGCCTGCAGCTGCGAGAGATCGTGCGATTCGCCCAAGGCATCAAGTGCCAGCCCGCGCACGATGCTGCGCGAGGCATCCGGGGAAAACGCGCGGTGCTTGGCCAGCACACGGGCCGTTTCCAGCGCTTCACTGGTGGCCCCACCAAGGCGGGCGATGCGCAACTTCAGACGCAGCGCCTGGATGCGACGCGCCGCACCTTGCGGCAGTTCGGCCAGGCGACTTCGTGCGGCGTTGGCGTCACGGTCCTCGACCGCCCAGCGAACCGCGCGCAGCAACGCGCCTTCGTGGGCCTCGGGTGCGCTCCTGGCGAGCCTGGGATGCAGTGCCGATTGCAGGTGCTCGTCTCTGGCCTTGCGGTTTTGCAGCGACTGCGCGCTCTCGGCGACCAGCAAATGGGCCAGCAACAGCAACTGGTGCCGCCGGGGCCACTGGGCCGACGGCAAGGCATTGAGCTGTTCGAGCGCTGCCAGTCCCGCGGCCTGCGAACGCACAAAACGGCCCGACAGCTGATACGACAAAGCGTCGAGCACCGACCCGACAGCCGCACGCTCCACCTGCTGTGCCCGCCAGCGCTGGGCCTGCGCCGGCAACTCACGCAGCACATTAATGGCTCTGAGCGCGAGGTACACCAGCACAAAGCCGGCGATCATGCAGAACACCACAAAGTTGAACGAGACATCAAAACGGTACGGCGGCCAGAAAAGCGTGACCATGGCCTGGTTGTGGCCCACCAGCAGCGCCAGCGCCACCGCCAGCGCACCGAGTCCCAGCAGCCAGAACACGCTGCGCATGGCACCACCCTGCTTGTGATCGGTCATCACCGGCCTCCCGCGGCCGCGGCCAGGGCCGCGAGGCTTTCGTCGGGTCGCGGCAGCTCAACCGTCGACAGCTCGGTCCGCAGTTGGCCCAAGGTCTTCTGCGCCGCCATCACCTGCGGCGCCGTGGTGTCGAAGTACCGACCCAGCGCCGCTTCGGTGGATTTCAGGTCGGCCTCGACGGCGTTGAGCTGACGGCTCAGCAAACCAAGCCGCGCATTGAGCAGCCGGAGCTTGATGTTTTCCCGCAGGAAGAAGGCCTGCTCGGGGGCGAGCAGCGCGGCCTCCGGTCTGTCAATGCGGCTGACGCGCACCAGCTCGCGACCGCTCTGCGTCACGTCAGTCCAGACGCGCTGCCAGAACGAAGACCAGGCCTGGGAGGCTCGGGACCAGCCGGTGTCTTGCACAGGCTGGGAAGGTTCCTCCGGATACGGAGCCTCGGCTTTCGCAGCGGGCGGGCGCACGGCCGCCTTGCCGGGCGCGGCAATCAGCGCCGGTCGAGCTTTGTTGCTGGCCGTCTTCACACCGACGTCGTTCTGCACCGGCCAATCGTCCACCTGGCGGGCCAGCTCATCCACCCGCAACACAAGCGTGGGCACATCGGTCAGCGCGGCACCCCGGATGCGTTCGATGTCGCGCTGGATGGCGCGCTGCACCGGATTCAGGCGCGGCTGCGCGGCCCTGGCGATGCGCTGATCGGCGGCCTGCAAGGCCGACACCAGGGGCTGCACACTGCCCGTGAGCTGGGTCTGCTGAAAC
>MGZO01000016.1:0-526 GCA_001802655.1 Hydrogenophilales bacterium RIFOXYD1_FULL_62_11
AACCAGCCCACCCACAGCAGCGAGGCACCGACCATGGTCAGCGTCAGGCTGTGAGGCGCCATCGATTCCTTGCCGTAGCCGATGCGCTTGCCCAGCACGTAGGCACCGACCAGACCGGCCATGGCAGCGTTGATGTGCACCACGGTGCCGCCAGCGAAGTCCAGCGCGCCCTTGTCGAACAGGTAGCCGCCAGTACCCCAGACCATGTGGGCGATCGGGATGTAGCTGAAGGTGAACCAGATGGCGCAGAACAGCAGCACGGCGCCGAACTTGATGCGTTCGGCGAACGAACCCACGATCAGCGCGCAGGTGATGCCCGCAAAGGTGCACTGGAAAGCGATGAAGATGAACTCGGGAATCATCACGCCAGCGGTGAACGTGGCGCTGAGCGAGTCAACCGTGACGCCCTTGAGGAACACCTTGTCGAGGTTGCCGAAGATCAGGCCCTCACCACCGAACGCCAGGCTGTAACCGTAGACGGCCCACAGCACGGAGATCAGCGAGAAGACGACCATCACCTGCATCA
>MGZO01000016.1:570-2746 GCA_001802655.1 Hydrogenophilales bacterium RIFOXYD1_FULL_62_11
GGCCAGGCCGGGGACAGCCATCATGATGACGAGGATCGTGGACAGCATCATCCAGGTCACGTCGCCTTTGTCGACGGTTTCCTTGACAGCTTCTTCGGCGGGTGCCGCTTCGGCAGCAGCAGGGGCTTCAACAGCCGGTGCCTCGGCAGCAGGTGCTGCGGCTGGCGCGTCGGCCGCGGGTGCCGCATCGGCGGCCGGTGCTGCGACGGCAGCCGGCGCTTCGGTCGTGGTCTGGGCCACGGCGTTCAGGCCACCAAAGGCCAGTCCAACGCCCAACAACAGGGTTGCAAGTAGTTTTTTCATGTTCGTGATCTTTCTTGTGCAGGGCGTTGATCAGAGCGCTTCTTTGCCGGTTTCGCCGGTGCGGATGCGAACCACCTGTTCGAGGTCGGTGACGAAAATCTTGCCGTCGCCGATCTTGCCGGTGCGTGCGGCGCCTTCGATGGCTTCGATCACGCGGTCCACGAGGCCGTCGTCCACGGCGGCTTCGATCTTCACTTTGGGCAGGAAGTCGACCACGTACTCGGCGCCGCGGTACAGCTCGGTGTGGCCCTTCTGGCGGCCGAAGCCCTTGACTTCGGTGACGGTGATGCCTTGCACGCCCATGCTGGAAAGCGCTTCGCGCACTTCGTCCAGCTTGAACGGCTTGATGATGGCTGAAACCATTTTCATGCTGTGATTCCTCTTCTAGTACGTGGTGCTCACGCCGTGAGGCATGCACCGGGGCTGACACGGGCAGTGCTGGCCACGAGGGCTGACACCACTTTGGATGCGGACTGTTTCATGGCAGCGCCATGGTCTTGATTCAATCGCTTACACCCCCAAGCACGGACCGTGCCAACCGCGTTCCGATCGGATCGAGCCGAGGCGCCCCGCGCTGTCGTGAAAACACCGCGCAACGCCAGCGGGGTGGCCGGCGGATCGGCGGCCTGTGCCATGATGAGCGCGCTCGTGCCGACTGGGGTGGCTGTCACCACCGAACCCAGGCACCAAATTTGTGCATCGAAGTTCCAACGCCCGGAGAGGCGCTTCAGGACTGCCATGCACCGAAACAGGGAGGAAATTCAGATGAGTCTGTCATTGGTGCACAGCCGTGCGCTGCTGGGCCTGGAAGCCCGTCCGGTGCAGGTGGAAGTCCACCTCGCCAACGGCCTGCCCAGCTTCACGCTGGTGGGTCTGGCCGACACGGAGGTCAAGGAAGCGCGCGAGCGCGTGCGTTCGGCCATCGCCAACGCCGGGCTCGAATTCCCCAGCAACAAGCGCATCACCGTCAACTTGGCCCCGGCCGATCTGCCCAAGGACTCGGGGCGGTTCGACCTGCCCATCGCGCTCGGCATCCTCGCCGCCAACGGTCAGATCAACGCCGCCCGGCTGGCGGGCTGGGAATTCGCCGGCGAACTCTCGCTGGGCGGAGAGCTGCGCCCGGTGCGCGGCGCCCTGGCTATGAGCCTGGCGCTGCACCGCGACGCCAACGCCGCGACGGCGGCGCCGTCCAGATTGGTGCTGCCGCCCGGCAGCGCCGAAGAAGCCGCGCTGGTGCCGCAGGCAAAGGTGTACCGCGCCCGCCACCTGCTGGACGTGGTGGCGCAGTTCCTGCCCGATGGCGCCGCGGGCGGCGAGGCGCCCCCCGACGACGGCGGCTGGACGCGCCTGGCTCCGACGCAGATCGGTCAGACCGTGGCCTACGCCGATCTCGCTGAAGTGAAGGGCCAAGCCGCGGCCAAACGCGCGCTGGAGATCGCGGCGGCCGGTGGTCACAGCGTGCTGATGGTCGGGCCGCCCGGCTCGGGCAAGAGCATGCTGGCCCAGCGCTTCGCCGGCCTGCTGCCGCCCATGAGCGCGTCGGAAGCGCTCGAATCCGCCGCGGTGGCGTCGCTCGCCGGGCGCTTTCGGCTGGACCACTGGGGGCAGCGCCCCACCTGCGCACCGCACCACACGGCGAGCGCCGTGGCGCTGGTGGGCGGGGGCTCGCCACCGCGGCCGGGCGAAATCTCGCTCGCGCACCACGGCGTTCTCTTCCTCGATGAACTGCCCGAATACCCCCGGGCCGCCCTGGAGGCGCTGCGCGAACCGCTGGAGAGCGGCCACATCCGCATCTCGCGCGCGGCCATGCAGAGCGAGTTTCCGGCGCGCTTCCAGCTGGTCGCCGCCATGAACCCGTGTCCCTGCGGCTTTC
>MGZO01000016.1:2801-3595 GCA_001802655.1 Hydrogenophilales bacterium RIFOXYD1_FULL_62_11
GGGCAAGCTCAGCGGCCCGCTGCTGGACCGCATCGATCTGCACGTCGAGGTGCCCGCCCTGCCGCCGAACGATCTCCTGCACGGCGTGGCCGGCGAACCGAGCGACGTCGTGCGCGAGCGCGTGGTGGCTGCACGCGAGCGCGCCCAGGTCCGCCAAGGCTGCACCAACCAGGCGCTGGCCGGCCAGGCACTGGACCAGCACATCCTGGCCGATGCCGCGGCCCTCAAGTTCCTCAACACAGCCGCCGCCCGCCTGGGCTGGAGCGCGCGCAGCACCCACCGCGCGCTGCGCGTGGCGCGCACCATCGCCGACCTCGCCGAGGCGGACACGGTGGGTGTGGGACATGTGGCCGAGGCGGTGCAGTACCGGCGGGCACTGCGACAGAACGGTTGATCCGCGTTGCGTCCCGCGGCGTCATGTCTTTGACATGAAGTTGACATACAAAGGGGCATGCTCGTCGATCACACCCCCGCCCGTTCCACGCCGCCGTCCGCCAGCGACCACCCCTGGAACACCGACGTTTGCCTGGCGCTGATTCAGCGCTTGTGGGCGCTGAGAAAGTCGATGCTGGCCGCCGAACACCGCTACGCCCTGGCCATCGAACGGGCGGGCGCGCACCAGCGGGACAGCGCGCGCAATCTGGTGCATTTCCTGGCGATGCGGGCCACCGATCTGCGCGGCCTGCAAAGCCAGCTGGCCTGGCTGGGCGTGTCGTCGCTGGGCCGCTCGGAGTCCCACGTGCTGGCCAATGTGGACAAGGTGCTGGGCATCCTGCACCGGCTCACCGGGCAAG
>MGZO01000017.1:0-4876 GCA_001802655.1 Hydrogenophilales bacterium RIFOXYD1_FULL_62_11
ATCATCGCGGCGAAGTAGCTCTCGATTTCCGGCCGCTGGTGGGTCCAGCCGTTGCGGCCCTGTTCCAGCGCGCCGGCGGTGAACAGACACACCGTGGCGGGGGGCGGGCGGCGCAGTTCGGCCATTGCCTGCGTCACCGTCTGCCAGATCGGCAGGCCGTTGATGGCAAACGACTCGTAGCTGCACCACAGGCTGCGGCCGCCGAACAGTGCGACGCCTACGGCGAGGCCGGCACAGGCATCCTCGTTGAGCGGCTCATAGACCTGACCGGACGGGCCCTGGAAATAGAGATCGTCGGCAGTCGGGTGGCGGATCGTCAGCGCCTTGTTGATGTTGGCCATGCCCGAAGCCTCGTTGCCGTCGGCGTTGGTGACGACGAACAGCGGATCGCGCTTGCCGACTTCGCCGACCACGTGACCGAAGGCGGTGGTGGGGCTGTGGTTTTCGCCGACGGCGAATTCAGTGAGCGGCAGGCCGTCGAGGCTGGGCAGTTCGCGCACGCTTTCGGTCACCGCCACGCGCGCAGCGGGGCCGCCGCCGGCGTGACGGAAGTTTTCACGCGTCACCTTCCATGCGGCGATCGGCAGCGCGCGGCGCTGCAAGCCGCCTTTGACGTCGTCGGAATCGAGCGTGTGGTGCGGGTAGAGGTTGTGCGACTTGGCGCCAGTGGCGTGTACGCCCGCGCCTTTGAGCTGCTTGACGATGAGACAGGCGCGGCGGCCATTCAGCGCGCTTTGCGCGGCAGCATCGCTGGCCTTGAGGATCGCGCCGGTGAAAGCCATGCGCGCAGTAAAGCTGAAGGTCGTCGAATCGGCATAGACCGGCGCATCGGGGGTATCTGCGAAGTTGCGCGCGTCCACCATGTGGACTTCATCAAAGCCGTGCGCGCGCCAGTAGGCAGTCATGCGCGCGTTGTCCCACAGCGACACCATGCTGTGGTGCTCCTGCGAATAGCCGTTCCACACCAGCACCGGCAGGTAGTTGGTGATGTCCGGGTAGGCGGTAGCGAAGTGCTGGAACGCGCTCATGATGTAGGGCTCGCCGAGGCCGCCGTCGCCGATGGTGACGGGGAACAGCTTGTCGCGATTGAGATAGGCGCCGGCCATGGCGAAATGCTGGCCCTGGCCGAGCGGACCGGCGGGGGCCAACAGGCCCGGAATCGCGCCCGACAGGTGGCCGAGCAGGCCGTGACGCTCGCGGAAGCGCGCGCGCATCTCGGAAACCGTATGGATGCCCATGGCTTCCAGCGAGGTGTCGAGGAACATCGCCGAATAGAAGCCGGGCGCGTGGTGGCCGACCTCGGTCACCATGTTGCGGTGGCCCAGCAGATGCAGCGCGGCCACGGCGTCGGCGCTGGAGGCGAAGCCGCCCGGGTGGCCGGACGACTTGCTGCCGGTGACCTGCAGGGTCAGATAGCGCAGTGCATCGGCGGCGAGCAGGGTCTGGTACACCGCAGCCTCGCTGTCGGTGTCGGGCAGCGCAGGCTGATCGGGGCCGAGCAGCGGCGCGGCGCCGAGGCGGTCGATTTCCGGGTAGCTGTCGGCGAAATACTGGATGCCTTCGCAGAAGGCGGGAAGATTCTCGGGGGCGGACTGCATCTGGGCGCTCATGGCAAACCTTTCACAATATGAAAATGTTTCACATGATGTGAAACGATGGGCGTATTGAAGCAGAAAGCGCCACACTTTTCACATTGCGTGATAAATTTTCACTTTATGAAAAACAACACCTCCTCGATCCAGGTCCTCGACCGCGCCATGGCGCTGGTCGGCATCCTCTCCCGCGCCCCCGGGCCGCTCAACCTCACGCGCCTGGCGGAGCAGGCCAACCTGCATACTGCCAGCGCGCACCGTATCCTCGGCGCTCTGATGGCACACGGCCTGGTCGAGAAAACCGGCGCCGGTGAATACGATCTGGGCGTGCGCTGGCTGGAAGTGGGCAATCGCCTGCGTGCACGGCTGAACATCCGCCAGGTGGCCATGCCGGCGATGCAGCAACTGGCCGAGGCGACCGGCGAAACGGTCAATCTGATCGTGCGGCGCGGCGACGAGGCGGTCTACGTCGAACGCGTCTCGGGCGGGCAAACCATGATCCAGGTGGTGCAGGTGGTCGGCGCCCACGCCCCGCTGCACGTCACTGCCGTGGGCAAGATATTCCTCTCCGAAGACAGCGCCAGCGGCGTGATGGGCTATGCCGAGCGCACCGGCCTGCCAGCGTATACCGCCAACACCCTGACCACGCTGGACCGCCTCAACGCCGAGCTCGCCACCATCCGCCAGGCGCAACTGGCCCATGATCGCGAGGAAGCCGAACTGGGCGTGGCCTGCATCGGCGCGCCGATCCGCGATGCCGAAGGCAAACTGGTGGGCGGCCTGTCGATTTCGGCGCCGGCCGACCGCCACAAGCAGGGCTGGGCCGAGGCGCTTCAAGTGACTGCCGCGCGTATTGGCACGGCGCTGGGCTACTCAGGCGACATCGCCGTAAACAGCTGAATACCGCAAACGCGAATTACCCGGCGCGGCGGCGCTACACGACATCCATCACGCCGTGTCGAGAACGATCCGCTGGCTGAAAACAGGGTTTGTCTCCATTGCGACATCCTTCGGGAAAAACAGCTCCATTTTGCCCACGGCCAACCAATGCAACAAAAATCAGTTGGATGAATCAATGCGGACCTCGGGTTGAGCCTTGAGCAAAGGCGTTAATGCGGTGACAGCATCTTTGTTGAACAACTCACTTTTCAAACAGGGTTCCGCCAGGTCGCGGGTTTTGAAGCTGTGCAGCACTTGTACGTCGTCATCGCGAACATCCAATTCCTTGGAACTGGAACCGGGGATGGATTTGAGAATGGGCGCCTTGTACTTGCTGTAGACCTGCGCAGCGGCGACACGGTCGGCGGCGTCGATTTTCAAGGTGATTTCCAGATAGGCTTTCCAAGCTCGGGTGAGCATAACGAAAACCGATGCTAAGGCACGGCCTGTAAATAGAGCCAAGAACCCGCGCCGGAGAGCGGTTTGACCGATCCGTACTCCGGCCCCTTGTGGCCGTCGGCTTGAGTACCTGAAGCTGGCACTTTCATAACGATCAAATACTCGAATCGCCTTCTCTCGTCCCTGAAAAACCCGATTTGTCGCGCCAGAATGGTGCACACCTGCTCGCCACAGGTGCAGCCTGCCCCGTATCCTGCCTCCGTCAAGCGGCTCGCACAGCCACACGGCGGCTAGCGGCCCTTCCTGCCGATTGGTACAAATCTTGCTTGACAGTGTGGAAACGCCTGGAGCCGAAATTGCGCATTCCACCGCTGTTATTGCTGTGCTGTCTAGCCGCCTTGGGAGGTTGTTCACTCTCACCGGGCTTCCGCATGAACAGCGGCGCCGAGCAGCCAGCCGAACAGGCCCCACCTGTTGAGGTCCGCCCGATCAATCTTGCGCTGGTGAACGCTCAGACCCAGCCCGTGATACCGACACCGCCCGCGTCCGCCTATGAACCGTACCGGATAGGGCCTCGCGACGTTCTCACCATCACCGTCTGGGACCATCCCGAGTTGACCATCCCGGCGGGTGAATACCGTTCCGCCGAGGCTGCGGGCTATCGGGTCGGCGAGGAAGGCACTTTGTTCTTTCCCTATGTCGGTGTGCTCAAAGCCGCAGGCAAAACCGTCGAGGAACTGCGCAATACGCTCAGAATTGCGCTGGCGCCTTACATCACGAAACCGCAGCTCGACGTGCGCGTGGTTGAATTCAGGAGCCAGCGCACTTATATCGTCGGCGAAGTGCTGAGACCGGGCATTCAGCCGGTCACCGACGTTCCGCTGACCGTGGTCGAGGCGATCAACCGCGTCGGCGGACTGACGCCCCAGGCCGACGTTGCGCGCGCCACGCTCTCGC
The DNA here is from genome assembly GCA_001802655.1 of Hydrogenophilales bacterium RIFOXYD1_FULL_62_11. GTDB lineage: Bacteria > Pseudomonadota > Gammaproteobacteria > Burkholderiales > Thiobacillaceae > Thiobacillus. The sequence continues at coordinate 3,888 of MGZO01000017.1, forward strand.
GCGCGGGTCAGACATATCCTGTTGACCTGGGCGCAATTTACCGACGCGGCGACATCACGCAGAACGTTCTGCTCCAGAACGGCGATGTACTCAATGTTCCCGGGCGCGACGAAAGCAAAATCTTCGTGCTCGGCGAAGTCGTTACGCCCGCCTCGCAGCTCATGGTCAAAGGCAGCAAATCACTGGCAGAAGCCATCAGCGATGCCGGCGGAGTGAATGCGACGAGCGCCGATCCCAGCCGCATTTACGTCATTCGTGCGGCAGACGTCGCGGATGCGGCACCGCAGGTATTCCGCTTGAACGGCGAGTCGGTGGACGCCCTGATTCTTGCCGACCGCTTCCAGTTGCGACCACGCGATGTGGTGTACGTGGACACGGCCAGTCTGTCGCGCTGGAACCGGGTCCTGACGCAACTGCTGCCCAGTTACAACTTCACTAACAACGCTCTGGGTATCCGATGAACGGCGCACGCCACCGTGGCGACTACGACGCCTCGCCGTTTTCCCCGCCGCCCGCGCAGCCTGCCAACTTCAGCAGCTTCGTTGCCGTGCTCAAGCGCTCGCGGATGCTCATTGCAGCCGTGGTACTGGCGGCCGTGGGCGTGGCGCAGTTTTACGTCTGGTTTAAATCGCCCGAGTACCGTGCCGAGGCGCTGCTACAGATCGAGTCCCGCCCCGACGCCATCGGCTCGCTGTTCGACCGCACCTCCCCGGCTGAGGAAGCAACCACACCCATCAGCGCAGAGATCGAACTGATCCGGTCACGGCGCGTGCTCGTCGAAGCGGTGCGGCGGATCGACGGCGAGGTGCTCGCCAAGCCCCGCTATCTGCCGCTGTTCGGCGCCGCTTTTGCCCGTGGCCATAGCGAACAAGGACTCGCTGCTCCATGGTTCGGATTGGGCGGTTACGCCTGGGGTGGGGAGCAGATCCGGGTCAAGCGCCTGAACGTGACGCCGGCGCTGCTCGACGTCGCCCTGGAACTGGTCGCTG
>MGZO01000017.1:4917-7507 GCA_001802655.1 Hydrogenophilales bacterium RIFOXYD1_FULL_62_11
CGCTGCGCCGCATGACGACAGTGCGCGAACAGGGCAAGCAGTCGGGCGTGCTGCAACTTTCCGTGCGCGCGGACAGCCCGCAGGCGGCCGCGTTAGCCGCCAACGCGGTAGCCGGTGCCTACCTGCAACAGAACGTCTCGCGGCGCTCCCGCGAGGCCGGGCTGACGCTGGCTTTTATTGCACGCCAGCTGCCCCAGGTGCGCGCGCGTCTGGAAACCGCTGAGGACGCGCTTAACCGTTACCGCCTGGCGTCGAGTTCGGCCGACCTGGAAATCGAGACGCAGGGCCGCCTGACCCGCTTGCTGGAGGTCGACAAGCAGATCACCGAGCTGCGCCAGAAGCGCGACGAGACCGCGCAGCAGTTCGCGCCCGGACACCCCAGGATGCTCGCGCTGGCGCAACAGGAGGCGCGGTTGCAAACCGCCGCCCGCAGCTTGAATGACTGGGTCAAAAAACTCCCGGAAACACAGCGCAACATCCTTCGCCTGAGCCGCGAAGTTCAGGTGAATACCCAGCTTTACACATCCCTCCTCGATAGCCTGCAGGAACAGCGCGTGGAGCAGGGCGGCAGCCTGGGCACGGCACGGATCGTCGACTCCAGCATCCCCCCCGCCGCGCCTGCAGGACCGAGCCGCAATCTGGTGCTCGTCATGGGACTTATCGTGGGGCTGTTTGGCGGTGCGGCCGTAGCCCTGCTGCGCGAGTCAATGCGTCAGCCACTGAGCGACGCGCGCTGGCTGGAGCGCCGGCTCGGCCTGCCGGTGCTGGGCGTAGTGCCCCACAGTTCCCGCCAGTTGCTTTTGAGTCGGCCCGGGCTCATGAGTCGCCGCGCCGTACTGGCGCAGGACGACCCGGCCGACCAAGCGGTGGAGAGCCTGCGCGCCCTGCCGCACATGCTGCGGCTGCCTACCCCTGTCTATCCGCCCGATCCGCAAGCGGAAAGCGCCGTCCCGCACGACCCCAGCCTGCCACCCCAGTGGCACAACAGCCAAACCGCACCGCAAGGCGCCGTATGGCTGATCTGCGGTGCGCTTGCGGGTGCAGGCAAATCCTTTCTGAGTGCCAATCTTGCGGTGCTGATGGCGCGTTCAGAGGTGCGCGTACTGCTCGTCGACGCCGATTTGCGCAATGGCAGCCTGCACAGATCTTTGGGTACCGAGGGCGATCCGGGCTTGTCCGATCTGCTCGCTGGTCACCCGGTGACCCCGCAACGAGTGGCGAACAGCTCGCTGGATTTTCTGCCGCGCGGCAGCTTGCACCCGGTGCCCGCCGCCCTGTTCACCGGCGGCCGTCTGGCTTGGCAGATGCGGCACTGGGCGTCGCACTACGACCTCGTTCTGATCGATACCACGCCGGTGCTGGAAGTGGCAGACGCGCTGGCACTGGCGCCGCTTGCCGATGCCTGCCTGCTGGTGATCAAGCCCGACCATACCAAGGTCGAGGAAGTGGAAGCTGCGGTGCAACGACTTGTCCAGGCGGGCGGCAACGTGCGCGGCGTGGTGCTTAACGACATGCGCCCTGCACCGGGCGCGTCCTATGGCTACGGCTATGGCACCCGCTGATGCTCCGTCGGCACCCGGTTCGTGGGACAGGCCAACCCGCACCATGGCGATGAATGCCGGGGCGGACACCACGCTGTCGCGCCTGTTGTTTGCCCTCGTGCTGACCTCAATAATCGCAACCCTGCCGCAAGTGCTGTCCGTCTGGGACGGCGCCAAGCTGGACGAGAGCGACCGGGGCCTGCGGCTGATGCGGGAAGGGATGCTGGGCGTTACGATCGTCTGGCTTGCGTTCCAGTCAGACTACCGCGCGATCCTGTGGCGGCCGGCCGTCGCCGGCAGTTTGAGCGTGCTCATGGTCTACGCCGCTTTCGAGACGCTGCACGCGCTGGCTCGCGACCTGCCGCTGGTGGTTCCGCTGAGCGGCATGCGGGTGTTCCAGTACCTGCCGCTCCTGTTCGCCGGCATGATGTGCGCCCAGCGGCCGCGTGGCGACCAGACCTTCGACCGATTTTCCGGCTACCTGCGCGTGTTCGTGGTGTTGCAGGGCCTGGTCGCGCTCAACCAGGCGTTCAATTCGCCGCCGGTCTATGGCGTGTCTTTTCTGGGCGGCGGCCGACCCTGGGGAACCTTCACCGGGCCCAACCCTTTCGGTGCCGCGCTTGCCGCCTGCGCCCTGGTCTTTGCCTTCAGCGGCCGAAGAGACCGCGGCTGGTGGGTGTTGCTATCCGCTGCGGTGGCGGTGCTGAGCGGCTCGCGCACTGCGGTGATCGGGGTTCTGCTGATCGGGGCGTATCTGGGTTATCGGCAGTTGCCGCCGCTTGGCCGTTGGGGTGCCTTGCTGGCTGGCCCTTTCCTTCTCCCCGCCGCGCTGTGGCTGGCCTCCTCCGACGTCGTCAGCGGCCGCAGCATCGAGGGCGAAGGCCGCCTCGAGGGCTGGCAGCAGCACCTCGACAATCTTCAAAGCGGCTGGGATCTGGCGTTCGGCTGGGGCCTCGGCCTCGGCTCGAACACCGTGACTGTGCTGTACGGCAAGGACGCCTTCCCCGGCCAGTTCATCGCCGACGGGCTCTACATGTTTCTGCTCAGCG
>MGZO01000017.1:7536-11985 GCA_001802655.1 Hydrogenophilales bacterium RIFOXYD1_FULL_62_11
TGCTCGCCTACCTCGGTCTGGTGGCCTACTGCTGGGCGCGTTCCCGGCACCCGGACCGCATGTTGCTGTTCAGTTACGTGCTGCTGGCAGGCGTGGCGTTCAACGCCTGGGAGGTGTTTCCGCAAAATGCGCTGCTGATGTTTTTATGGGGATGGGTGCTGGGATACCCGTCCGGGGAGCCGGCCCACCCGGTGCCGGTGCGGAACGGGCCCGGAATACTGCGGCGCGTTCCCGATTAATCAAAGGACACGACATGCTCTCTGGACTCCAATCGATCACGTTGCGGGCGCGCCCTGCTCAATCGCCGGCCTCCCCTTCCAGCGTTGCGGCGGACCGCGACCAGGCCGGTCGAATATTGCAGCCGGCGGCGGGCGTTCATCCGGCTTGCGGTGACGTCCTCAGCGTGGTCATCCTGACCTGCAACGAAGCGCGTCATCTTCCCGGCTGTCTGGCCGCGCTGCCACCGGGTTTGCCAGTCGTGGTGGTGGACTCGGGCAGTCACGATGAGACGCTGGCCATCGCCCGTGCCCACGGCTGCCGGGTTGAATCGCACCCGTGGCAAGGCTTCGCCGCGCAGCGCAATTTTGCCCTGGAGTCGTGCGGCATCGAGACGCCGTGGGTGCTGTTCGTCGATGCCGACGAGGTGTATCCATCGGCCTTTTTCGAGTGGTTCCTGCGCGAAGTTGCCGCCGACCCGGCGGTGGACGCGGTGATCGCGCCCTCGCGGCTTTTCCTGCGCAAGCACCGTCTGGACCACGCACCGGGCTACCCGATCTACCACCCGCGCGTGATCCGACGCGGGCGCTTGCGCTTTCTTACCAATCACACCGGCCATGGCGAGAGCATCCCGGCGGACGCCGTCACCCGCATCGCTCCGGTGCCCTACGACCATCACTTTTACCAGGGCGAGATCATCGCCTGGATGCACAAGCACGTCGGCAAGGCCGCCATGGAAGTCGCGCTCAAGCCGACCTCCGGTGCGCAGCTCACCCGCCGCGGACGGCTCAGTCTGATGTTCGGCCGCAGCTGGTTGCGCATACCGGCGCGCTTCTCTTATCACTATCTGCTGCGCGGCGGCTTCCGTGACGGTCGCGCGGGTCTGGAGTTCGCGCTGATGTTCGCCTGGTACGAGGCCACGATTTACCTGCAGCGGGTTGCCAACCGGGCGAACCAGGATGCCGCGGCGCCTGAGCCGGAAGTGGCGGTGATCGCCACGCACATTCCGCCTGCGCTGGGCTACGGCGGCGTCTCGGTCACCGCCGGGGTGCTGACGCGCGCCTGGTCCGCACTTGGTCACCGCGTCGCGCTATGCGCCTCCGACGAATCGATGGAACGCCGCCTGCAACCTGACGACGTAAGCCTCGGCGAGGGCGTGGCGGTCGAACTCTACCGTTGCTACGGCCTGCGCCGCTGGGGGTTTGGCCTCGGTGCGCTGGGCTGCGTGCTACGCACGTGCCGGCGCGCGCCGGTCGCCTACATCCATGGCATCGCCACTTTCCCGGTGACGCTGGCGGCGCTCGCTTGCCAGCTGCTGGGTCGGCGCTACGTCATTGCCCCGCATGGCGGGCTGATGCCCGAGCATGTCGCCCATGTCCGCGCCCACAAGCCGCACAAATGGTTGTATTACCGCTGGCTGACGCTGCCCGCCCTGCGCCGTGCCGTCGCGGTACATTGCACCAGCGAAACCGAAGCGGTGGGCATCCGCGAGTTGCTTGGCGACTCGGCGCGGGTCGCGGTGATCGCCAATGGCGTGGACCTGTCGGCGATGCAACCTCTGCCCGCCCCGGCGCCGGGGCCGCTGACGCTGCTGTTCCTCGGCCACCTGCTGCCGGAAAAAGGCATCAACGGCTTCATCGAGGCCTGGCACGAGGTGCGCGCCCCGGGCGACCGCCTGATCGTCGCCGGGCGCAGTTACCGGCATCCGTACTCGGAGGCTTTTCATCAGCTGGTGGCAGAGTCGGCGGGGGCGATCGAGTACTGCGGTTACCTCGACCGTGCGGGCGTGAGCGCCGCGCTTGCGAAAAGTCATTTCCTGGTGCTGCCATCGGGCCTCGACGGCGGCGGGATGCGCGAAAACTTTGGCAACGTCGTGGCCGAGGCGCTCGCTGCCGGTCGCCCGGCGCTGGTTGCCCGTGGCCTGTATTGGGACGGCCTGGAGCCCGCCGGCGCGGGCTTCGTGTTCGAGCGCGATGCCGCCTCGGTGCAGGCCACGCTGGCGCGCGCAGGCCAATTGTCGGCGCAGGATTGGGAGGCGATGTCGCGTGCCGCGCGGCACTTCGCCGAGACCCACTTCGACGCCGTGCGCCTGGGCGCCGAGGTATGGGCACTGCTGTCCACCCCCGAAGACGCGGAGGTCGCATGCGTACCGCGCTGATCGTCCCCACCCTCAACGCCGGAGCCGGATTCGCCGCCTGGCTTGCGGCCTACGCGGCGCAACGCCGACCGGCAGAGCGCTGCCTCGTGATCGATTCTTCCTCCGACGACGACACCGCAGCACAGGCACGGGCCGCGGGGCTGGAAGTACTCGTCATCCCGCGTGCCGAGTTCAACCACGGCGGCACCCGGCAGCGCGCCGTGGCATGGCTGGCCGACGCTGAAATCGTTGCCTTCGCCACGCAGGACGCCCTGTTCGCCGACGACCTGGCACTCGACCGGCTGTTCCGGGCGTTCGAGAAGCCGACGGTCGGCGCGGCTTACGGCAGGCAATTGCCACACGTTTGCGCGCGTCCCATCGGTGCGCACGCGCGCCTCTATAACTACCCGCCACAGGCTGCCGTCCGCACCCTGGAAGACCGCGCGCGGCTGGGGCTGAAAACCGTGTTCATCTCCAACTCCTTCGCCGCCTACCGGCGCGATGCGCTGGTGTCCGTCGGCGGTTTTCCGACCAACACCATCATGAACGAGGACACCTTCGTTGCCGCCCGGCTGCTGCTCGCTGGCTGGCAGGTGGCGTACTGCGCCGAGGCACAAGTCCATCACTCGCACGACTACGGCGTGGCGGAGGAATTCCGCCGTTACTTCGACATCGGCGTGTTCCACGCCCGCGAAGCCTGGCTGCGCGAGAGCTTTGGCGTGGCTGAGTCCGAGGGCGGCCGCTACGTGCGCTCCGAACTGCACTACCTCGCTCGCGAAGCCCCCTGGCTGATCCCTTCGGCCGTAGTGCGCAACGCTGCGAAGTGGGCGGGCTACCGGCTTGGCTGTGCCGAAAGCCGCCTACCGCTGCGGCTCAAACGCCGCCTGAGCATGCACAGGCGCTACTGGAACGCACCTTGATCGCGAGCAACAATTTATGCCCAGGCGGGGCCGCCAGCACGCGGCCCTTTTTTCGCCCGCATGGGGTCGCCACCCGCTGACTTTCGACGTTCGCCCAGGTCCCAAACGCCCGAAATCGGGGCATCCACGGACTTAAACGGTGCCAAAAACGACCCCAGACCAAGCCTCTGCGCAAGGATTTTTTCTTATAAGCCAATGTTTTAAATACAAAACTTTTAATCACTCGATCTTGGTACAAAACCTGCTTTAGCATTGGTTGTAACCACACCGAAAGTGAGGAAGCGCGAATGGAAACGGCGTATCAAGGCATTCTGCGCGAGCACACTAATCTTTCGGTGACCGCCTTGCGCATTTTCGACGTGTTGGCGGTAACGGCCGGCGCGCTGGTGTCGCACGCTTGGGCCGAGGGCGGCGAGCCGATGAGTGGCGACGAACTGCTGGAGGTGGCGTTCGTCGTCTTGCTCGCCCACCTTCTCTTTCGCCAAATCCAGTTGTACCGTGCCTGGCGGAGCGGTCCGTTAATTGCCGAACTCGGCCTTGTCATTCAGGCGTGGCTGGGCATCCTGGTGGCCATCGTCCTGGTCGTAACTGCAACCGACATTACTGACCTGCGCGGCCTGACGCGCGGCGGCGTGTGGCTGGCGACCGGTTTGGGTCTGATGGTTTTGGGACGCGTCGCGCTGCGCACCTGCCAGAGCCGGTGTAAACGCCCGCAGCCCCGGCGACGTGTAATCTTTATCGGGCTGAGCCAGACGACGATCAGTATCGAGGCCCAGTTGCGCGAGTCCACTTGGGGCGGTCTGGAACCGGTGGGTTATTTTGACGATCGCGCCGAGCCGCGCTTCGTTGCCCAGACCGCGCTGCCCTACCTGGGAGGCACCGACGATCTGGCGGCGTTCATGGAGCGCGAACCGGTCGATCAGGTGTGGCTGGTTTACCCGCTGCGCGCCGAGCCCCGCGTCAATGCCGTCCTGCACGCTTTGCGGCACGTCTCCGTCGACATCCGCTACGCTATGGACGTGTCATCCTTCAACATCATTCACCACGGCGTGAGCGAAGTAGCAGGCGTGCCGATGCTGAACCTGTCGGCCTCGCCGCTCGACGGCGCCAACTGGCTGCTGAAGGAACTGGAGGACCGCGTCGCCGCCCTGCTGATCCTGATGCTGATCAGCCCGC
>MGZO01000017.1:11997-13437 GCA_001802655.1 Hydrogenophilales bacterium RIFOXYD1_FULL_62_11
TGGTGGCCATCGCCCTAGGGGTGAAGCTGTCCTCGCCCGGGCCGGTGTTCTACCGCCAGGAGCGGGTGAGCTGGCACAACCGCCGCTTCCATATGCTCAAGTTCCGCTCCATGCCGGTCAACACCGAGTCCGCCTCCGGGCCGGTGTGGTCGAAACCCGGCGAAGCGCGCGCCACGCCCTTCGGTGCCTTTTTGCGCCGCACCTCGCTGGACGAGCTGCCGCAGTTCCTCAACGTGCTGAAGGGCGAGATGTCCATCGTCGGCCCGCGCCCCGAGCGGCCGCACTTCGTCGAACAGTTCAAGGACCAGGTGCCCTACTACATGAAAAAGCACCTGGTCAAAGCCGGCATCACCGGCTGGGCCCAGGTCAACGGCCTGCGCGGCGACACCGACCTCGTTCGACGCATCGAGTACGACCTTTACTACATCAACCACTGGTCGCTGAGCTTCGACCTGTGGATCGTGCTGATGACGCTGCTGCGCGGTTTCGTGCACAAAAATGCGTACTGAAGGCCGACCGTGAGCAGCCGCCGCAATACCTTCATCAATATCGGCGGGGCGATGACGTCCATCGCCCTGTTGCTGATCACCGTTCCGCTCTACCTCACGCTGGTCGGCGCCGAGCGCTACGGCGTGCTGTCGCTGACCTGGCTGTTCCTTGGCTACTTCGGCCTGTTCGACTTCGGGCTGGGGCGGGCCACCACACAGCGCATGGCGCAACTGGGCGCAGAACAGGCCGCAGAGCGGGTTCAACTGTTCTGGAGCAGCCTGGCGATCAACACCCTGCTTGGCGTTGCCGGCGGTGCCTGCCTGTGGGCGGTGTCCCAGGCTCTGCTGGACAGTGCTATCGGCGCGAAACTGTCTGGCGGCGTCCGCGCGGAACTCGTGATTGCGCTGCCGTGGCTTGCGGCGGCGGTACCGGCGGTGACTCTGGCGGCGGTGTGCACCGGCGCGTTGGAGGCGCGCGAGCGTTTCCTCGCCGTCAACGCCCTGCAGGTGGGCGGGGGCGCGCTGTTTCAACTCCTGCCATTGGCGGCGGCGGTGTGGGCCGGACCCCGCCTGGACGTGCTGATCGCTGCCGCCATGCTCGCCCGGTTCAGTACGCTGATCGCGTCCTTCCTCGTCTGCCGGCGTGCCCTGCCGCTTGCCGGCCGGCCTCGCCCCAACTGGCGCCTCGTCCGCCCGTTGCTGCGCTACGGCGGCTGGGTGACGGTGTCCTCGGTGATCAGCCCGGTGCTGGACGCCCTCGACCGCTTCCTGATCGCGGCCCTGCGCGGCCCGGTGGCGGTAACTTTCTACACCGTGCCCTACAACCTGGTCGCCAAGTTCAGAATCTTTCCGATCAGCCTCACCCGCGCGTTGTTTCCCCGTTTCTCGCGCCTGGATAACGCCCAAGGCGGCGATCTAGCCCGCCAGGCCGTGCTGGCGCTCGCGACGGTCA
>MGZO01000017.1:13465-13897 GCA_001802655.1 Hydrogenophilales bacterium RIFOXYD1_FULL_62_11
GGCGCTAGGCATCGCCCTGATGCATCCCTTCCTGAGTCTGTGGCTGGGAGCGGAGTTCGCCCAAGCCTCGAGCCCGGTCGGCCAGGTATTACTGCTCGGCGCCTGGCTCAACGGTCTGGCCTTCATTCCCTACAGCCTGTTGCAAGGCCAGGGACGACCGCGTGCCGTGGCGCTGCTGCATTTATCGGAACTGCTGCCCTTCGTGGCGCTGCTATGGTTTGCGGTGCAGACCGCCGGTATTGAAGGGGCCGCGTGGGCGTGGGCTCTGCGCGTGAGCGTGGACGCCGCTTTACTGTTCAGGCTAGCGGGCTTTCGTGCCCGTGAGCTCCTGCCGCTGGTGACAGCGCTGTGCCTGCTCGGGTCGATGCTCGCGGGCGTTCGATGGCTGGATGGGTCGGGTCAGGCGGCCTGGGTCGTGGGCGTGCTGTCTGC
>MGZO01000017.1:14033-37173 GCA_001802655.1 Hydrogenophilales bacterium RIFOXYD1_FULL_62_11
GCGAACGATTTCTGCCCGAACAGCTGGAGAGTTTTCTCACCCAGACCCGGCTGCCGGACGAGCTGGTGGTCTGCGACGACAACTCCACCGATGCCACTCTGGACGTCCTGCGCGAGTTCGCAGCCCGCGCGCCCTTTCCGGTACGCATCCACCCCAATCCGGCACGGCTCGGCTGGAGGGAGAATTTCTTCAAGGCCGCCAGCCTCTGCGAAGGCGACTGGATCGCCTTCAGCGACCAGGACGACGTCTGGCTGCCGGAAAAGCTCGAACGCTGCGCGGAGGCGCTTCAAAACAGTAATGCCCTGCTGGCGGTGCACCAGGTACGCGTCGTGGACCAAAATCTGAACCCCACGGGCGCCACGCAACCCGATGTGCCGCGAGTCCCTACCCCGGACCCGACCGCCTGGGTGCCCTGGCGTGTCGTCCAGGGCCTGTGCATGGTGGCGTCCCACCGTCTCTTCCACGACTTCGATCCCCGTCGTCGGCCGCCGGATTTCCGCAGGGCGAGTGAGCGCTACGCCCACGACCAGTGGGCCTTGCTGGTCGCCCAAGCCCTGGGGCGAGTGGTCTTGATGTCCGACGAACTCGCCCTCTACCGGCAGCACGGCGGCAACGTCTGCGGCTCTCCTGATGTCGGCTGGACACGTATCATTCGCCACGCCCCGGGCGTGGGTTTCTCAGCCTACCGTGGCCTCTGCCGCGCATCCCTGCGGATCAGCCGCTGTTTAGAGACCTTGGGAAATTCTGCGTCGGCCGTCGACGCCCTGGCGCTCGCTGCCACAGCGGCCCGCTACCGCCGCCGCGCCCGATTGAATCTTTGCAGGGCACAGCTCTACCACCCCCTCCACGGTACCCTTTGGCGAGTGCGAGTACTCACCGGCCTGATGTTGCGCGCAGATTACCGCGCCGCCCGATCCGGCGGTCTGGGCGGGCGTTCCTTCGTCAAGGATCTGATGTTCGGTCTGCTGCCGCGGCGCGCGAGGCCGGACGCAATGGAGGCCGGACAATGAGCAGCCCGAGCGCGAAACCGCGAGTGTTCGTGTTCCTGCACGAGAGCTTCGGGCTCCGAAGATGGAAGGAACGGCGCACGCATGGCGAGATGCTGTCGGCCACGCCCTACGGATACCATTTCGCGGCGGACGCCTGTGACCTCGACTATTCCGTGGATCACGGCGAGGGTCGGCTGGCTTCGCTGCTGCGGCGGGCGATGCTCAAAACCCTGGGCTTCAACTTGTTGCACGCCTGGCGCAACCGCCGCGCCCTCTTCGCCGCAGACGTGGTGTGGACCCACACCGAGCACGAACACCTCGCGGCCGCCCTGCTGCTGCGCCTCTCCCGGCGTCGCGAACGCCCCCTGTTGTTAGCCCAGAGCATCTGGCTTGCCGACGGCTGGCCGAAATTCCCAGGGTGGAAACGTCGCCTCTACCGCTGGCTCATGATTCGCGCGGACGCGCTCACCGTCCACTCCGAGCTGAACCGCCAGGTGTTGCAGTCCTTGCTTCCCGAGCAACCGGTCGAGCAGGTGTACTTCGGCATCGAGGCGGAGGTATTGCCGCCCGCGCCGACTCGCCCGGCCACGGCGATCATCGGCCGGGCGTTGCGCGTGCTGGCGATTGGCAACGACCGGCACCGCGACTGGACGACGCTCAGGCAGGCACTGGCCGACCTCGACGGCGTCGAGGTGTGGCTCATCAACCGTTCCCTGCCGCCAGATTTCACTGCCGGCATCGGCAACATCGAGCTGCGGCCGCCGCGCGCGCCGTGCGACATCTCCGACGCCTACGCCTGGGCCGACCTGCTGGTGGTGCCGCTCAAGCCAAACCTGCACGCCTCCGGCATCACCGTGATCCTGGAAGGCGTAGGTCAGGGCCTGCCCGTGCTGTGCTCCGACACCGGCGGCCTGCGCGCTTATTTTTCCGGGGACCAGATCGGCTACGTGCCGGCGGGGGATGCGCAAGCCTTGCGCGCCGCAGTTGTCGGGTGCGCCCGGGATTACCCCGCCTGCCTCGAGCGTGCGTGCCGCGCCACACGGCGCCTGCTCGAGGCGGGATTCACCGCCCAAGGCTTTGCGCAGCAGCACGTGGCGATTACCGAAAGGATGCTTGACGCCCAAACGCGCCGGGGAGCCACAGCGGGTGCGCCGCAGGTCGTGGCGGCACACGCCATCAAGTCTGACGCCCCACCTGGCACGGTCGATCCCCGCCCCCTGGCCGGGGATCGCGTGGCTGCCGGCGGGTTCGATCAACTCGGCAATGGCTCTGATCCGGCGGCGTGGATTCCGAAATTTCCCTTCCCGAAGCCATGACCGCTCCCAACTTCTTCCTGATCGGCGCGCCCAAGTGCGGCACCACGGCGCTCTCCGAGTACCTGCGGCAGCACCCCGGCGTATTCTTCTGCACGCCCAAGGAGCCCAACTACTTTAACCGCGACTACGCAGACCGCGACACCCCCACGCTGGCGCGCTACCTGGACTACTTCGCCGCCGCCGGTCCGGGTCACGCGGCGGTGGGCGAGGGCAGCACCGCATATTTGCATTCCGCGGTCGCCGTCGCGGATATCCTCGCCTTCAACCCGGCGGCGCGCTTCCTGGTCATGCTCCGCAACCCGGTGGAGACGGCCCCGGCCTGCCACGCCCAGGCTCTGCTGAACGGCGCGGAGGACGTCGCCGACTTCCGCTGCGCCTGGGAGCTTCAGGCGCAGCGCAGCGCCGGGCAGCGGTTGCCGCGCGGCTGTCGCGAACCCAAGCACCTGCTATACGCCGACTACTGCCGCTTCGCGCCGCAGATCGGGCGGCTCTACGCGACGGTGCCGGCCGCGCAGCGCAAGGTCATCGTCTTCGACGACTTCGCCGCCGACCCTGGCCGGACGTACGACGAGGTGCTGGAGTTTCTCGGACTGGCTCCGCACCGGCCGGCGGAATTTGCGCGCGTCAACGAGCGCCGCGCCATCCGCCACCTGCAAGCCTACCGTGCGCTTCGCTATCTTGGCCGCTGGAAGCGGCGACTGTTTGGCGCTGCGCTGCCGTGGGGGCTGAACCGTTACGCCGACCGACTGTTGACGCGGCCGGCGACCGGAAGTCACGCCGACCCGGCGACGGACTTTCTGCGCGAGTACTTCCGCGACGATGTGGCGCAACTCTCCGCACTGCTTGATCGCGACCTGCGCCACTGGACTGCCGCGCCGCAGGCGAAGCCGGAACCAATGAACACCGAATCCGCCGGGGTGCCAGCGTGAGCGGAGAACACGGCGTACTGCTGGTGGGCGGCTACGCCGGTCTGAAGAGCCACAGCATGGTGCTGTTCGCCGACTCTCTTGCCGGGGCCCTGCGCGCGCGGGGCATCGCGGTGCGCCAGCTCGACCCGCCGGTGGTGCTGGGGCGCGTCGGCGGGCGCCGTTTGCGCAAGTGGCTGGCGCACGTCGACCGGCTGGTGATTTTCCCGCTGCTGCTCGCGGCCGTCGCCCGGCGTTACCCTTTGATCCACCTCTGCGACCACTCCTTCGCGTTCTATTCGGCCCTGCTGCCGGGCAAGCGGGTGGTAATCACCTGCCATGACCTGATCGGCCTGCGTCGCGCCGACGGCGGCTACGCGGAGGAATCGGCCAGCGTGACCGGCCGGTTGCTGCAGGCGGTGGTGCGCGCCCGGCTGCGCGCGGCGCCGCATCTGGTCTGCGTCTCGGAGGCGACGCGTGCCGATCTGCTAGCTTCTCTGGACATCCCAGACGCCCGCGTGCGTGTCGTCCACAACGGTCTGAACCGCCCGTACGCGCCGATGAGTGCCGCAGAAAGCGATCACGCGCTGGAACACGCCGCGCCGCAACACGGCACCGCTGCACAAACCCCTGGCGGATTGCGCGCCCTCACCCAGGCACCCTACCTGCTGCACGTCGGCAGCGGTGCCTGGCGCAAGAACCGCGCGGGGGTGGTGGACATCTTTGCCGAACTGCGCGCGCGCGCGCCGGAGCGAGCGGAGTCCCTGCTGATGGTCGGCGACCCCCCCGACGCCGATTTGCGCGCGCGCATCGACTGCCTGGGCCTCGCGCCCCGCGTGTACTTCATCACTGGCGTGGGGCACACCGCCCTGCGTGCCCTGTACTGCCGTGCGCGGTGGCTGCTGTTCCCGTCCTTTTACGAGGGCTTCGGCTGGCCGGTGATCGAGGCTCAGGCCTGCGGTTGCCCGGTGCTCACGTCCAAATGCCCGCCGCTGCCGGAAGTGGCTGGGGAGGCGGCAGTGTTCGTGGACCCCGACGACGTCGCAGACGCCGCCGCCAGCCTGCTGGCCATCTGGCCGCAGCGCGACCGCCTGATCGCCGCCGGTTTCGAAAACGCGAAACGCTTCAGCATGGCGAAGATGGCCGAGGGCTACGCTGCGGCCTACGCCCAAGCCATGGTCGGCGCAGATGCGTCTGCCCCAGCAGCCACGCTGCCTCCCCACCCCGACGCCACGCCCTGAAAGGACCCGCCATGATTTCCACATCCCCCATCAACGACCTCTCAACCATCCAGCCGCTGCTGGTGTGCCCCGGCGTGCAAAAAGCTGCCTCGACCTGGATCCACCGTCAGCTCGAGGCGCATCCCGAAGTCTCGTGCACCACCCGCAAGGAGATTGATTTCTGGAGCGCACGTTATGCCAATGGACACGCATGGTACGCGGCGCAGTTTCCCGAACCCGGCAAGCGCAAGCTCTACGCCGACATCACCCCGGCCTATTTTCTCGATCAAAATCTACCCGAACGCCTCGCGCGAGATTGCCCTGACGCCCGCGTGCTGGTGTTGCTGCGCGATCCTTACGAGCGCACCTTTTCTTCCTATCAGCACGCGCTACGTTCGGGCGATGTGCGCACCGACTTCGCCACGGCGCTGCAACAAGTCCCCGAGCTGTTGGATTACAGCCGCTATGCCAGCGGGCTTGCCCCCTACTTCCGGCACTTCCCCAGCGAGCACGTAAAAATCATGTTTACCGAGGCGCTCGAGGCCGAGCCGCGTGCGGCGCTGCGCGAACTGTATGCCTTCGCCGGGGTGGACCCGGACTTTGTACCGCCGGACATGGACAAGCGCGTGAACGTCGGTCAGGCTTATTCGCGCGGCCGCCACGCGCTGGAAACCGTCGAGCGCTTCTGCAAGGATCGCGGCCTGGAGCGCAAGCACCTGAAACGCCTGGGCGTGGACAGCCTGCTCGACGACGTGCACGGCTGGTTCGCGCGCCGTCACCGGCGGCCGGAGTTGCCTGCCGAAGCGCGCGAACTGCTGGCTGTGGTGCTTGAACCCGAGATCGATGCGCTCGAACAGCTACTCGAGATGGACTTCTCTGCGTGGCGCTGGTCGGACGGCGCTCGCGTCAGCCCGATGGGCGGGGCACGCGCGGCGCAGCCGTCTGCCTCCGGGTCGGCGCTGGGTGCCCACGCGGGTTAGCCGCCCCCCCAAGGGCATCGGTAGCGAAGCTGAATGGCATTTTCCCGGCGAGCTCGCAGCGCCGCTTTATTCCGGGTTGCTGTATTTCGTTCCGCAAGCCGGGCGCGCTCCGTTTTCCGTCAGCGACGGTGCGGTGCGGCTGAAAACGCTCGCGGCGAAAACTTCAATTATGGTTCCGGATGAATGCGGTCTGGCGATTGAAACCGGAGGGCTGTTCACGCAAATGGCCAGCCCGCCACAATCGATTATTCGGCGAGCGGGAAAACCAGCGCTGAAGCGCGTGCCGAAATCGCTGTATTTTCCAGGCTGATGGCGCAGTCAGGCGAAACCTGAATTCCAGGAAAGCGCAACGATGCTGCGCTGCGCACGGGTGAAGCGCCGGACCCCACGGGCGAGTTCTGGATTTATTGCAGACGCAGAATCAGCACGCGGACGTCGCCGCGCAAGGCCTCGATCGAGGCGGTGAGGCGCTGATACGCTGCGCTTCGGCTTCGTCCTGTTGCAGCGCTTCCGAGTCGTGCGTCCACACCCGGTGCAGGTCGCGGGTCCACGCCTGTACCGTCGCGGGCATCACAATGCGGAGGTCGCGCAGGTACAACACCTTGCCGGATGGCCAGCGTCCAGATTGCCATCGTAGCGCACGAAATCAACCACGCTCTGCAACTCCTCCGCCGTGCTCAGTATGGAAAAAGCGGCTTCGCGCAGGCTGCGGTTGTCTTCAAGTCACCTCGTGCCGTCAGGCGAAATGGCCGGGTGCTGAAAGCGCCACCAGCAGGCTGACATGCACGACCAAGTTTGCGCGGAGTTGATGACGGAGCGTGTCCATTGCACTGTCCACTGCAGGGTCCGCGCGGCGCGGCCGCAAGCAGTCAGCCGCTATCGCGCTTGCTTCCCTCGCGCTTGTTTGGCACTGTGGCGGCCATGCTCCAGTCGTCCGCCCTTTCCCCCAACCGCTACCAAATTGCCGCCTGGCTGCTGATGGCCGCCGCCCTGCTGCTGATCCTGAAGCTCCATCTGCTGCCCAGTTTGCTGGCCGGGCTGCTGGTGGTGCAACTGGTGCATCTGCTGGCACCGCGGTTTGTGATCGGCCGTCTGAACCACACCTGGGCCAAGGTGCTGGTGGTGTCGTTGATCACGCTGATCGTGCTGGGCGTACTGGGCGGATTCACCGCCGGCGTCATCCTCTATCTGCGCGGCGAGGGCGGCGTGGCTGGATTGCTGGGGCGGATGGCCGAAATCATCGAGAACTCGCGCGCGCTGCTGCCGCCCTGGGCGGCGGCGTGGCTGCCGCAAGGCGACGATTCGGTCATCCGCGCCGGACTGGTCGAATGGCTGCGCACCCATGCGCTGGACATCCGCCAGTACAGCGGCAATGCCGGGCGTGCCGTGCTGCATTTCATCATCGGCCTCATTATTGGCAGCTTCATCGCACTGCGCGAGGCCACACCGCACCAGTCGCTGGCGCCGCTGGCGTACGCCTTGTGCGAACGGGTGCATCGCCTGAGCGATGCCTTCCGCCGGGTGGTGTTCGCGCAGGTGCGAATTTCGGCATTGAACGCGCTGTTGACCGGGATTTACCTGTTCGTGGTGCTGCCCGCGTTCGGCGTGCATCTGCCGTTCACCAAAACCATGATCGTGGTGACCTTTCTCGTCGGCTTGTTGCCGGTCATCGGCAACCTCATTTCCAACTCCGTTATCGTCATCATTTCGCTGTCGAATTCGCTGCAGGTGGCCGCCGGCTCGCTGGCGTTTCTGGTCGTCATCCACAAGCTCGAATATTTCGTGAATGCCCGTATCATCGGCGAGCAGATCAAGGCGCGCGCCTGGGAACTGCTGATCGCCATGCTGGTGATGGAAGCGGCTTTTGGCTTGCAAGGCGTCATCGCCGCACCGATCATTTACGCCTACATCAAAAAAGAACTATCCGACCGGGAGCTCATTTAAATGTCGAACGACACCGAATCACTCGTCATCACCGCCAGCGGCGAAGACAAAATTGGCCTGGTGGAAGGCTTCACCCGCCGCATCAGCGAATCCGGCTGCAATATCGAAGAATCGCGCATGGCCGTGCTCGGCGGCCGCTTCGCGCTGCTGATGCGGATCACCGGCAGCTGGGACGCACTGGCCAAACTCGAAGCGCGGCTTGCCGCCACGGGCGAAGAACTCGGCTTGTCCCTCATCCAGCAGCGCACCCGCCTCACCCGCGCCGACAAACCGCTGATTCCCTATACCGTCGAAGTCGCCGCGCTCGACCAGCCGGGCATTGTGAACAGCCTCGCCAATTTCTTCGCCAAATTGCACATCAACATCGAAGCGCTGGAAACCGAAACCTATCCCGCACCGCACACCGGCGCGCCGATGTTTGCCGTCCACATGACGCTCGGCATTCCCGCCGATGCCCACATCGCCACCCTGCGCGGCGACTTTCTGGACTATTGCGACGACCAGAACCTGGATGCGACCTTCGAACCCATCCGCATGTAAGGGGTCGGAACTTTAGCAGGTCGGCACGACTCGTTATCCGCCCATTCAACCCGAGAAACCACCATGTCAAGTCTGCTTATCATTGCCCACGGCAGCCGTCGCAATGCATCCAACGACGAAGTACGCCAGCTGGCCGACCAGGTTCGGGCACAGCCACAACACGCGTACGACCACATCGGCGCAGCGTTTCTGGAGCTGGCTGAACCCAGCATTCAGGAGGGGCTGGCGGCACTGGTGGCGCAGGGTGCAACCGATATCGTCGCGTTTCCCTATTTCCTGGCCGCCGGTACGCATGTGGCGCAGGACATCCCCGAAGCCATCGCCGCGTTTTCCGTCCTGCATCCACAGGTGAACGTACGCGTGACGTCGCACCTTGGCGCCTCGGCTGCCCTGCCGGCGGCCATACTCGGCATGGCCGCCTGACCCCAGGCTTCAAATATCCTGGCTCTCGGTGCTGCCGAGCTCAATGTAAGACATCGACATCACCTCATCCTGATTGTTCGGCCGCGGCTGGCTGCGCACCAATGCCGCTTCCACCCGCGCCGCCTGCAATGCCGGCTGATCGAGGATGACCGGATACAGGCGGAAATGCTTTTCGATGGATTCCGCCTGCTGACAGGCAGCGGCTTCCAGCGCCACCCGCGTTCCGTTGTCCAGATGCGACAGCAGCAGCATCCACGGTGCCTGCCAGGCAAAATAGTCATGCACCAGCCGGGTGTGGGACGGATCCATGCCCGCAGTTGCGATGAACAGCGGCGCAAAAGCCTCCGCCTCCAGCACGCGCCCACGCAGGGCATCGCCGCCTTTCAGGGTGTGCAGGCCCAGTCCGGCGCCATCGTCCGAACGATGAAACCATTGCGCGACGCCACTGGCGAGACCATTCACATAACGCGTGAGATATTCTCCGGCGGACCCGGCCAGACCGGGGATTGCCGCAGTGCGGAAATGTTCGTGCGCCGCCATGCCGGCGCGCCAGTCGAGCGGCGGTTTGGTGTCGGTCTCGCTATCGGTACGCACGCTGTGCAGCAGCGCCAGCGGCTGGCTGTCACGATCCAGCAGCCATAGTTCGAACGGGTCGCGAAACTTGAACGGCACGTCGCGATGCACCTTGAGCAGATGTTCGTAGGCCACCGCGCCCATATTTTCCAGCCGCTTGAAATCGTCGGAGGGATACAGCGGTCCGCGCTTGAGGCCTTTTTCCGCCGACCAGTGACCATAGCGGATGTCGGAGACCTGCGCGCGCCGGCCGGCACGCCCGAGGTCTTCGAGCAGCGCGTCATTGGAAACATAAATGTCCCATTCGATGCCGTCAGTCGTCACCGCCTCGGCGGACTGGTAGCGAATCACATGCACCACCCCCCGAAACGGGTTGAGCAGGCGCTGGGCATAACATTCGATCTGCATGGTTGCGCACTTTAACCGCAGCCGCAGCGCCTGTCAGCCGGGTGTCAGGCGCGAACAATTTTGTGGCGAATCGGCTTCAGTCCGGCAAAAAATGGCCGCTATCCACCACGTTGCCCAGTGTTGATTTTTTGAAGGAGCACCCCGTGCTAGGTCGTCTTGTAGGAATGTTGTCCGGCAGTAAACCCTCCGAACCCTCGCCGCCCCCGCTGGCCAAAGCAGCGGTCGGCGCAGCCCCGAAGGCCGCACCGGCTGCCAAGGCGGGCTCGGTCATGCGTCGCGAAGCCATGCTCGGTCGCGACCAGAAAGTGGCGGCCTACACCTTCATGCTGCGGCGTGCGCCAGACGAACTGGAGGATGCCAGCCTGCCCGACGTGCAGCGCCTGTACGACGAAACCCTGCTCAACAACCTGAACAACATGGAGGTCTCGCGCCTGCTGGCGCAGCGTCAAGCCTTCATCCCGATTTCCCCGGCTTCGCTGGATCACCCGCTGATCGCGGCCTGGCCGCCAGCCGGCACGGTGTGGCTGCTGAAAGTGAACGCCAACACCGGGATCGACGACGCCCTGCTGGCCCACATGACGGAAATGAAGGCAGCGGGTCACAGCTTTGCGCTGGATGCCAATGCCCTGATCTCCCCTGCGCGGCACCCCCTCTTGCCCATGATCGATTATGTGATGCTGGACGTCAGCAGCGAGGACATTCCCGTCATCACCGCCCAGATGACGGCCATTTCCAAGCTGGCTGCGGGCAAGCAGTTTGTGGCGACCGATGTGCAAACGCTGGAAGCGTTCCACATGTGCCACAAATTGCAGTTCGCGCGCTTCATGGGGCCCTTCATCACCCGCAATGAAAAGCTCGATTCGCCCGTTCTCGGACCCTCGCGCGCCAAGGTGCTGGATCTGATGAACCGGGTGCGCACCGGCGCCGAACAGTCCGAGCTGGTCGAGCAGTTCCGCCACGATCCGGCGCTGTCGGTACGTCTGTTGCGCTATGTGAATTCCCCCGGCATCGGCCTGCTGCACAAGGTCGGCGGCATCGAGCAGGCGCTCATGATCATGGGGCAGGACAAACTCTATCGCTGGCTGACCCTGATCCTGTTCACCGGTGGCCAGGCACAGGAACTCGACTCGGCGGTACTGGAAAATGCCCTGGTGCGCGCCCGCGTGGCCGAGCAACTGGCGAGCAAGGCGCTGTTTGCCAAGGCGCGCGACGAAGTCTTCGTCACCGGCCTGTTTTCTTTGCTCGACGTGGTGATGCGCATGCCGATGGAGCAGGTGCTGAAACAGGTCAGCCTGCCGATCGAAATCACCGAAGCCATCGTCTCGCAGCGCGGTCCCTATGCGCCCTATCTGGCGCTGGCCATTGCCTGCGAACAGGACGATCTCGCCAGCATCGAAACCCTGTCTGCCCAGATCGGACGCGACGTCGCAGAGATCAACGCCGTGCACATGGATGCCTTGCTGTGGACCCAAGAGATCGCGGTTGACGTCTGAGTCCGGCCCGACCCCGGTTGCCGTAACGACTGGCGCAGTCTGGTGGGTGTACCTGCTGCGCTGCGCCGACGGCTCGCTCTACACCGGCATCACCACCGACCTCGAGCGCCGGCTCGCCGAGCATAACGGCGACGGCCCGGCCGGTGCGCGCTATACCCGTAGCCGCCGCCCGGTGCAGCTGGCCTGGTGCGAAGCGACCGCCACCCGTTCCGAGGCATCGCAGCGCGAAGCGGCGATCAAACGGCTGGATCGTGCGCGCAAATTGGCGCTGTGCGCCACCCAGCCTTAGCGCACCCCAGTCTCACCCAGCGTTCACGCCATCCAGCCGCATCTGCAGCGATGGCAGGGCGAATGCGACCGCACGCTTGCCGGCATCGATCGCCATGGCCGCGCGATGAAACTCCATCAATCCCAGCTCCGCGAGCTGCGGCGCGATCATCAGGTCGGCCGGCTCACCGGCCAGCCGGCTGCGC
This sequence comes from Hydrogenophilales bacterium RIFOXYD1_FULL_62_11, assembly GCA_001802655.1. GTDB lineage: Bacteria > Pseudomonadota > Gammaproteobacteria > Burkholderiales > Thiobacillaceae > Thiobacillus. The sequence goes on from MGZO01000017.1 coordinate 25,298, forward strand.
GTGATCAGCACCTGCATGATGTTGATACTGGAGGCCAGCACGTCGAGCATGGCGGGCGGACCGAGTTCGTCGCGCGAGTTGATGCCGAGCTGCGACATGCCTGACTGGATGCGCGCCATCACTCCATCGGTCAGCGAATCGGGCTCGGCTGCGGTCTGCTTGCGTGCCTTCCCGGCAGCATGCGGCCACGGCTTGAGATGGCGACCCAGCAGGTCGGCATTCAGGTCGACGGCGATCACGATGTCGGCGTCCATCGCACGGCAGAGCGACACCGGTACCGGATTGACCAGTCCGCCATCGACCAGCCATCTGCCGTCACGCTGCACCGGCGTAAACAACCCGGGCAAGGCGATCGAGGCGCGCACGGCATCGGTTACCCGGCCGTCGCGCAACCAGACTTCACGGCCGCGCCGCAGATCGGTGGCAACGGCGCCAAACGGTCGCGCCAGGTCGCCGATCTCGCGGTCGACAAAATGGCTGCGAAAAAAGTCGATCAGCTTGTCGCCCTTGATCAGCCCGCCGTTGAGCGAAAAATCCAGAAAACTCACCACCGTCTGCGGGCGCAGGCTGCGCACCCAGTCTTCCAGCCGGTCGAGTTCGCCGCCCACATAGGCCGCGCCCACCAGCGCGCCGATCGAGGTGCCGCAGACGATGTCTGGCTCGATCCCGGCGTCCTTCAATGCGCGGATCACGCCGATGTGCGCCCAGCCGCGTGCGGAACCGCCGCCCAGCGCGAGGCCGATGCGGGGAGTATTGGATATGCTCATGGAATCAGTCTGCCTCGCGTTCAATCCCGCAACACTGTACCCGCTCGGCCGCAGACTCGCTGAGGATCGCGCCGGTGACCGGATTGGGGCGGAACACGGTACAGCCCTTGAGTCCCAGCGCGTGCGCCTGCCGGTAGAGGTCGGCGAAGCGCTCGAACGGCAGGTCGGCGGCGACATTGATGGTCTTGGAAATGGCATTGTCGACATAGGGCTGCAACGCGGCCTGCATCGACAGATGCGCGAGCGGCTCGAGTTGCCGCGCCTCGACGAAGGCAGGCGGCGCGCCGCTGCCGCCGCGCTGCTGCCACAGCTGCATGGCGTAGTCGGTCACGCTGTGGGTGCGGTAGCAGCCGTCGGCCTGCAGCACACGGCGTTCGGCCGCGGCGGCGAAAATCGGCTCGATGCCGCTCGAACAGTTGTTGGCCAAGAGGCTGATGGTGCCGGCCGGGGCGATCGCCAACACATGACTATTGCGCAGTCCCTGTTCGGCGATGGCCTCGCGAATGGCTGGCGGCAACCGGCGTGCGAAGCCACTCGCCAGAAACGCATCGCGCGTGAACGCCGGAAAGGCACCCTTTTCGCGCGCGAGTTCGATCGAAGCGCGGTAGGCGGCGTCGCGCACGGCCTGCATCGCCTGTTCAGCCAGCTGTCGCCCTGCTGTGCTGTCGTAGCGCAACCCCAGCAGCACCAGCGCATCGGCCAGCCCGGTGATGCCCAGACCGATCCGCCGCTTGAGATGTGCCTGTTCCGCCTGCGCCGGCAACGGGTAGCGCGAGACATCGATGACGTCGTCGAGAAAGCGCACCGCGAGCTGCGCCGCCGCCGCCAATGCATCAAGGTCGAGACGGGCATCGGCGGTGAATGGCGCGATCACGAAGGCGGTGAGATTGAGCGAGCCGAGGTCGCAGGCGCCGTAGGGCGGCAGCGGAATTTCGCCGCAGGGGTTGGTGGCGGCCAGGGTCTCGCTGTCGGCCAGGGTGTTCTCGCGGTTGATCGTGTCGACGAACAGCACGCCGGGCTCGGCAGTATCGTAGGCCGCGCGCAGGATACGCTGCCACAGGTCGCGCGCTTTCAGCGTTCGCGTCACCGCAAGTCCCGGAAACACCAGCGGCCAGTCGCCGTCGTTTGCCACTGCTGCCATCAGGGCATCGCTCACCAGCACCGACAGGTTGAAATGCCGCAGCGCCGCCGGGTCGCGCTTGGCGTCGACAAAGACTTCGATGTCCGGATGGTCGCAGCGCAGCGTCGCCATCATCGCGCCGCGCCGCGCGCCGGTCGACAGCATCGTCGCGCACATGGCATCCCAGATCGGCATGAACGACACCGGGCCCGAGGCGATGCTGCCGGTCGCCTGGGCCACCGTACCGGCCGGACGCAGGGGGGAGAAATCGTAGCCGACGCCGCCGCCCTGCTGCAGGGTCAGCGCGCCTTCCTTCAGCGCCTCGAAGATGTGTTCGAGGTCGTCTTCGATGGTGCCCATGACGAAGCAGTTGAACAGCGTCACCCGGTGGCCGCTGCCGGCGCCGGCGAGAATGCGGCCGCCCGGCAAAAAGCGGAAATCGTCCAGCAGTGCGGTAAAGCGTGCGGTCCATTGATCGCGTTCACCGCTTTCAGCCTGCGCGATGGCCTGCGCCACCCGCCGCCAGCTGGCACGGATGTCGGCCTCGCCATCCGCGCGGTAGCGGGTCGCCCAGATGTGGCGGGAAAGTTCCATGCGAAAAGGGTCGGACGTTTTCATGCGGGGGCGATGGAAGCGGCGAGTTGAGGCATTATCTGTTCCCTTGTGTTTTCAGGTGCCTGTACCCTTTAAGGTTATAGCCGCTTTGCCCCTGCCCATGATGGATGCGTCCCACCCCTATTCCGCACTGACGCCCGACCGCGCCCTCGACGCGCTCGACAGCACGGGCCTCAAGGCCGACGGCCGCCTGCTGGCGTTGAACAGCTACGAAAACCGCGTCTACCAGATGGGGGTGGAGGATGACGCACCTGTCGTCGTCAAGTTCTACCGTCCCGAACGCTGGCCGGATGCCGCCATCCTGGAAGAACACGCCTACACGACCGAACTCAGCACGCGCGAAATTCCGGTGGTCGCGCCCTTGCAACTGAACGGCGCAACCCTTCACACCCATGCCGGTTTCCGCTTCGCGGTCTACCCCAAACAGGGCGGGCGCATGCCCGAGTTCGACCGCACCGACACCCTGCAATGGATGGGACGTTTTCTTGGCCGCATTCATGCGGTCGGCACGCTGACCGATTTTGCCCACCGTCCCGCGCTGAACATCGAGACTTTTGGCTATGCCTCGCGTGATTTTCTGCGCGCGGGCAACTGGCTGCCACCGGACCTGGCGCCGGCATGGAACAGCGTCGTCGATCACGCGCTCGCCAGCGTGGCGCATTGCTACCAGCGTGCCGGCAGCGTCGCCGCCATCCGCCTGCACGGCGATTGCCACGCCGGCAACGTCTTGTGGACCGACGATGGCCCGCACTTCGTCGATTTCGACGACAGCCGCATGGGCCCGGCGGTGCAGGACCTGTGGATGCTGCTGTCAGGCGAACGCGACGAGCAGCAAGGGCAGATCAACGAGATCCTGACCGGCTACGAAGACTTCGCCGAATTCGACCCGCGTGAACTGCATCTGGTTGAAGCACTCAGAACCCTGCGCCTGATCCACTACGCCGCCTGGCTGGCCCGCCGCTGGGACGACCCGGCTTTTCCGGCCGCGTTTCCGTGGTTCAATACGCAGCAATACTGGCAGGCGCGAATCCTCGAATTGCGTGAGCAGATTGCCTTGATGGACGAGCCGCCGCTGGTGGCGTAACCACGAAACACCCGCTATCGTGTTGATGGCATCCCGCGCCGGTCCACGCTTGCCGCATCTTTCATCACCGATTGACCGAATCAACCCTGAAGCCACTACGCATGACGTCTCTCCCTTTAAAACCCTGCCCCTTCTGCCACCTCGACCCCAAGCGCATCCTTGCGGAGGATGAACTCACCGTGGTCTACAAGGACGGCTTTCCGGTCTCGCCGGGGCACACCGTCATCATCCCGCGCCGTCACTTCGCCACGCTGTTCGAAGCCAGCGAAGCCGAACAGGCCGCCCTGCTCAAGGCACTGGCGCAGGCTAAAAGCCTGCTCGACAAACATCATCAGCCTGACGGCTATAACATAGGGATCAACCACGGCCAGGCCGGCGGGCAAACCGTGCCGCACCTGCACATACACCTGATCCCGCGCTATCGCGGCGACAAGGAAGACCCGCGCGGCGGGGTGCGCTGGGTGCTGCCGGACAAGGCGAAATACTGGGCGTGAGCGGCCGTCTGAAATCCAACCCGTAAAGGCAAAACCATGTGCGGCATAGCCGGTGAATTCCGATTTGACGGGCACACGCCCGACCCCGAAATCCTGACGCGCATGCTCGCCAGACTGGCGCGGCGCGGCCCGGATGCGGAGGGCCGGCACGCCGACGGCGCGGTGCAACTGGGGCATCGGCGGCTGGCGATCATCGACCTGTCGCCGCGCTCGGCGCAGCCGATGATCGATGCCGCCAGCGGCACCGCGCTGGTGGTCAACGGCACGATCTACAACTACCCGGAGCTGCGCGCCGAGCTGATTGCGCGCGGTCACGTGTTCCATTCCGACGGCGACACCGAGGTGATTTTGCGGGCGTACCTGCAATGGGGCGAGGCCTGCGTCGAACGCCTGCATGGCATGTTCGCGTTTGCGATCTGGAACCGCAAAACCCTGTTTCTGGCGCGCGACCGGCTCGGCATCAAGCCCCTGTATTACAGCGAATCCGGCGCGGCGGTGCGCTTTGCCTCGACGCCGCAGGCGCTGCTGGCGGCGGGCGGCGTGGATACCGGCATCGATGCGGTGGCGCTGCACCATCTGTTCACCCTGCACGCGGTGGTGCCCGCGCCGCGCACGATCTACAACGGCATCCGCAAACTCGCGCCCGGCACCACGTTGACGATCTATCCGCAGGGCAAGTTGCGGCACCGCACCTACTGGTCGCTGAAGGCCGAGCGTCCGGCACAGCCCAAAACCGAGGCGGAATGGACCGAAGCGATCCACGAAAGCCTGCGCCAGGCAGTCAAAAAACGCATCGAGATTGCCGACGTCAAGGTCGGCGTGCTGCTGTCCGGCGGGCTCGATTCGAGCCTGCTGGTGGCGCTGCTGGCCGAGCAGGGCGTATCGGATTTGCTGACGTTTACCGTCGGCTTCGAAGACCAGCCGGAAGAACGCGGCAACGAATTCGAATACTCCGACCCGGTGGCGGCGATGTACGGCACGCGCCATCACAAGTTTTTGATCCCCAATGCCGACGTATTGCGCCGCCTGCCCGAAGCGGTGGACCAGATGTCCGAGCCGATGTTTGCGCAGGATGCGGTGGCGTTTTATCTGCTGTCGGAACAGGTCAGCAAGACGGTGAAAGTGGTGCAGAGCGGGCAGGGTGCGGACGAAGTGTTCGGCGGCTATTTCTGGTATCCGCGCATGGCGGCGGAAACGTCCGGCTCAGCGCTCGACCGCTTCCGCAAGCACTACTTCGACCGCGACCACGATGAATTTCTCGAGATGGCCATGCCCGCGTATCACGGGCCGGACTACACCAGCGAAACCATCGCGGCGCATCTGGCCGCACCGTTCGCCGACGACTTCATCGACCAGGTGCTGCGCATGGATACCACGATGCTGATCACCGACGACCCGGTGAAGCGCGTCGACAACATGACGATGGCGTGGGGACTGGAAGCGCGCGTGCCCTTCCTCGATCACCAGCTTGTCGAACTGGCGGCGTCGATGCCAGCGGAAATGAAGCTCGCCTCCGAAGGCAAGCATGTGCTGAAACAAATCGCGCGCGGCCTGGTGCCCGACGCGGTGATCGATCGCAAGAAAGGCTATTTCCCGATGCCTGCGCTGAAATTCGTGCGCGGCGAATTCCTTGATTTCATGCGCGACATACTCGACTCGCAGGCGTGCCGCGAGCGCGGCCTGTATCAGCGAGGCTACGTCAACAAACTGCTGGATGCCCCCGAGCAGCATCACACACGCATTCAGGGCAGCAAGCTGTGGCATCTGGCATTACTTGAATACTGGTTACAGAAAAATGCGTAAGTTCTTTTTCCTGATCGCGTTGTGGGTGAGCGCACCCGCCTTCGCCCAGAGCGATTTCGACAGCTGGCTGGCGGCTTTCCGCCAGGACGCGGCGGCGCAGGGCATTTCGGCCGACACCCTCGACTCTGCACTGACCGGCCTCGTCCCGGCCGAACGCGTGATCCAACTGGACAGCCAGCAGCCCGAATTTCTCAGCACCTTTGCCGACTATCTGGGCAAACGGGTCACCGCGAGCCAGGTTGCACGCGGCCAGGCCAAGCTGGCCGAGCACGCCGCCCTGCTGGACGCGGTCGAGCAAAAGTATGGCGTGCCGAAAAACGTACTGGTCGCGTTCTGGGGACTGGAAACCAACTTCGGCGCCACCATGGGGTCGCTCAACATTCCCGCCAGCCTCGCCACGCTGGCCTGGGAAGGCCGCCGCAGCACTTTTTTCCGCAACCAGTTGCTCGACGCACTGCGCATCATCGACGCCGGCCATGTCGCCGCCATCGACATGAACGGCTCGTGGGCGGGGGCGATGGGGCACATGCAGTTCATGCCCTCGACCTTCCGCGCCTATGCGGTGGACGGCGATGGCGATGCCCGCATCGACCTGTGGCAATCGCTGCCCGATGCGATGCATTCGGCGGCGAACTACCTCGCGCGCGCAGGCTGGCGCGCGGGCGAGCCGGTGGCGATCGAGGTGCAATTGCCCGCGGGCTTCGACTGGCGGCAGGCGCGCATCGCGCATCGGCTGTCGGTGGCGGAGTGGGCGGCACGCGGCGTACAGGCGATGGACGGCAGCGCACTGCCCCGGGTGGCGGGGCGCGCCGCCATTCTGGTGCCGCAGGGCTGGCAAGGACCGGCCTTCATGGTGTTCGACAATTTCGACGTGGTGATGGACTGGAACCGCTCGGTCAGTTACGCCCTCTCGGTGGCGCAACTGGCGCATCAGGTGGCGGGCGGCAGCGCGCTGGCCACGCTGCCCACCGATCCAGAGTCGCTCACGACCGAGCAGATGAAGGCGCTGCAGAAAGCGCTCAACGAGCTGGGCTTCGACGCCGGCAAGCCGGATGGCCTGCCCGGTCCGCGCACGCAAACTGCGCTGCGCCGCTATCAGGTCAAGCACCGGCTGCCCGCAGACGGCTACCCTGCGCCGAGCGTGCTGGCGGATGTCGAGCGCCGCCATGCCGAGGCGGCGGCGGCAGGCGATCTCGTCGGTCCATCCGCTCCCACCTTCGCCGACACCCCCTGAACGCTCAGGCGCGGCGTCGAACGCATCGTCGAATTGATCATGAACCCGTTGGTTCTTGCTCCCGGTCGATCCGCCAGCCCCTGCAGGAGGTCGCCGTGTTATTTTTTCCGTATCGCGTTTTCTGGAGAGCCCCTTGAGCAATTCACGCAATGTGCTGGGCGGTGAGCTGCAGCCGTGCAGCCTGGCACCGCTGGCCGGCTTCACGCGCGACGGGCTGTGCCAAACCGGCCCGCAGGACCTCGGCAGCCACACCGTATGCGCCCGGATGACCGAGGCGTTTCTAGCGTATTCAATGCAACGCGGCAACGACCTCGTCACCCCGGTGCCGGAATACGATTTCCCCGGCCTCAAGCCGGGCGACTGCTGGTGCGTGTGCGCCGCGCGCTGGCTGGAAGCCGCCGAAGCGGGCGTCGCCCCGCCGGTCATCCTGAATGCGACCCATGAACGCGCGCTGCGTGCGGTCGAACTGGCCGATCTGGAATACCACGCCCTGGTGACGCCATGAGCCTGCAATGCTGGAAATGCGGCACAGCCCTCACAGTGTTGCTGCCACTGTCGCGCACCGAAACCTGCCCGAGTTGCCGCGCGGCTTTGCACGCCTGCCGCATGTGCCGCCACTTCGACGCCGGGCGCGCCAGGCAGTGCCGCGAACTTGCTGCCGAACGAGTACTCGACAAGGTCCGCGCCAATGTCTGCGGCTGGTTCGTGCCGCGTCCCGATGCCTATCGCGGCGGCGGCGCAGCGGTAATACAGACTAACCGCACAGCGTCGGACGCCTTGCTCAAGTCTTCAGACCAATCGCGCACGCACGAATAAACCGTCGCGGTTCAAGCGGGATCGGTGCCACCAGCCATCAAGTAGCCCAGCGAAATGCCGTTACGTGTAACTGGTCTATTTGCGCCAATCAAGGAGCTTACATTGCTAAGACGACACTTTCTGGCTAGCTTGGCACTGCTACCCGCACTACCGTTTTCTGCTCATGCCGCGAAGTCCGAATTTAGCATTGGGATTTATCCGGGTACTGGCAAGGCCGATGTGCCTGCCTGGGATTTTCGTACCTGGGCCATGCCATTTGCACAGGCACTTGGGGCGACGCTGGATGCGAAATGCACACCCACGTTGTTCCGCAGCATCAAACACATTACGCGCTCCATGGAAGACGGCCGCATGGACTTATATTTTGTCCCGCCGTCGGTTGCGGTTGCGGCGCTGGACAATAAGTACTCGCCCGTAGCACGCGTGCGTGACCAGGCGACGGGCATGCTGGTACGTCGCAAGGGTGCGACAGTGACGACAGTTGCGCTAACTGAAAAGGAATCCTGGCTCGACGTGATGGCGCGTTACACGCTCAAACGTAACAAGCAGGCAGTGGCAAACTTCATAAATTTGAAAACCCAGGAAGATGTGATGCTGGCCATGCAGCGTGATTATGCCCAGGCAGGTAGCCTACGCAGCAAGCTGGCCGATGAGCTGGTTGGTAAGGGCGAGTACGAAATCTGGTATCCCTTGCCGACCACCCCGGATTTCACCCTGATGGCAAGCGATCACTTCAATGCGGCCGAACAGGACAAACTGGGAGCAGCGGCCGTTGCACTCAGCCCGGAAGTCATTCAGTCCCTGCAAAAAACCATCCACAGCAAAGTCACGGGATTTGCCATCGACAAGCAGGCGGATTACAAGATGATCAAACAGGCGATCAAGGAAGCCGGGTACTAGAAAACCCTGAACAAGTCCGCAGCTTTGTCATTGCGAGCGCCCTTCAGTGCGCTCGCAATAATGAACCGCTCAAAACCCAATCAGTCATAAAGACCTTGCCACTTGGCGGCGAAGGCCTTGCCCAACGACATCTGCGGTTGCGAGGGCGTCAGGCCTTCGGCTTTTTCACGTGCGGCGATGCGTGTGCTGGCCAGCTTGAACGCCTCGGTGAATGACCGGGTCTGCTTCAGCGCCTCGGTAAAGTAGGCACGGCCAAAATCGGTCATGCTGTTCTTCGCATCGCAGCCGAATGAATTGCGGTCGGCACGCGAGGCGGTGATCACCAGCGTGTTGTCGTCCTGCAGCGCGGGGATGAAGCTGCCGGAATAGCAGGCCGAGACCACGATCACTTTCCACTTGATCGGCGTCGCCGCCAGCGCGGCCTTGAGGCGGGCGGGGGTCAGCTGGGTCAGCTGCAGGTCGTTGTTGTCGACCGACAGATAAGCCGGCTCGCCCGAGCCGTGGCTGGTGACGAACAGGAACAGCACGTCCTCTTCCGGGTCGAGCAGCCCGCCCACGTGCGCCAGCGCAGTCCGCAGCGCAGTGGTAGTGGCGATCGGCGCGCTGGCTTCGGTTTGCGTGTTGTTGATCAGCGCCAGCGAACGGCCGCGCGTGTCGAAGCGGCTGTCGAACAAGGCGCGCACGGTGTGCATTTCCTTCATGAACACGTCCTGCCAGCCGTAACCGGCAAAGCCGACGAAATACAGGTCGCTGATGTCGGGACGCTGCGCCCGCAGGGTCTGCAGCGTGCGATCGAGCAGGCGCGGCTGTTGATACAGCAGCGCTTCGTGGCCGCCGATGTCGAGCACGCTGTCATCGGCGCCTGTCTCGTCGGGATACCAGGCGTCCTGCTGCGGCAACCCGAGTTGGATGAGCAGCACGCCCATCAGCAAGAGTTCGACTGCGGCCTGGCGAAAGAACCCAAGCGGCACCCACAACTTGACCGCGCGCACCAGCAGCGCGGCAACCAGCGCCAGCCAGAGCAGCGTCCACACCCAGTCTTCCAGTTCCGGATCGAGCCGTTCCCATAGCGCGTAGCCGCCATAGGTGTAGGCCAGCAGCATCGGTGCCATCGCGGTGGCGGCGACGGCATAGCCCAGCAACAGCGCAGGGGTGCGCAGCCAGGCCGCCAGCAGCGCGGCCACCGCCAGCGTCAGCGTCACCGAGGCCAGCGCCTGCACCACCACATCAGGATTGAAGCGGCCGGCGCCTTCCAGCATGGCATAGCTGATGCCGAGTCCAAGCGCGAATTCGATCAGCAGCAGCCACGCCAGCTGACGGATTGACACCCGGAAGTCGGTCGAATGCACCCGGAAAAATAACGCCAGACGAAAACCGGCGAGCAGGTTGTGGAACAGATTTCGCATGGCTTAATCGAAGGAAGTGGGTAGCCGTTCTTGATCGGTCCTGGTCGCCGACCTTAATCCGAGCAGCGCCTGCCATTCGTACAGCAGCAGCCCCGCGCCGATCAGCGCAATGCCGACCCAGCCGCGCGCCGGAATGAATTCGGCGTTGAGCGCCTGCCCCAGCAGCAGCGCGGACACCGGGGTGATCAGCGTAATCAGCGCCACCCGTCCGGCGTCCATGTGCTTGATCACGTAGTAATACAGGGTAAAGCCCACCACTGAACCGAACACCCCGAGGTACACCATGGCCGCCCCCGCGCGCGGCGTGATGTCGGCGGGCAGCTGCGCCGCGTCGGCGACGACCCAGGCCAGCACGAACAACGGCGTCGCCACCCCGAGCGAGCCGGTGGTGATTGCCAGCGCCGAGACGCGCACGTTGAGCCGCTTGATCCACACCAGCCCCAGCGCCTGCGCCGTCATTCCCGCCAGCACTGCGGCGATGCCAAGGGTGGCGCGGCTATCGCCCGGCCACGGCTGGCCGAAAACAAACCACAGCCCCCCCAAGGCCAGCGCAAGGCCCAGCAGGCGCAACGGAGTAAGCGTTCGCTCACTCAGCCACAGCGCCGCGAACACCCCGGTCAGCAGCGGCGACAGCCCGAAAATCACCGAAATCAGTCCCGACGGAATGTGCAGCGCACCCCAGTAGGTCAGCAGCATCGCCACGAAAATCGACAGCCCGCTGACCAGATACAGTTGCCGCGCCGTCGGGGTAAACGGAAATTCGGTACGCGTCGCGCGCAACAAAACCAGACAGATTGCCAGCCCGATCAGCATCCGCGCCATCACCGCGAAACTGAACGTCGCCCCCTGCGCGCTCCATTGAATGCCGAGCGGCGTGGTCGACCAGATGAGAATGACGCCCAGATAAGCGGCGGGGACGGACATGGGTGCGCGTAAACCTACGCCTGGGCCAATTGCTCGCGCAGGCTGCTCAGCGTCTCCTGGTCGCTGCGAACGCGGAAAAATGCGCCGTCATCGTCGGCGCGCTCCTCCAGCACCTCGCAGCGCGCGAAAATTTCCCCTCGCAGTTGCTGCGCCGTCCAGGGCAGGAAAAGTTCGGCCTCGATCAGATCCCGCTGAAAGAATGCAACGATCGCCCGGTGCAGTTTCGCGACGTCGTCCGGACGGCGCGCGCTCATCACAATGCAATCGGGGTAGCTGGCGCGCAGCGCGGCTTCACATTCGGCTTGCGCCGCGGCGTCGCCGACGTGGTCGATCTTGTTGAAAATGCGCAGGCGCGGCACATCCTGCGCCTCGATCTCGCGCAGCACGGTTTCGGTGGTTTCGATCTGCCGTTCAAAGCCGGGATCGCTGGCGTCGATGACATGCAGCAGCAACGAGGCATCCAGCGCTTCCTCGAGCGTGGACTTGAACGACGCGACCAGCCCGTGCGGCAGGTTTTTGATGAAGCCGACCGTATCGCTGACCAGCACACGCGGGATGCTCTCGGGATAAAGCGTGCGCACCGTGGTGTCGAGCGTCGCGAACAGCTTGTTGGCGACCAGCACCTCGCTCCCGGTCAGGGCGCGCATCAGGGTGGATTTGCCGGCGTTGGTGTAGCCGACCAGCGCCACACTGGCGAGCCCCTGATGCGCCTG
>MGZO01000017.1:37418-46235 GCA_001802655.1 Hydrogenophilales bacterium RIFOXYD1_FULL_62_11
AAGATGGCGTCGATCGGGTCGGGCGAGACCGGAGCCGCCTCATCCAGGCCCTCGACGAAATTGGACAGCCGATGCAAGGGGTTCTGCGGTTCAGCGTCGGGCTCGGTTTCGTCGCCCGGTTCGCCCACAAAGCGGCGAATCTCCTGCCGCTTGCCGACGCCCAGATAGGCCGTCGCGTCGAAACCGGAGCGCTTCTGCGTGAACGTGCGGGTGACCGTAAACCCCAGTGTCTTGGCGAGTTCGCGCAGTTCGGTCAGCGACGCCTCGAATTCCAGGTCGCTCACCCCCGGCAGTTGTACCGACGCCACGATGGCGTACTGAGGCTTTTCTTTGACTTCTTTTTGCATGCGGCGTGCTTTTGTTGGATGGGCTAAGCCGGGCATTATCCGCCAATGCAATCGGCGCGGGTATTGAGCCTGCCGAGGCCGCGTGACGCCTGGTTATCGGGTGCGGTCAATCAGCGGTTCTGCGCCAACCGCGCACCAGGCCTCAGTCATCTTCTTCATTCAGGCGATGCAACTCCTGCTTCATGGCCTGCGCCTCCTTGATCGCCTTCTCCAGCCGCTCTTCTGCCTCGTGCCGGATTTTTTTCATCATCCCGGCGTCGGGGTCTTCCCAGTCACCGCCCGACTGGCTGGCCATGTAGGCCACCGCGCGGGAAAACTCGACCAGCCGGAGTTCCGGCTTGCCGCCCTTGGCGGGCATAGCGCGAACACCCACCCAGGCATGCGCCGTCAGGATGCCCTGGCCTTCCTCAATGAGCGGCGCCCAGTCGGCCTTGTTCCTGAACCTCGGCGCATGCGCCACACCGGTGTCGTGACAGGCCATGCAAACCTCGTTGTAAACCTGCTTGCCACTTTTAAGCGTATCGGGCGGGGCAGCCTCGGCGGCGTGTGAGGCCTGAGCCAGCAGGCCGGTCAATACGATGGAGAGGCAGGCTAATAACGACGTGTTCATGGTTGTGGCTTTCGCAAAAAAATAATGGTTTTATGAATCCAGCGGAGGTTCCTGATGACCTGTATCCAGATCAAATCACCTCAAAGCATCCCGCGCTCGATGGACTGCAAATAGATGAATCAGGTGCGTCGAACACGGCTTTCCAGGCCGGGTAGGCGGCGACTTCGTGGATGATTAAAACGTGCGGCATATGCAGTAACCCTGTCAGAACGAAATGTCAGCTTCCATGAACGTGACCGCATTTCCCGATAGCGCCACGCGGTTGGCTTTGACTTCGCAGGTGAGATAACCGCCCCGTTTGGAAACCTGCCGTGCAGTCAGAATGTTCTTGCCGAGCTTTTCAGCCCAATACGGTGCAAGCGCGCAATGCGCCGAGCCGGTAACCGGGTCTTCCGGGATGCCGTATTTTGGCCCGAAAAAGCGGCTGACAAAATCGACGGTGGTGCCGGGCGCGGTGACGATGACGCCACGCAAATCGAGCTGGGCGAGCAGTGCCTGATTGGGCTTGATCGCACGAATGGTCGCTTCGCTGTCGAATGCGGCGATGTAATCGTCAGCCGCCAACACTTCCAGCGGACACTGGCCGAGTCCTTGCGCCAGGGCTTCGGGGAGGGTGCAGGGAGCGGGTAAGGAAGCCGGAAAATCCATTTCCAGTAGCGAGCCAATCTGCTTCACCAATAGATCACCGCTGCGCGTTTCAAAAGTAATGACAGGCTTGGCATACCCCAAAAGACTAAAGAGGACATGTGCCGAGGCCAATGTGGCATGGCCACACAGATCGATCTCCGCCACCGGGGTGAACCAGCGCAGATGAAAGCCCTTTTCCGTTGGCACAAAAAAAGCCGTTTCAGACAAATTGTTTTCTTCAGCGATGGCTTGCAAAAGTCGGTCATCCAGCCAACTTTCCAGCGGGCACACGGCAGCCGGATTTCCTTCAAAGACCCGGGTAGCGAAGGCATCCACTTGATATTGTTTGATTTTCATATCCGCTCCGTATTAATTAAAGCGCTAATCTGAAATCGCCTGCAAACTCTCCACCGCGATCGCCGCACATCGTCACCCTCATCAGATGTGACGCTGGCATATGGCGAATACCGCCTTCTGCTCATCCGCCCTACGCTTGCTGTCTATTTACGCACCAGGTTTTTTTGAAGTACGTTCAGCAGGCGCTCCAGACCTGGTGTTTCCTGGTATTGAACGCCGTCAGAGCTAATTGACTCCCAACTTGCTTTTGATCCCACGTACAAATGCGCTCCCACTTCCAAACCCACATGGTCTTCAAACAAGCCAACGGGTATCCAGTATTCATTTCTCCCCTGAAGCGGGTTGGGGACGGGGCTTCCGCATTTTGAACAAAAATCTGAACGGTAGCCGGATTCTTTTACATATGAAGTGATCTTTTCCTGCCCCCGTTCCCATTTAAAATTTTTATCGGGAACAATCATCGCTGCATTTGCTGTGGAACCTGTCACCCTGCGGCACAAGGAACAGTGGCACTGGTATATGTCAGGTAGCAGGCCAGACACTGAAAACTCAACTTCACCGCAAAGACACGCGCCTCGCATAAGTATGCTCCGTGTGTTCAACTCGAAATGCCCTGCAAACTCTCCGCCGCGATCTCGCGTACATCGGCATCCTCATCAGCTAGCCGTGCTTCCAGCCAGGCTCGCGCAGTCGCATCACTAGTTAATCCCAGATAGTGGCAAGCATCCGCGCGCACCCGCGCATCGGCGTGTTGCGACAGCTCGCCCAGGCGCGGCAGCAGTACGCGCAACGGGTCGCTGCCGGCGAATTCTTCCAGCAGCACGCCCGCGCCCAGACGCACGTTGAGGCTGGCGTCGACGTTGCCAACGATCGGCAACACCGCTGCCAGCAGCTCAGGGTCGGCTTCGATCATCGCCTGCGCTTTGGGCAGCTGGCCTTCCTTCAGCAGCAGGTGAAACCAGTCGGCGATGCCGGCTTCGCTGTCGGCCTTGGCGGCCCACTCGGCGAGTTCGGTTTTGCTGTGCACGCCGGCGAGTTCGATACGGCCAATACGCAGCCATGGCACAGAGCGCACCCCGAGCGATTGTCCAATGTCGGGCCGCTGTTCGAGGTTGACCGCTTCGAGGCGGCCAATGACGCCCTGCTTCAGCAGATCGGTCAGCGCCGTCAGCATCGCCGGGCAGTGCGGGCAGTGGGTGGAAACGAGCAGCAGAGCGTCGGGTGCGGACATGTCGGGATGCGGGATAATGGCGTGCATGGAATTTACCATTCTCCCCGTCACCCCGTATCAACAAAACTGCTCGCTGGTGTGGGACGCGGCGGGCCGCGCGGCGCTGATCGATCCCGGCGGCGAAGCAGAACGCCTGCTGGCCGAAGTGCAATCGCGCGGCCTCACGCTGGAAAAAATCCTGCTCACTCACGGCCACCTCGATCATGTCGGCGCGGCGGTGGAATTGCGCGACGCGTTGGGGATTCCCATCATCGGCCCGCAGCGCGAGGAGCAATTCTGGCTTGATCTGTTGCCGCAACAGTCCGAGCTGTTCGGCTTTCCGCCGGCCGTCGCGTTTTCACCCGACCAGTGGCTGGAAGACGGCGATTGCGTCGCAGTGGGTTCGCTGGTTTTCGAGGTGCTGCACTGCCCCGGTCACACGCCCGGCCACGTGGTGTTTTTCGAGCGCGGCGACAAGCTCGCCTTCGTCGGCGATGTGCTGTTCAAGGGCTCGATCGGCCGCACCGATTTTCCGCGCGGCAAACACGCGGACCTGATCCGGGCGATCCGCGAAAAGCTTTTTCCGCTGGGTGACGACGTGCGCTTTGTGCCGGGGCATGGCGCGATGTCGACCTTTGGCCATGAGCGGCGAGAAAACCCTTTTCTGGCGGAGTGAGCGAGGATGTTTGCCCCGGGTAATGCTGTATTCGTGCCGATCCAGCCGCGTACGTGTTCATTGATATCCGGACTACAAGCCCGACGCCGCACCCAGCACACACGCTTGCTCTCCGACTGAATCAACCGGCCCAATCCGCCACGCTTGGCAAGACAACCCATGCGCAACGGGTGCATTGTGTCGGTGGGCTTGCAAGGCAAGCCAGAACACCTGGAACGCAGTCCCGTGCAGATACCGCCAAGGCCCTGCGCTTGATTTTACCGCTCAACAAGATGCTGGAAAGTCGCCACTCGGCGCCGTGTGCTTTGCTAGGCCGGCCACACCCGGGAGGAATTGAAAGCGCTACCCGTACCGATGCGCCCGGGTATCGCGGCCGGTTCGGTTTTGCCTTGGTCAACCTGCGGCGCAGGCTGTTTGGCTGTGGCGGCAGGAACGGTCTGTTGTGCTTTAACCTTGCGGATTCCGCCCGTCAGTTTGTTGGCAACTATATTCATAAATCCAAACTCTCCCTGATGACTGTACTCAGTCCCGCACCGCGCCGGTGACACGACTGGCTGGACCTAAACGCTGCAACCTTCACGTGCTGCGCTGCGAAACGTCGCGCATGCGCAAACCATTTGCCAATCCCGGCAGCTTCAAACCGCCTGGTGCCGCATGGATCAAACTGGCCACGTGCTGCCTTGCAGGTTTAGTGATTGCCGTAGCGTTCCTCGAGCACCCGAACCGCCAGTTCCTTCGTTTTAAAAATATGATCAGCCGGGATCGCGCCGGATCGATCGCCCTTCTCCAGCACCAGCATGACCTGCCGCTTCAGGCTGCTGAAGAACAGCTCCACGCCCCTTGCCTTAAGCTGCTGTACCAGAGAACGCAGCTTCTCCTCGCCAGACACATCCACATCGTTGATGCCGTTGCCAATGACCAGGATGGCTTGCGCAGCCGGAAAGCGTTCCAGCGCTTCGAGAACCACCTCCTCGAAGTAAGCCACGTTGACGAAATTGAGCGAGCCGTCGAAACGCATCACCACGTAATGCTCGCTGATCGCCGCCAGGCCGTGTGTATCGATGCCTCCCAGCGCGCCGTCCGGATGGCGGCCAAGAATCTCCGCACGCGGGCGCATGTTGCGCAGCATGTAAAGAACGATCGTGAACACCACGCCGACCACAATGCCATTGGCCAGTGCGGGGGCCATGGCCAGCGTGGCAATAAACGTAGCGATGCCTATCATCGCGTCCAGCCGGTTGACTGACCATGCGTGGATCAGCGCCTTGACCCGGATCAAACCGAATACGGCGAACATGATGACCACCGCCAGCACCGCCTGCGGCAGGTGATACAGCATCGGCGTGAAGAACAGGATGGCCAGCATCACGCCGAGCGCGCTGATGATGGCGAACAGACCTGTCTTTGCTCCTTCACGCGCGGCGACCGCAGAGCGCGAAAAGGATCCGCTCACAACGTAGGCATGAAAAAAGCTGCCCACAATATTGGCCAAACCCTGGCCCACCAGTTCCCGGTTGGTGTCGGGGCGTTGACCAGTCTTGGCGCTGATCGCCTTTGAAATGGAGGTAGCTTCCATGAAACCCAGCAGCGCCATGATCAGCGCGGCTGGCAGCAGCGGCAATACCAGCTTCCAGTCAATATGCGGCACCTGAAACCCCGGCAGCCCGGCGGGAATCGCCCCCACCACCTCACCCCCGCCGGTAAGCTTGATCTGGTCACCCTCCAGCTTGGCAAATCGCCAATGCCCGATGCCCAATGGCTCGCCCTCAGGCCGGAGCCCTGCGGCGACAAACATGGCACTGCCATCTGCAGCCGATTCCCGGGCCAGATCAATATGGTTCAGGTAAACATGCAGCTTGAATTCCTGCTCCTCGAGCACTTTATTCAATGCCTTTTTGTGTTCAATCTGCGTTGCGACCTCCATCCGTCTCAACTCGCTGCCTTGCTCCTGCTGCTCCAGCGTCGAGCGTTCAGCCTGTAGCGTGCGAAGCACTGCGTCATTTTGCTTGAGCTGACTCTTGATCTGGCTGAGTTGGACAAGCTGCCGCTTCACACTGGGGTCCTGGATGGCGTCCATCGGCACCGTCGAGCTGCGCTCAAAGCCGACGAAATAACTGACCAGCGTGGTGAGAACAATGGCGATCAGAATGCCGGGGAAACGCGGCAGGAATTTCTGCAGACCGAAAATGAGGGCGAAGGCGGTCAGGCCGAACATCAGCGTGGGCCAATGGGCGCTCCCCAGCTGCTGCAGCACCACCCACAAGTCCGACAGAAAGAATTCCGTCCTTGGCATGGGCACGTTGATCAGCTTGTTGAGCTGCGACAGGCCGATGATCAGCGCCGCCGCATTGGTGAAGCCGATGATGACCGGATGCGACAGGAAATTGACCACCAAGCCTAGACGGAACAGCCCCAGCGTCAGCCGCAGAATGCCCACCATCAGGGCCAGCATCACTGACAGCGCAATGAACTCTTCGGTGCCGGTGCTGGCGTAGGGAATCAGGGCGGCGGCCGACATCAGGGACAACATCGCGGTGGGCCCGGTATGGAGCTGGCGCAACGAACCCCACAGCGATGCCACGATGACCGGCAGGAATGCGGCGTACAGGCCGTACACCACCGGCAACCCGGCCAACTGCGCATAGGCCATGGCCTGCGGCACCAGTATCAGCGTAACCGTAATGCCTGCGAAAAAATCAGCACGCAACGTGTCCCGGGTCATGGGAAACCATGACAGGAATGGAAACAAGCGATACAGGAACGTTATGGGCACGGTTGCTGGCTTAACCCGCGAGCCAGGCAGAGGGGTTTCCGTCGACATGGCAGGGTTTTTCATTCATGTATGGATGCGTTAGTGGAAAATTGGGCCAACTCCCGCCCAGCCAACCGATGCGTGGCCGGATAACAAACGGTTCAGCGCCCGGGCTTGTTGCAGCAGCCCAGGCATGCTGCTGATGTCGGATTACGCCGTGGCTTAATCTGGCCAAACAGCCGTGGGCTGGTCGTCCGGTTTGCGCGTCACGGGCACAGCCTGGCTGGCCGGCATGCGGGGCCGAGACTCGGGGGACCGCTTGTCGGTGGGTTTCGGCTCAGCCACGTCGGCGTCGATTGGTTTTTTGGACGCAGACTCTGCTGCCTGCCTGGCGATCACCTTGCTCACGCCGGCGGCCAATTTGCTGGACACTTTGCTCATAAACTCAATACCTCTTCGATAATGGCTTCCACGTCTTGCGCCGCACGCGCGCCACGCTTGCCCAGACCATAAACACTGTTCCCCTCAATGGCGGCATTTCGAAATGCCGCCCGGCGAACCAATCCATTTGTCAGCGCCGGCACCTCGAATACTCCCAGCGCTTCGTGCATCGATCGCGACAATGCGTTGCGCTCGTCCAGCTGGTTGAGCACCATGTACGCCCGCAGCTGCGGATTGCCGGCACGCGCTTCCAGCACGGCGGCCGTCATGTCGACGCTCGCCCACAGATCCAGCGGCGAGGGCTGGACCGGGATCAACAACAGATCCACCGCCCCCATCACCTGGCCCAGCACATCCGACTCCAGATGCGGCGGGCAATCGATCAGCACGTAACGGTTTGCGCCTGCAGCCTGTTTGATGCGGGTGCGCACTGCCGCCGCGTCAACCCGCTCTATCGGCGGCAGGCCACTGTCCGCACCGCCCACCCACGCCCAATGTCCGGCCGACCCCTGGGGATCGGCATCAAGCACAAGCGTCTTGCCGCGTAGCAGAAAACCTGCTGCCAGGTTGACCGTTAGCGTGGTCTTTCCCGTGCCGCCCTTCTGGTTCGCAACGGCTATCCGCAGGGCGGTCATGGCGCGGCCTAATTGGCCTCGGGGACCAGCGCATCGATCTGCTGCGCCAATGCCACGGCTTCAGGTCCGAGCTTCTTGCCGTCGGCATCGATGGTGACGCTGGCGTAGGTCTTGCCGAAGTTCAGGTTGGGGTAATAGCTGGCGGCTTCCGACACCTTGGCGACGCCGTCAAGAAATGAGCGGGTTTCGCCATACGAGGCAAACTCGAATCGCCGGCTCAGCATCGGCGGCAGATCTTGCCGTTGCCACTTTGGAATCGGGTTGATGTCATCAGGCACAACGTTTCTCCTTGGTCAGTAGTGAAGCTGATAACTTGTCCAGTTCGTCCAGGTGCTGCAGCTCATCGCGCAATATCTTTGAGAACAAAGCGTGGTGTCTGTCGTCGCGCACCCGCCAGCAATAGGCCGCTGCTTCTTCATACAGACGCACCGCCTCGACTTCCAGTACGCGGTCGATGGCGAACATTTCTTCCATCGATCGCCCCAGGCGCACCGCCGGCAGCTGCGTGGCATTCGGCGTCACGCCGAGCTTGATCAATGCTTCCATCAGGCTTTCCACATGCCCCAGCTCCTCGATGACGTCCTGCCGGAAATGGCTGCAGTATTCCGCCATGCCCCACAGGTCGCACAGCTTGGATTGCGCCATGTACTGCTGGACTGCGGCCATTTCGTGGCAGAGCGCCCGCGTGAGATACCCATGAAGTCGTGGATCCATTGCCATGCATTTGCTCCTTGAGTACGCCCTGTTCTCGCCTAGAGAGCGATGCAGACCACTTCGCCGTCGAGCCCACCCCCGCCCGCTTCAGCTTCGGTCGGCAGGACGTTTTCCACTTCGGCATGCACGCGGGCGATGATGTGAGCGGCGACCAGGCCATCGCCCACCCGTTCGCACGCATCTGCACCCGCGCGGACTGCCGCGTTCACGGCCCCGGTTTCCCCGCGAACGAGGACGGTGACGTAACCGCCGCCGACGAACTGGCGACCGATCAGCCGCACTTCCGCTGCCTTGGTCATCGCGTCCGCCGCCTCGATGGCAGGAACCAGGCCGCGCGTTTCGATCATGCCGAGTGCGACACCGGAGGTCGGGCCCATCATGCCGCCGCCGCAGGCAGAATGTTTTCGACTTCGCTGTGCACGCGGGCGATGATGTGGGCGGCAACCAG
>MGZO01000018.1:0-1693 GCA_001802655.1 Hydrogenophilales bacterium RIFOXYD1_FULL_62_11
CGACCTGAACTGGCTGGCCCTCGTGGCGGGCCTGGTGCTTGTGTTGAAGGTGTACTGGTTTGGATTCTGGATCCAGACCCGTCGTTGAATAAATCGGTTGATGGACGCAAACAAACATGGCTGCTGAAGGTAACGCAATCACCCCGGGTGAATACATCCGGCACCACCTGGTTCATTTGAACAACTCGGGTGAGAAGCAGCAATCCATTGTGGATTTTTCGATCATCAACCTGGACTCCGTGGTGTTCAGCGTGGTGCTCGGCGCCTTTGTGTGTTTCCTGCTCTGGCGCGCTGCACGCAAGGCTTCGTCCGGTACGCCGGGCCGCTTCCAGGCTGCCGTGGAAATGCTGGTTGAAATGGTGGATGGCCAGGCCAAGTCGGTGATCCACAACGCCAAGAGTCGCAAGCTGGTGGCTCCCCTGGCGCTGACGGTGTTCGTCTGGATTTTCATGATGAACTTCATGGACATGCTGCCGGTCGACCTGCTGCCGCGTCTCTGGGCTGAGTACTACTCGGCTACCGGCCACGATCCGCACCACGCCTATCTGCGCGTGGTGCCCACCGCCGACCTGTCGACCACGCTGGGCCTGTCGATCTCTGTGCTGTTGCTTTGCCTGTTCTACAACATCAAGATCAAGGGCCTTGGCGGCTGGTCGCACGAGCTGGTGACCGCTCCTTTCGGCACCAGCAAAAACCCGATTGCGGCCCTGCTGCTGGGCGTGGTGAATTTTTCTATGCAAATGATCGAGTTCGTGGCCAAGACGGTTTCACACGGCATGCGGTTGTTTGGCAACATGTTCGCGGGTGAGCTGGTGTTCATGCTGATTGCGTTGCTGGGTGGTTTTGCCGCCTTCTCGCTCAGCGGTGGACTGTTCTTCATCGGACATGTGATCGCAGGCACGGTGTGGACCATCTTCCATATTTTGATCATCACCTTGCAGGCGTTCATTTTCATGATGCTGGCCCTGATTTACCTCGGGCAGGCGCATGACGCTCACTAAGCGGCGCGGGTTTCCCGTTCGCTGAGTTTTCTCTCTCCCTTTCTCTTTAATCTTTTCTCCATCTCAAAGGAAACATCATGGAAAACGTTCTGGGTCTCGTCGCACTGGCTTGCGGTCTTATCGTCGGTCTGGGTGCCTTGGGCGCTTCGGTTGGCATCGGCATGATGGGCGGCAAGTTCCTTGAGTCCGGCGCCCGTCAGCCTGAGCTGATGAACGACCTGCAAACCAAGATGTTCCTGCTGGCCGGTCTGATCGACGCCGCCTTCCTGATCGGTGTGGCCATTGCCCTGCTGTTCGCCTTCGCCAACCCCTTCACGCTGGCCTGATGGTTCTTGCTGCCGTGCGCGGCGGCCAGAGGTGACCGGGCTCTGAGCCCGGTCGCACCAGCGCCGTCCATGCCGCAGCAAGCGCGTCTACTCCCTTGTCAACACACAGAAAGGCGTTGCGATGAATATCAATGCAACCCTCTTCGCGCAGGCCGTCGTTTTTGCGATCCTGGTGTGGTTCACGATGACCTTCGTGTGGCCACCCATCGCCAAAGCCCTTGACGAGCGTGCGTTGAAGATTTCCGAAGGCTTGGCCTCGGCTGAAAAAGCCAAGTCCGAGCTCGCTGTCGCCAACAAGCGCGTGGAAGAAGAGTTGAGCCAATCGCGCAACGAGTCCGCCATCCGTCTGGCCGATGCCGAGCGCCG
>MGZO01000018.1:1712-2933 GCA_001802655.1 Hydrogenophilales bacterium RIFOXYD1_FULL_62_11
CGTCAAAGCCCGTGAGGCGCTGCGCGAAGAAGTGGCTTCCCTGGCTGTCAAAGGTGCCGAGCAGATCCTCAAGCGCGAAGTCAACGCCGGTGTTCACGCCGAGTTGCTGGGCCGCCTGAAGACCGAACTCTGATCCCGCGATCCTCCACGCTTCCCCAGCAGGCATCCACAGGTAGACCATGGCCGAAATCGCAACCATCGCCCGTCCTTACGCGGACGCGCTGTTCAAAGCCGCTGGCGCAGATGCCGCCGGCACCGCTGTCTGGCTTGATGAGCTGGCAGCCATCGCCAGCAACGAGCAGTTGCGCCAGTTCGCCGACAGCCCCAAGGCTTCCAGCGAGCAGGTGTTCGGTGTCATCACCGGCGTGCTCAAAGCCGGCTTGTCCACGCCGGCGCAGAATTTTCTGCGCATCGTGATCGAGAACGGTCGTCTGGCCGCTTTGCCCGAAATCGCCGAGCAGTTCCGGGCGTTGAAAAACGCCCAGCAAGGCAGTTCCGACGCTGTGGTCCACAGCGCCTTCGAGATGGACAGCGCTGCGCTGGCCGATCTTTCGGGTGTGCTGGAAAAACGCTTTGGACGCAAGCTCAACCTGAAGGTTGAGCTCCAGCCCGACCTGATCGGTGGCGTTCGCGTGGTGGTGGGTGACGAGGTGCTCGACACTTCGGTCAAAGCCCGCCTGGAACAAATGAAAGTTGCGCTAACGGCTTGAAGCCCGTTGGTCGAATCCCGGGCGCGCCCTCATCCCATTTAACGAAAGAAGGAAAGAGTCATGCAACTCAATCCCGCCGAAATCTCTGAACTGATCAAGTCCCGCATCGAGGGTCTGGGCGCATCGAGTGATGTGCGCAACCAGGGCACCGTGGTGTCGGTGACCGACGGTATCGTCCGCGTGCACGGCCTGTCCGATGTGATGCAGGGCGAAATGCTGGAATTCCCGGCCAACAAGGATGGCGTGCCCTCCTTCGGCTTGGCCCTGAACCTCGAGCGCGACTCTGTCGGCGCCGTGATTCTGGGTGAATACGAACACATCTCCGAAGGCGAGACCGTCAAGTGCACGGGCCGCATTTTGGAAGTGCCGGTCGGCCCCGAGCTGATCGGCCGCGTGGTCAACGCCCTGGGCGCTCCGATCGACGGCAAAGGCCCGATCAACGCCAAGATGACCGACGTGATCGAAAAGGTCGCTCCGGGCGTGATCGCCCGTAAATCGGTGGACCAGCCAG
>MGZO01000018.1:2951-4651 GCA_001802655.1 Hydrogenophilales bacterium RIFOXYD1_FULL_62_11
TGATCATTGGCGACCGCCAGACCGGCAAGACCGCCGTGGCCATCGACGCCATCATCAACCAGAAGGGTCAGAACATGACCTGCGTTTACGTCGCGATTGGCCAGAAGGCCTCGTCGATCAAGAACGTGGTGCGTGCCCTGGAGCAAGCCGGCGCGATGGACTACACCATCGTCGTGGCCGCTTCGGCCTCTGAATCCGCTGCCATGCAGTACCTGTCGGCCTACTCCGGCTGCACCATGGGCGAGTACTTCCGCGATCGCGGCCAGGACGCCCTGATCGTTTATGACGATCTGTCCAAGCAGGCTGTGGCCTACCGCCAGGTCTCGCTGCTGCTGCGCCGCCCGCCAGGTCGCGAAGCCTACCCCGGCGACGTGTTCTATCTGCACAGCCGTCTGCTGGAGCGCGCTGCTCGCGTCAACGCCGATTACGTGGAAGCCTTCACCAAGGGTGAAGTCAAGGGCCAGACCGGCTCGCTGACCGCACTGCCCATCATCGAAACGCAAGCCGGCGATGTGTCCGCTTTCGTGCCAACCAACGTGATCTCGATCACCGACGGCCAGATCTTCCTGGAAACCAGCCTGTTCAACGCTGGTGTCCGCCCCGCCATCAACGCCGGTATCTCGGTGTCGCGCGTTGGTGGTGCTGCCCAGACCAAGCTGATCAAGAGCCTGTCCGGCGGTATCCGTACCGACCTGGCCCAGTACCGTGAACTGGCTGCGTTCGCGCAGTTCGCTTCCGACCTGGACGAAGCCACCCGCAAGCAGCTGGACCGCGGTGCCCGCGTGACCGAACTCCTGAAGCAGGCCCAGTACAGCCCGCAGTCCATCGCCTTGATGGCTTCCACGCTGTTCGCCGTGAACAAGGGCTACCTCGACGACATCGAGATCAAGCAGGTCCTGCCCTTCGAGGCCGGCATGCACGCCCACCTCAAGGACAAGTACGCGGCCCTGCTGGCCAAGCTGGAAAACGACAAGGCCATGGACAAGGATGCTGAAGCCCAGCTGGCCGCCGCCATTGCCGAGTTCAAGAAAACCGGCACGTACTGAACCGGCCCATTGACCCGATAAAGGAGCAGCAATGGCAGCAGGCAAGGAAATACGCGGCAAGATCAAATCGGTGGAGAACACCAAGAAGATCACCAAAGCCATGGAGATGGTCGCCGCCTCCAAAATGCGCAAGGCGCAGGACCGCATGCGTGCGGCCCGGCCTTACGCGGAAAAGGTGCGCCAGATCACCGGCAACCTGAGCCGCGCTAACCCCGAGTACACGCACGCCTTCATGAAGGTCAACGACGCCAAAACCGCCGGTTTTGTCGTTGTGACGACCGACAAGGGACTGTGCGGCGGCATGAACACCAACGTGCTGCGGGCTCTGACGACCCAGCTCAAGGATCTGCAGGCCAAAGGCATCGGCGCCGAGGCCGTGGCCATTGGCAACAAGGGTCTCGGTTTTCTCAACCGCATCAACGCCAAAGTGGTGTCCAGCGCAACCGGACTGGGCGACACGCCCCATCTGGACAAGCTGATCGGCCCCGTGAAGTCGCTGCTCGATGCGTACACCGAAGGCCGCATCAACGCGGTCTACCTGTGCTACACCCGGTTCATCAACACGATGAAGCAGGAAGCCGTGACCGAGCAGTTGCTGCCGTTGAACGCAGGCACCTTGCAGGATGGCGCAGGCGGACGCGACTGGGATTACAT
>MGZO01000018.1:4747-7680 GCA_001802655.1 Hydrogenophilales bacterium RIFOXYD1_FULL_62_11
TCTACAACAAGACCCGCCAGGCCGCGATCACGAAAGAACTTTCGGAAATCGTCGCCGGCGCCGCAGCGGTCTGAAGCAGCCGTTCAACAGAATCCAGAGAATTTAAAAGGTATCCATCATGTCTCAAGTACAAGGCAAGATCGTCCAATGTATCGGCGCCGTGGTTGACGTGGAATTTCCGCGCAACCAGATGCCCCACATTTATGACGCCCTGAAAATGGAGGGCTCTGCCCTGACGCTGGAAGTCCAGCAACAGCTGGGTGACGGCGTGGTGCGCACGATTGCGCTGGGCTCGTCCGACGGCCTGCGCCGCGGCATGCTGGTGACCAACACCGCAGAACCCATCATGGTGCCGGTGGGCAAGGCCACTCTCGGCCGCATCATGGACGTGCTCGGCACGCCCATCGACGAGCGCGGCCCGGTTGACCAGACCCTGACCGCCTCCATCCACCGCAAGGCCCCGGCCTATGACGAACTCAGCCCCTCGCAAGAGCTGCTGGAAACCGGCATCAAGGTGATCGACCTGATCTGCCCCTTCGCCAAAGGCGGCAAGGTGGGTCTGTTCGGTGGCGCCGGTGTGGGCAAGACCGTGAACATGATGGAACTCATCAACAACATCGCCAAGGCCCACAGCGGTCTGTCGGTGTTCGCCGGTGTGGGTGAACGTACTCGTGAAGGCAACGACTTCTACCACGAGATGGCCGACTCCAAGGTGGTGGACCTGGAGAACCTGCCCAACTCCAAAGTGGCCATGGTCTACGGCCAGATGAACGAACCCCCGGGCAACCGTCTGCGCGTGGCCCTGACCGGTCTGACCATCGCCGAGTCCTTCCGCGACGAAGGCCGCGACGTGCTGTTCTTCGTAGACAACATCTACCGTTTCACGTTGGCCGGTACCGAAGTTTCCGCCCTGCTGGGCCGCATGCCTTCCGCCGTGGGCTACCAGCCGACACTGGCCGAAGAAATGGGTCGTCTGCAAGAGCGCATCACGTCGACCAAGGTCGGCTCGATCACCTCCATCCAGGCCGTTTACGTGCCAGCCGATGACTTGACCGACCCGTCGCCCGCCACGACCTTCGCCCACCTGGATTCCACCGTGGTGCTGTCGCGTGACATCGCTTCGCTGGGTATCTACCCCGCCGTGGACCCACTGGACTCCACCAGCCGCCAGCTCGACCCGCTGGTCGTGGGCCAGGACCATTACGAAACCGCCCGCGCCGTGCAGAACACGCTGCAGCGCTACAAGGAACTGCGCGACATCATCGCCATTCTGGGCATGGACGAACTGGCGCCTGAAGACAAGCTGGCAGTGGCCCGCGCCCGCAAGATCCAGCGTTTCCTGAGCCAGCCGTTCCACGTGGCCGAAGTGTTCACCGGCTCGCCCGGCAAGTACGTGCCGCTGTCGGAAACCATCCGCGGCTTCAAGATGATCACGGCCGGCGAATGCGACCACCTGCCCGAGCAGGCCTTCTACATGGTCGGGTCTATCGACGAAGCCTTCGAAAAGGCCAAAAAGGTGGCGTAAAGCGGCGCCTCGGGGCGTCTGGCGTTGTTGCCGTGCTCGCCGTACCTTTAGTACGGCTGTGCGTGGCGCCTAGCCAGCCACCCCGCTGCTTGCTTTCCACTCACCTTTTAAACTGGAGTATCTATGAGCACCATCCACGTCGATGTGGTCAGCGCCGAAGAGTCGATCTTCTCGGGCGAGGCCAAGTTCGTGGCCCTGCCGGGCGAAGCGGGTGAACTGGGCATTCTGCCCGGCCACATTCCGCTGATCACCCGCATCAAGCCCGGTGCCGTGCGCATCGAGAAGGCCGATGGCGGCGAAGAGTTCGTGTTTGTGGCGGGTGGCATTCTGGAAGTGCAACCCCACTGCATCACCGTGCTGTCCGATACCGCCATCCGCGGCAAGGACCTGGACGAAGCCAAGGCCAGCGATGCGCGCAAGCAGGCCGAAGAAGCCGTCAAGAACGCCAAGAGCGATATCGACCTGGCCAAGGCCACGTCCGAACTCGCGGTCATGGCCGCGCAGATTGCAGCGCTGCGCAAGTACCGCCAGAAAAAGTAAGACGCCCTGCGCGTTGGCTCCAGAAAGACCGGCCGTTGGCCGGTCTTTTTTTTGCCGATTGTTGGTGCGCGCCCGCACAATACAAGCATCTTGTCGAACCACTTCAACCCTCACCGCTGCCATGTCGTCGATTTTTGAAAACCCGGACCTGGCACCGGAGGAAGTGGCGGCGCGCCTGCTGGTCACCGCATCTGCGCTGGACGACCTGACTTTGGCGGACGCCATGAAGGTCGTGGCGTACATGCGACCCAAGCGCATCAAGTCCGGAACGGTGTTCATCCAGGAAGGCGAAGTCCGTCAGAACGACTACATGTTGCTGGTGCTCGAAGGTGACATCGCCGTGGAGAATGCCCTGCCCGGTCTCAACGAAAGCATGGTGGTCAACATCATGGGTCCAGGACATCTGATCGGCGAAATGGGTGTGCTGGATGGTGCGCCCCGCTCCGCCACCTGCACCGCCACCACCGACATCTACGCGGCGGTCCTCTCCCGAACCGCACTCATGCGACTGCTCAAGGACGAGCCGCGGGTTGGTGCGCGCCTGTTGCTGGCGATCTCCAAGCGCATGGCCGACCGCTTGCGTGAGACCACCCGCAAGCTCAAGACCTTTGCACAGATGAACAAGGCCTTGCAGCAGGAGTTGCAGGTGGTCATGAACAACCGCACCGGACTCGAGGCCCAGAAACGCAGGTAGGTAGGCTGACCTACGGACCAGCCGGCGTCAGGCGCGCACGACGCTGTTGCTCAGCTGGTTGGGGCGCCAGGTCTCGGACGGGGCAGGGAAGTGCTCCACCAGCAGCGCCGAAACCTCCTCCAGCGCCTGCGTCAGGCCATCTTCTACTTCACCCCGGTGCAGGCGGGCACCGAG
>MGZO01000019.1 GCA_001802655.1 Hydrogenophilales bacterium RIFOXYD1_FULL_62_11
CCTGCCGTGGAACCCGGAAGTAGTGTGGTACGCCAGCGACCTGTATCTGAAAGGCCAGCCGTTCGAGGCCTGCTCGCGCGGCATCCTGAAAAAGCAGTTGAAAGCCGCAGCAGACCTCGGCCTGCGCTTCAACCTCGGCATCGAGACCGAGTTCTTCATCCTCAAGCAGAACGCCGACGGCAGCATCGTGCCGACCAGCGAGGCCGACAATCTCGCCAAGCCCTGCTACGACGTGCGTGGCTTCCTCGACAACTACGGCCTGCTCGACGAGATCGTGCAAGCGATGGACGGCCTTGGCTGGGACGTCTATTCCTTCGACCACGAAGACGCCAACGGCCAGTTCGAAACCGACTTCCAGTACGCCGACGGCCTTGCCATGGCCGACCGCTTCACCTTCTTCCGCCTGATGCTCGGTGAAATCGCGAAGAAGCGCGGCTATTTCGCCACCTTCATGGCCAAGCCTTTCGCCGACCGCACCGGCAACGGCGCGCACTTCAACATGTCGATGGCGAGCCTGGAAACCGGCGAGAACCTGTTCGATTCAGAAGCCGACGCCAACGGGCTGAAACTGTCGAAGCTCGGCTACCAGTTCGTTGCCGGCGTGCTGAAGCACGCGCACGCGATTTCGGCCGTCATCGCGCCGACGGTCAACAGCTACAAGCGTCTGGTGCGGCGCGGCAACATGTCCGGCTTCACCTGGGCGCCGATCCACGTCTCCTTCGGCAGCAACAACCGCACCAACATGCTGCGCGTGCCGCTCGCCGGCGGCCGTGTCGAATGCCGCGCCGTCGACATGTCGTGCAACCCGTATCTGGCCGCCGCGCTGATGTTGGCCGCCGGTCTCGAAGGCATCCGTGAAAATCTCGACCCCGGCAAGCCGCACGGCGAGAACATGTACCAGCACAGCGAGGAGGAGTTGAAAGCGATGGGCGTGTCCCACCTGCCGCGTTCGCTGGAAGAGGCGATCGACGCTTTCGAGGCCGACCCGCTCACCAAAGAGGTGTTCGGCCCGCTGATGGCCGAGACCTTTGCGAAGTTCAAGCGCGACGAGTGGGAGTCCTACAACACGCATGTCTCGCAGTGGGAACTCGACCGTTACCTCAAGTTTTTCTGAGCAGGCATTCGTATGGCACAGAATCTGAACCCCATCCCGCCCGAGCTGTTCCTGTGGGAGGAAGCGCTACCAGGCGGCTGCCACTGGTCGGGCGTGCTGCGGCGCGGCAACGCGCTGCGGCTCACCGATCTTTCCGGCCGCGCCAACGTCTCGGCACTGTTCTACAACGCCGAGGAAAAGCTTGAGCGCTACAACATGCCCGACACGCTGAAGGCGCAGCACACCGCGCACCTGACGACGGGGCATGCGCTCTACTCCGACATGGGCCACGTGCTGTGTTCAGTGATCAACGACAGCTGCGGCTGGCACGACCCGCTGTGCGGCGTGAGCAACGCCGAGCTGGTGAAAGCGAAATACGGCGAAGCCACCTACCAGACCCACCGCAACGCCATGCATCGCAACGGCCGCGACGGCCTCTTGGTTGAGCTCGGCAAGTGGGGTCTGGGCAAGCGCGACGTGGTGCCGAACGTCAATTTCTTCAGCAAGGTGGTGGCTGACGAGGCCGGCCGGCTGCAGTTCGACATGGCGAACTCGTATCCCGGCGCCACCATTGATCTACGCTTCGAGATGAACGTGCTGGTGGTGCTGTCCGCCGCGCTGCATCCACTCGATCCGCGCCCCGACTATGCGCCGGGCGACGTCATGCTGACCGCATGGAAGGCCGGCGCGCCGGGTGCCGACGACGTCTGCCGCAACGCCTGCGCGGAAAACCAGCGTGGCTTTTATCAAACCGAAATCCTTTATCGCTGAGGTGAAATCATGAGCAGCTTCAACCTCGTCGAAAGCCCCTTCGATCCCAAACAGGCTGTCGTCGATGCGGTCGTCGACGCCGGCGATCCCTGGATCCACGAAATCAAGAAGGGCCAGGTCTTCCGCATCCTCGACCTCGAAGGCAACCAGGCGGTCGACACCCTGTTCTTTAACGCGCGTGACCCCGAGGAGCGCTACAGCGCCGCCGACACCGTGCGCGCGCAGGGTGCGCTCTACCTCACTGCCGGCACCCAGCTGATGTCGACCGAGGGCCGGGCGATGCTGACGATCACCGCCGACACCTGCGGTCGCCACGACACGCTGGGCGGGGCGTGTTCCTGTGAAAGCAACACTGTGCGCTATGCGCTCGACAAGCGGCCGATGCATTCCTGCCGCGACAGCTTTTTGCACGCGCTGGCGCACTATGACGGCGGCCTCACCAAGCGCGACATCACCAGCAACATCAATTTCTTCATGAACGTGCCGGTGACGCCCGCGGGGGGCCTCACCTTCGCCGACGGCGTGTCGGCGCCGGGAAAGTACGTCGAGATGCGCGCCGAGATGGACGTGCTGTGCCTGATCTCCAACTGTCCCCAGCTCAACAATCCGTGCAATGCCTACAACCCGACACCGGTGCGGGTGCTGATCTGGGACGCGCCTGAACAATAAATAACCAGCGGCGGGACGCCCCGCCGCGGAGATTGCACGCGGGACGACCCGCAAGGAAGCCAAACATGTTCGACAAGGTTCTCATCGCCAACCGCGGCGCCATCGCCTGCCGCATCATCCGCACCCTGCGCACCATGGGGGTGAAGTCGGTCGCCGTCTATTCCGAGGCCGATCGTCATTCACTGCACGTGCGCCTCGCCGACGAAGCGGTCGAGATCGGTCCGGCGCCGGCGGCGCAGAGCTACCTGCGCGCCGACAAGATTCTTGAAGCGGCGAAAGCCACCGGCGCCCAGGCCATCCATCCCGGTTACGGCTTCCTGTCCGAGAACCCCGGCTTCGCCGAGGACTGCGCCGCCGCCGGCATCGCCTTCATCGGCCCCAGCCCGGATCAGATGCGCGCCTTCGGCCTCAAGCACACCGCACGCGATCTGGCCGAGCACAACAAGGTGCCGCTGCTGCCCGGTTCCGGCTTGTTGAGCGATGCTGGCCACGCGCAGGCCGAGGCCGCGCGTATCGGCTACCCGGTGATGCTGAAGAGCACCGCCGGCGGCGGCGGCATCGGCATGCGGCTGATCTGGAGCGCCGACGAACTGGTGGAAGCTTTCCAGTCGGTGGAGCGGCTGGCGCGCGCCAACTTCAAGGAAGCGGGCATTTTTCTCGAGAAATACGTCGAGCACGCGCGCCACATCGAGGTGCAAATTTTCGGCGACGGCAAAGGTCACGTGGTTGCGCTGGGCGAGCGCGATTGTTCCGTTCAACGACGCAACCAGAAGGTCATCGAGGAAACTCCGGCGCCCGGCCTCACCGATGCCCAGCGTTCGAACCTGCTCACCACCGCCGTGCGCCTCGGCGAAGCGGTGAGCTACCGTTCTGCCGGCACGGTCGAGTTCGTCTACGACACCTTGAGCGGCGAGTTCTACTTTCTCGAAGTGAACACGCGGCTGCAGGTCGAGCACGGTGTTACCGAGGAAGTCACCGGCGTCGACCTGGTCGAGTGGATGGTGCGCGAGGCTGTCGGCGAGCTCGATCTTGCCGGCTTCAAGGCCGAGCCGCAGGGCGCGTCGATGCAGGTACGGCTCTACGCCGAAGACCCAGGCAAGGACTTCCAGCCTGCCGCCGGCGTGCTGACCGAAGTCGTGTTCCCGGCGGATGCCCGTATCGAAACCTGGGTCGAGCGGGGCGCCGAGGTGCCGCCGTTCTACGACCCGATGGTGGCGAAGATCATCGTTAAGGGACGCGACCGCGCTGACGCCCTGGAAAAAATGCAGCAGGTGCTGGCGAACACCCGCGTTGCCGGAATCGAGACCAACCTCGGCTACCTTGCGCAGATCGTGCGCGACGCGGTGTTCATGGAAGGGCGCCAGACCACGCGCTATCTCAACGCCTTCCACTACCGGCCCGCGACTATCGACGTCATCGAGCCCGGCGTGCAGAGCAGCATCCAGGACTGGCCGGGCCGCACCGGCTACTGGGACGTCGGCGTGCCGCCGTCGGGGCCGATGGACGCGCTGGCGCTGCGCCTCGCCAACAAGCTGGCGGGCAACGAAGAGGGCACGGCCGGACTGGAATTGACGGTGGCTGGACCCACGCTGCGCTTCAACTGCGACGCGCGGATCGCGCTGGCGGGCGCCGACATGGGCGCCGAGCTTGACGGCCAGCCGCTCGCCAACTGGGCCGCGCACACAGTGAAAGCCGGTTCGATCCTGAAACTCGGCGCGATCAAGGATGCTGGCTGTCGTACCTACCTCGCGGTGCGCGGCGGCTTCGATGTGCCGGATTATCTCGGCAGCCAATCCACTTTCACCCTCGGCCAGTTCGGCGGCCACGCCGGGCGCACGCTGCGTGTCGGCGACGTGCTGCACATCCCGGCAGCGGAAGCCTCGAACATCGGCACCGCATTGCCCGCCGCGCTGGTCCCCGCCTACACCCACGCCTGGGAAATCGGCGTGCTCTATGGCCCGCACGGGGCGCCGGATTTCTTCACCGACGCCGACATCGAGATGTTCTTCGCCACCGACTGGGAAGTGCATTACAACTCCAGCCGCACCGGGGTCAGACTGATCGGCCCGCGTCCCGAGTGGGCGCGCAAGGACGGCGGCGAGGCCGGCCTGCATCCATCCAACATCCACGACAACGCCTACGCCATCGGTGCGGTCGACTTCACCGGCGACATGCCGGTAATCCTCGGTCCGGACGGCCCCAGCCTCGGCGGCTTCGTTTGCCCGGCGACCATCGTGCAGGCCGAGCTGTGGAAGATGGGCCAGCTGCGCCCCGGCGACACGGTGCGCTTCGTGCGCCTGAGCCAGGCGGAGGCGGAGCGGCTGGAGGCGGAACAGGATGTGGCGGTGGCCACGGTGTTACCCCCCTTTGAAAAAGGGGGGCAGGGGAGATTTAACAACGCGTCCCTTCCCGCAACGCCCGCAGGAATCCCCCCCAGCCCCCCTTTTGCAAAGGGAGGAGACAACGAACTCGCCGAGCCGGTGTTGCATCGCATCCTCGCCAGCGACAACCCTGTCGAGGTGGTCTACCGCCGCGCCGGCGACAAATACCTGCTCATCGAATACGGCCCGCTGGTGCTCGACCTCAACCTGCGCTTCCGCGTGCATGCGCTGATGACGCATCTTCAGGCGATGGCCGTGCCGGGCATCCTCGATCTCACCCCCGGCATCCGCTCGCTGCAGGTGCACTACGATTCGCGCGTGCTGCCGCTGAGCAAATTGATGGATCTGCTGCTGGCGGCCGAAAAGGCGCTGCCGGCGATCGAGGACATGCAGGTGCCAACCCGCATCGTGCATATCCCGCTGTCGTGGGACGATGCCGCAACCAAACTCGCCATCGAGAAATACATGCAGTCGGTGCGCAAGGACGCGCCCTGGTGCCCGAGCAACATCGAGTTCATCCGCCGCATCAACGGGCTGGATTCGATCGAGGACGTGAAGCGGATTGTTTTTGACGCCAGCTATCTGGTGATGGGCCTGGGCGATGTTTATCTGGGTGCGCCGGTGGCGACGCCGGTCGATCCGCGCCATCGCCTCGTCACCACCAAGTACAACCCCGCCCGCACCTGGACCCCGGAAAACGCCGTCGGCATCGGCGGCGCGTACATGTGCGTGTACGGCATGGAAGGCCCCGGCGGCTACCAGTTCGTCGGCCGCACGCTGCAGATGTGGAACCGCTGGCGGCAGACCGCCGACTTCACCGACGGCAAGCCGTGGCTGCTGCGCTTCTTCGATCAGGTGCGCTTCTTCCCGGTGAGCGAAGCCGAGCTGCTGAAAATCCGCGAGGATTTCCCGCTCGGCCGCTACCAGTTGAAAGTGGAAGAAACTACCTTCAGCCTGCGCGAATACAACCAGTTCCTCGCCGACAACAGCGCGTCCATCACCGCCTTCAAGTCCCAGCAGCAAGCCTCGTTCGACGCCGAGCGCGAGCGCTGGCGCGCCAGCGGCCAGGCCGACTACGCCAGCGATATCACGGTGGCCGAAGCCGCGCCCGACAGCGTCCTTGAGCTGCCGGAAAACGGCCGCGCCCTCGCCAGCCACGTTGCCGGCAACGTGTGGAAGGTGGAAGTGGAGGCCGGCGCTGTCGTCAAACAGGGCGATCCGCTGGTCATCGTCGAATCGATGAAAATGGAATTCGCCGTGCTGGCGCCGTGCGACGGCCGGATACATACAGTTTTCTGTCGCGAGGGCGGGCAGGTCAGCGCCGGGCAGGATCTGCTGGTGCTGGTGAGCGAGTGAGGAATAGGCAATGAAACCATCGCTCGACATCGCCACCCTGCGCCAGCGCTACCAATCCGGCGAACTCACCCCGCTTGCACTGGTGGATGATCTGCTCGCCCGTCTGGCCAGCGAAGATGGCCACCACGTCTGGATCAGCCGCCTCGACGCCGACGCCCTGCGGGCCTATGCAAGCAAACTCGACGGCAGGGACATCGCAGCGCTTCCGTTCTACGGCATCCCCTTCGCCATCAAGGACAACATCGATCTCGCCGGTCTGCCCACCACTGCCGGCTGCCCGGAGTATGCGTACACGCCTGAGCGGCACGCGACCGTCGTTGCGCGCCTGATCGATGCCGGTGCCATTCCAATCGGAAAAACCAATCTCGACCAGTTCGCCACCGGCTTGAACGGCACGCGCTCGCCCTACGGCGCCTGCCGCAACGCCTTCAACCCCGACACCATTTCCGGCGGTTCCAGCTCCGGTTCGGCGGTCGCCGTGGCGCTCGGCCTGGCGAGCTTTTCGCTTGGTACCGACACCGCCGGTTCCGGCCGCGTGCCCGCCGCGTTCAACAATCTGATCGGCCACAAGCCGAGCTGCGGCGCGCTGTCCACCCGCGGCGTGGTGCCCGCGTGCCGCTCGCTCGACGCGGTGTCGATCTTCGCGCTGACCGCGGAGGATGCCGAGCGCGTGCTGGCGGTCGCCGCCGGCTTTGATGCCGAGGACGAATATTCGCGCCCGCTGGCGCCGCACGGCTTCGACTTCGGCCGCGCCGCAAGCTTCCGTTTCGGCGTGCCGCTGCAGAAGGATCTGGCGTTCTTCGGCAACGCCGAAGCGGAACGGCTGTTCGGCGAAGCAGTGGCCAGGATGAAATCGCTCGGCGGCACGCCGGTGGCAGTCGACCTCGCCCCCTTCCTCGACACCGCGCGCCTGCTCTACGGCGGGCCCTGGGTCGCCGAGCGCTACCTCGCCATCCGCGACTTCTTCGACGCACAGCCCGACAAGGTGTTTCCGCCGGTGCGCGAAATCATCACCGGCGGCCGCGACATCAGCGCCGCTGACACCTTCGCCTCTCTCTACAAACTGCGTGCGTTCAAGCGCGTGTGCGATGCCGTGTGGAAAGACATCGACGTCATGCTCACCCCCACTGCCGGCACGATCTACCGCGTGGACGAAATGCAGGCCGACCCCATCCGCCTTAATTCCAACCTCGGCTATTACACCAACTTCATGAATCTGCTCGACCTCGCTGCCACCGCCGTGCCGGCCGGGTTCCAGAACGACGGCCTGCCGTTCGGCGTGACCCTGATCGCGCCGCCGCACCAGGACGGCCCCTTGCTGCACCTGGCTTCAAGCATGCAACAGGCGCTGGGCGGCAAACTGGGCGCCAGCGGTCACGCGCTGCCTGCTGCCGAGGCATTGAATTTGTTGCAGGACGGCCAGGTGCGCGTCGCAGTGGTGGGCGCCCACCTCAGCGGCTTGCCGCTCAACCCTCAGCTCACCGAGCGCGATGCACGGCTGGTGGCAATGACGCAGACCGCGCCGAAATACCGTTTCTATGCCCTGCCCGACGGCAAGCGCCCCGGCCTCATCAAAGTGGAAAGCGACGGCGCCGCCATCGCCTGCGAAGTGTGGGAAATGCCGGCCAAAAACTTTGGCAGCTTCGTTGCCGGCATTGCGGCCCCCCTTGGCATCGGCAAGCTGGAGCTGGCCGACGGCTCCAGCGTGAACGGCTTCATCTGCGAAAGCATCGGCATCGCCGATGCGCGCGATATCACGGCATACGGCGGCTGGCGGGCGTGGCTGGCAGAGCGGGGGAAGTAAGCACGTACGTGCTCCCCTTTTTTGCTGCTACTTCAAAACCGGAAAAAACCAGAACCGCGGCATGGGCTGTCCCGGTATTTCCGGGCAGTCCATCCTGGCCAGGCCCGCTCCACCTGAGCCAACATGCGATAGCCCGGCCAGGGGTGAAAAAAACAGCGCGATGTGATCGAGGATTGCCGGTCGCCTCGTCCGGCATCTGAAGTGATGAACAACCCCTTCCCCAGATTCGACAAGAAGCTTCCAGCCACCGCGCTGCCGTGAACGCACCTTGCTGACGTAACCCACACGGAGTCGGGTTTCGCGCCCTTCACCCACCCTCGCCAGACCTTCTTGCCAGTCATGAATCTGGTGCCATCACGCCTGATTTGCTTCCATTTTTTTGTGTGTGCTAGCGAACCAAGTTATTGGCTCGCCCCCGATACCCTGCGGCCAGGGTTATTTACATGCACAAAGGATTCTCATGAAAGTTAAATTAATTACCGCCGCCGTGGCGGGTGTCATCGCAGCCTGGGCGCCAATCAGTTCGGCCCGCCAAACAGTGGTGCTTCCCTATCTCCTCTTCGGCGATCATCCCCTCGACAGCGAGGGGCAGCAATACGGCCTCGATACACAGCAAGCGGGGCTCTTGAGCATCAATCCGAATATCAACATCAATAGCCTTAACGACGCTGGCGGCGGTATTACAACCAACGCTGCCGCTGGGGCCAGTATCCTGTTTCTGGGCAGTTCGACGGTGACGGGAAGCACAGGACTGAACATACCATTCTTTGACATTACGGCCGGCGCAGACGCGTCAACAGTGAACTTCAACGGGGATGTTTTTGCAACCACGTTGAATATCAGCGGAACAGGAGCCGTCAATTTCAATGGCAGCGTCAATCCGGGCATGGTTGCGGCGAACACCATTATTGCCAACGATGGTTTTATCAGTATCGGCGCCAATCAGGTGTTTAAGAGCGCCATCGTAACCAATACTGCGAACACGGGCACGTTGACCCTGAACGGCGGCAGCAACGTCAATGGTGCGATTACCGACCTCAAGCAGATCAACGTGGTCGGCGGCGATGCCTCGGTGACCGGCGCCGTGCAAGTGCTAGGGTTCAACCTTGGCACGAATACCCTGGCCATCAATGGGGGGGCGTTAACCACTAACGCTGGTGGCACCATTGCGACCACGCTTGCCAGCGATAGCGTGTACGGACGCATCATCGTCGGCACGTCGAATATCGATGGCGGCGGAATCACGGTGATTCCGACCGTCACGGGCGCACTGACAGACGGAACGATTTACACGATTGTCGCCGCACCGGCTGGCACCAATGCCGCCCCGGTGAACGTTACCAACAACAATCCCCGCTATACGTTTTCCGGCATCGACACGACCACTGGCGACGTCAGGATCCGCCTGGCTGGGGTCGCGCCCTTGGCAACGCTTGTCACCGCGCCGGGCGCTTTGGCGGTCGCCCCCATCCTGGATGTGAATGCGCCGGTTGGCTCCGATCTTCTGGTCATCCAGGACGCAATTGCAATGCTCCCCACGACTGGCGCCATCGATAACGCGCTGGCGCAACTCGCCCCCGGCAACACCAACCTGGCAGCGCCCTGGGTGGCTGCGCAGACGACGCGGCTGTTTGACGACCTCTGGATGGCGCAGATGGACCAGATCCAGTCGGCCTGTTGTGATACCAACTGTGAGCCCAACAAGCCCAATGTGCCGGCAGACTTGAATGCGTGTCGGGACACCGAGCAACAAGGCAAGTGGTGGGCGAAGGGCTTTGGCAGTCATGGCGAGCAGGGCAACGTCGCCAACATGAACGGATACGATACCCAAGCCTACGGGCTGATGCTCGCCTACGACATGCCGCTGAACAACCAGACCCGCGTTGGTTTGGGCGGTGGTTATGCGAACAGCACGATCGACGGCAACCATTCATCGGGCAGCACAGACATCGATTCTTACCAGATCACGGGTTATCTGCATCACGCACCGGGTCCCTGGTTTGTCCAGACGGCTTTGACGGCTGGCGTCAATGATTACGAAAGCACCCGTAACATCGTATTTCCGGGGGTGAGTCGTACGGCGACGTCCGATTACACCGGACAGCAATACACCGGCAGCGTTACCGTGGGAAAACATTATCAGTTGAACGAAACCACCCTCACGCCGATCGCTGGCTTGCAAGCGTCCCACATCCGTGTCGGCGGCTATACGGAAAGTGGCGCGGGCGACGCGAACCTGCGTGTCGAGAGCCAGGATTACAACTTTGTTCAGTCCACCCTGGGCGTGAAGGCCGAGCGTGTCATTCGCTCCGGCAACAGCACCTATTCGCCCGAAGTGCACGCCAAGTGGCTGCATGATTTCAGCTCGACGACGATGGAGCAGGACGCGGCCTTTAACGGCAGCGGCGCAAGCTTCAATGCGCAAGGAATCAAGCAGAGTCGTGATTTGTTCAATGTCGGCGCGGGGGTCACGTTTCTCTCCTGCAACTGCGACACGGGAGCCTGGACCGTCAAGGGGCTGTATGAATACAAATGGAATGACAGCGAGTACTCATCGCATCAGGTATCGCTCATCGCAGGCCTGAAGTTCTGATGTTGTCGTGCAGGCGTCCGGGTTTTCCAGACGTTTTCTATCCGAAGGCCCCCTCAAGTTCGACGGGCGTTTGGGTCATCGGATAGGCTGCATTCAGTCCATCGGCAGGAAATCGGGGCGCTCTTCAGGGCGCCCCTTTTTCATGCTGCGTCTGCCCGTGCGGCTTTGCCGGCGGCATCCCCACGCCGTTCGATTTCGGTAATGCGAAACACAGCACTGAACATGCCGGTGGAAGGGGGGCGGATTCAGCCGGATGCCGCCCCACGCCCCGCTACGTGGATTGCCTGCCCCGGTAATAAGCGACGAATTGATCTTTCGGCAGCGGCTTGGCGTAGTAATAGCCCTGGAAAACCGGGCAGCCGTGATGCCTGAGGAAGTCGAGCTGGGCTTCGGACTCGACGCCTTCCGCCACGACACTCAATTTGAGAATGCTGGCCATTTTGAGGATGGTGATGACCATTGCCTGGCTGCCCTCCTGGTGGGACAGGGCCTTGACAAAGGCGCGGTCGATCTTGATTTCATCGAGCGGCAGCCGGTTCAGGTTGCTCAGGGAGGAATAGCCGGTGCCGAAATCGTCCATGGAAAAACGGATACCCGATTCTTTCAGGCGGTTCATGACCAGAATGACGCGGTTGATATCCTCGGCAACGATCGATTCGGTGACCTCGAACACCAGCTTGCGGCTCAGTTCTTCGTTGAGGTGGCGTTGAATCATGCCTTCGACCAGCGCCATGAAATTGTGATGGGTGAGTTGTCGCATGCTGATGTTGATCGAGAACTGTTCAAGCTCGATGCCGTCGTCATGCCATTCGCGCAGGGTTCTGAAACCGGTTTCGAGGATGTGCGTGCCAAGCTCGACGATCAGGCCGGTCTGTTCCGCAATGGGAATGAACTGGACCGGAGGAACCGCTCCAAGTGTCGGATTGATCCACCGTGCCAGGGTTTCGGCGCCCATGATGCGGCCTTCTCGGTCCAGTTGCGGCTGGTAATGCAGCGTGATTTCATCGTTGGACAGTGCAAAGTGGAGCAAGCGCTCAATTTCAAGATGGCGCTCGACCCGGTAGGACAGTTCGTCATTGAACATGAAGACGCCATCGCGTCCCTTGGCCTTGACCTCGTACATCGCAATGTCCGCTTCCTTGATGAAGCTGTTGGCGTTGGCATGCTGGCCGCTGATGATGCTCACGCCGATGCTGGCGCTGATGTGAATGTGGTGCTGGTCCACGACATAGCTTTCCTTCAACTTCAGGATGAGCTGCTCGGACAGGGCCAGAGCGACACGTTCACA
This sequence comes from Hydrogenophilales bacterium RIFOXYD1_FULL_62_11, assembly GCA_001802655.1. GTDB lineage: Bacteria > Pseudomonadota > Gammaproteobacteria > Burkholderiales > Thiobacillaceae > Thiobacillus. The sequence continues at coordinate 11,956 of MGZO01000019.1, forward strand.
GTCTTCCCTTTCGGCAAAACTGTTGCCGGAAATGATGAATTCGTCGCCGCCCAGGCGCGCAATCACGCATGATTCCGGTACCTGCTGCAGAAGCCGTGTCACGACGGTTTTCAGCAGATGATCGCCGACATCGTGCCCCAGCGAGTCATTCACCGTCTTGAAATGATCCAGGTCGATGAGCAGGAGGAAAGAGAATTCACGGTTCTCGCTCAGCGAGTTCATCCGTTTCTGCAGGTGCTCGATGAAGTATTGCCGGTTGTGCAGCCCCGTCAGCGCGTCGTGCGTGGCCTGATGGTTGGCCTGCGTCAGGAGTTGGTGGGTGCTGTTGGCAGCGTAAAGCAGCACCCAGGTGAGGGTGCAGGCAAAGGCCGTGAGGACGTAGCCGTACCATTCGCCGATCATGAAAAAGTAGATGATCAGCGGGGTCATCAGCAGGAACAGGGTCGGCCTGTAGAGACGCCGGTCCGAAGCCAGCAGGCTCGATGCCACCACCGATGCGCCGATTTCAGTGAAGATGGCGATGTAGTGAAGCTTGGTGCTGTCCTGCTGGACATAGAGCAGGAAAATCAGCACCCACAGCAGAAAGAACACATACATGAACCAGACGCACTGCTGATACCAGCGGTCACGCCGCTGCTCGCTCATCGTGTCGAAATCGAAATTGCGGTATATCCGAATGCCCCAGATCGAGGCGGCGACAATCAGCAGATACCAGACGAACGCGGGCACGAATACGTGATTCAGCCAGCCCAGAAACAGGTAGCCCAGCCCCGGAACAAGCGATAGAACAATGAATACCGGGATCTGACGGTGCAGGAAACTGTAAAAGCGCTTGTCTTTCATCTAGGTCTTATCGGCGCATCGTGCGGTTTATTGAAGCGGGCCAGTCTGGATTGTGCCGTGTGTGGGCGGCAAGGGGACAGGTTGCAGAATACCGCATGAAAAATCCAGCTATTCGAACTGGAAGATGGACAGCACCACCACTCACAACAGAGGTACGGGTGGATGGCTCAGGCGTGAACGGGTTCATCACCAGGGCATTTATAACGATCAATCCAACCGGTTTTCCCGCCAGGGCTGGGCGCAACGGCTACCAGTCGGCCCGAAGTTGCAGGCCCCAGGCCGGCGCGATGCTGCGTGGGGGCCCCGGTTGACTGACGGCCGGGTTGCCCATTCCCGCTGTAAGTGCAGGGCCTTGGATGCCTATGGGCTGCCACTGCAGTGTCGTTTTGATTCCCAGCAACTGATCCGTTTCCGCATTGATGACGCCCAGGGGATCGGTCATGAACAGCAGGGCCTTGTCCGACCAGACGAGGGGACCGGGTTTGGCGCGTATGCGTTGCCGCAGCGGGGAGAGCAGATATTCGCCGACGAGAAAGCCCGCTACTGGCGTCACCACCAGGTCCTGAGCCGAAACGGGTTCGGCCAGCGCTTCCGCGCCGTATTCCCACAGCGTAGACAACAGTGCCGCATACCAGAACGACTGCGCCCGATCCAGACCGCGTTCCCGCGCCCGGATGTAGTACGTGCCGCCCCAGTAGGGGTGCAGGACATAATTGATCCACCAGCGGTCGCCATCCCATACCGGTTCGCTCACATTGTTGCGCCACTTGTCGAAGCTGTAGTTCTCTTTCTGCTCGCGGTCCCAGCCGGAAATGCTCTCGGGCGCAAGGTAGATCGCGGCGATGGCGGAAAACTGGTAGCCGAGAAAATAGGCGGTGTCGCGGCCCACGCCGTACCAGTCCGGCCGGGTGGGCGGAACGCTGCGCCACGCGTATCCGTCCGCAGGTGCTGCAGCAGCATCGGGCAGCGCCGCGCCGGGGTCGAGGTAATGCACATAGGCTGCCAGTGGCGGGGATGGGTCCCCGGCCACAGCGGGGATGGTGGCAGGATCCACTTCAGGCAGGCTGTCCGCTGCCGCAAGAGGGAGACAACCCACCCCGAACGCGAGGCTGAGGGCGACGCGGCTGCAAGCCCGGATCAGGAGATTCATCCTGTCTGCTCCAGTCCGTCAGTCCGATACGCCGAGCTCGGCGCAAAGTTTGCCCACCACGCCCTTCAATGCATCGACCTCCGCCTCCAGTCGTGCCACATTGGCCTTGAGCGCGGCGATCTCGCCGGCACTGGCCGCGCCTACCAGCGAAGCCGCGGCCGGGGTGTCTTCGATGACGGGCGTACCGGAAAGCAGATGGGCCCAGCGGGTTTCGCGCGCGCCGGGCTGGCGTGGGAGTTCGACCACCATGGCGCCTTCCGGGCGTGCGGCCAGTTCCTGCAGAAAGCCTTCCACCGTTGAAATGTCGGCGAAGCGGTGCAGGCGTTCGCTGTTGATGCGCAGTTCACCCAGCGTCTGCGGGCCGCGCAGCATCAGCGCGGTGAGCAGGGCGATGGACTGCGAGGGCAGACGCAGGCCCCGTTCCATGTTGTGGGCATAGCGGGTGACGCGGCCGCCGCTGGACTCGACGATCAGGGCCGGGCCCTTGAGGCTGTCGATGGCCGACAGCACGTCGGCCTCGCTCACCTCGATGAGGGGATGGCGGCTGGTCTTCTGGTTGCAGCCGGCTACCAGGGCATTGAGGGACAGCGGATAGGTATCGGGTACGGTGTGCTGTTTCTCGCACAGCACGCCGAGAACACGGGTTTCGAGCAGGGACAGGATGGGCAGGCAGGGGACGGTCATGGCGGCGCTTCGTGGTGGCGTGGGGATCATTATGCCCCGCCGCGGCATGGGGGGCTTTTGCCTGGCCGGCACGGGCCCTGAAACTTAGTCGATGTATCCAGCGCGGATGGTTCTATATTGACCAATGTGCGGGCCGATAGAGTGAAGTGCTGCATACAAAAATAACGGAGGACGAATGGATGCAGTCTGACGATGCTGGGAAAAGCATGCCTGGAATGGCCGCCATCTCGGGCGAAGTGGGGATGGTTGTTGAGCATATGCTCAATGGCGTGGCCTACTGCGAGATGCTTTTCGAGGGCGGGCAGCCCTGCGACTTCGTCTATCTCTATACCAACCCGGCCTTTGACGCGCTGACCGGCCTCTCGGATGTGATCGGCAAGCGCGTCACCGACGCCATCCCGGGCATCCGCGAATCCGCTCCGCTGTTGTTTGAGACGTATGGTCGTGTCGCCAGGAGCGGCAAACCGGAGAAGTTCGAAACCCAGGCACTCGGCGTCTGGTTCTCGATCACGGTTTACAGCCCCAAGTCCGGTTACTTCGTGGCCATCTTTGACGTCATTACCGAGCGCAAGCAGACGGAGCAGGATCTCCTGCTGGCCAATGAACGGCTGTCGCTGGCGCAACGCACCGCCGGCGCCGGGGTGTGGGACTGGGACATCCTCAACGGGACGCTCATCTGGTCGGACGAACTCTTCCAGCTGTTCGGACTGGATCCCGCCACGGCGGTCGCCACGTTCGATACGTGGCGAAGCGTGGTGCATCCGGAGGATCTGCAACGGGCCGAAGAGGTCATCCTGGCCTCGGTCCGGGATCACGCTCACCTCTTCAACGAATACCGCATCGTGTTGCCGTCCGGGGCAGTACGCTGGATCGACGCGTTCGGCGACACCACGTGTGATGCGGACGGCATCGCACAGCGCATGATCGGCATCTGCATCGATGTGACCGAGCGCAAACAGGCCGAAGCGCAGATCGAATTTCTGGCCCATCACGATCACCTGACGCAATTGCCCAACCGTTTTGTCGCGATGGAGCGGCTGAAACTGGCCATGGCCTATGCAGACCGCGCGCATGAAAACGTCGCGCTGCTGTTCCTGGATCTCGACCGCTTCAAGGCGATCAACGATTCCCTCGGCCACAGCATAGGGGACTTGCTGCTGGTCGAGGTGGCGCGACGCCTGCAAGCCTGCCTGCGGGAAACCGACACCGTCAGCCGGCAGGGCGGCGATGAGTTTCTGGTCATTCTCACGCACATCCATGATCTGGCCGCCGTGACCGGCAGCGCCGCCAAGATTGTCGAGGCCCTGGCCGCCCCCTACGAAATTGGGGGCCATGCCCTGGCGGTGACGACGTCGGTCGGCATCGCGATCTACCCCAACGATGGCCAGGACACGCAAACCCTGATGCAGCAGGCCGATACCGCCATGTATCACGCCAAGGACGGGGGCGGCAACGATTACACCTTTTTCAGCGAACAGATGAACGCAGCGGTCGCCCACGCCCACGCCATCCGCAGTGAATTGCACCAGGCATTGGCTGCGGGAGAATTCGCGCTGCATTTCCAGCCGCAGCTGGACCTCGCCAGCGGCCGCATCACCGGCGCCGAGGCGCTGCTGCGTTGGCACTCGCCCACGCGCGGCCTGGTGCTGCCGGACGAATTCGTTTCCATCGCCGAAGACTGCGGCCTCATCGTGCCGATTGGCGACTGGGTTCTGCAGGAAGCCTGCCGTCAGGCCGTCCGCTGGCAACAGGCCGGCCTGCCCGAACTGACCGTCGCCGTGAACCTGTCGGCGGTCCAGTTCCGGCGGGGCAACCTGCAGCAGTCCGTCGAGCAGGCGCTGAGCGCCGCCGGGCTGACTCCCGCCATGCTTGAACTCGAACTGACCGAGAGCATCCTGATCACGGAAGCGGAACACGCCATGGACACGTTTCGACACCTCAAGCGCCTGGGCATCCGCTTCGCGATCGATGATTTCGGCACCGGCTATTCCAGCCTCGCCTACCTGAAGCGCTTTCCCATCGATACGCTGAAAATTGCGCAAGTATTCGTCCAGGACATGGTTGCCAACCCGGATGATGCTGCCATCGTCCACGCAATCATCCAGATGGCGCGTGCGCTCAAGCTTAAAACCCTGGCCGAAGGCGCGGAAACAGCAGAGACGATCGAGCATCTTCGCCTTCACCATTGCGACGCAGCGCAGGGCGACTATTTCTCCAGGCCGCTGCCTGCGGAAGCGTTCCAGCAATATATCTTGGCCGCGGCTCGGCTATAGCCCGTTCAAAACAGCGCGTGTCCTGCCTCAGAGCAAAACGTCCCGGCTCCAGTCGAGGATCCTCCAGCGGCGTGCGTTGCCGGCTTCGATTACCTGCTGATGGCCCCGGCGCTGGAGGGCGCCGGGGCGGGTGATGGTCTGGCCTTCGCGGAAGGGCAAAGTGGAATGCTCGATGCGCCAGGGGGCGGGGCCGTTGCGATGACCAAAACTGATCTCGACATTCAGCCAGTCGAGCAATTGGGCACGGGAGGGCCGGGTTTGGGCGATCAGGCGGGTCAGGTCACCCATGCCGTACAAAGTGGCGATGGCGGGCAGGGGTTGGGCGCGGCCCTGCACATAAATAAAGCAGTCGCCAGCGACAAAGAGCCAGGCGGGACGTGAGGGAAGTGCGCCGTTTTCCGTCACTTGCTCGAGTGCGGCCGTGTCGCCCCGGCTGCGCGGCAGACGTTGCCAGATTTCCCGGTAGTTGGCATCGACGCCGGTTTCGGTCACGCGCTCGCCGTCAAAGACCATGCGGCCGATGTCGCGGCTGCCGTTTGCAGGCTGGAAGTCCAGCTGGCGATGCCAGGTGCAGTACTCGCCGGTTACCTGGGTCAGGCCGCAGAAACCCTGCTGGGTGGCCAGCCAGGCCAGCTGCGTGTTGTCGCATTCGGCGAGGCTGGCCACGCCGGAAAAATCCGGCCGGTCGGGCGGGATGCGCAGGTCGGCGTGCCAGCGCGGGGTTTGCAGCCACCACACCTGGCTGCGTTCATCGCGGCCGTCAGCGGTTTCCAGCAGGGTGCGGTTCCAGACGCCGAGGTAGCGGTCTGGAACCGGCGCGGGCTGCGTCGTCATGTCGCCCGGATGGAAGGCAACGGGAGTGCTCATTCGATGCGTTGCGCCGGGCAGCGGCTCGCGTTTGCCGCCGTGCCGCGCAGCAAGGCTTCCATTTCCGCTGCGGGAACCGGACGGC
>MGZO01000020.1:0-1051 GCA_001802655.1 Hydrogenophilales bacterium RIFOXYD1_FULL_62_11
ATCGCAAACGTTTAACGCAGGGAAAAATATCCATCTCGGCGGGAAATCAGCGAGCGCGAGACTTCAATGCGTTTTTACACAGTCTGAGCCGCAAGCAGTCATGAGTGATTTTCGGACCAGCGTCGCCTTTGGCCGACAACCTGCCTGTCATGGCTGGATAGTCGACCCTCGCATCCTTGGCCAGTGCTGCCGGTGGCGTTCTGAGAAAATCGGTTCTGTTATGCGTTGCCCAACAGTCGTTGATTTGAAACTCAAGCTGAATGGCTTTCCAAAAAATGGCGAATTCACACTTCCGCCCATGGCGCCGTTAAAATCCACCTGCTACCTTTAAAACTCAAGCTGCAGACCTTAAACGCCGTCAGATTTCTGCCCCTAAACAATTAGTCGTTTCGTTTCATCTTGTTATCCAGCGCATCATAAAAACGACCATGCTCCTTATAGGCGGATATTTCTATGCAAAGCCCACCCGCCTCACCCCCCTATTCCACCGATGTGAGTAAAGCGTTGCGGGCATCCGAAAGCCGCTATCGCCGGCTTTTCGAAACCGCTCAAGATGGAATTCTGCTTCTTAACGCTGACACTGCGCAGATCGAAGACGTCAATCCCTATTTGATCGATCTGCTTGGCTACTCGCATGCAGAGTTCCTTGGGAAAAAGCTATGGGAAGTGGGTCCGTTCGCGGACAGAGCCGAGAGCAAAGAGATGTTTGCGGAGTTGCAAACGACGGGATATGTCCGTTACGAAGATCTGCCGCTTAAAACAAAAGCCGGGGCACAAATCGAGGTCGAATTCGTAAGCAATACTTACGAGAGTGAGGGTATCAAGGTCATTCAGTGCAACATCCGCGATATTACCGAGCGTAAAGCGACCGAAGCGAAATCCAGGCGACACGCGCAACTCTATGCCGCACTGAGTCAATGCAATAAGGCCATCGTGCATAGCGCTAGCGAGGAGGAGTTGTTTTTGCAAGTCTGCCGCGCCGCAGTGCAATTCGGCGGCATGAAGATGGCATGGATCGGCCTGGTCGACATTGAGACCCTCAAGGTCCGGC
>MGZO01000020.1:1072-2413 GCA_001802655.1 Hydrogenophilales bacterium RIFOXYD1_FULL_62_11
CGATACGCCGTTCGGGTGCGGCCCGACTGGTACAGCCATTCGCGAGGACCGTCTGTACTGGTGTCAGGATTACCTGGATGACCCGGCTACCGTTCCCTGGCAGGAGCGTGCCACGCACGCTGGCCTGGCCGCAGCAGCTGCGCTGCCACTGCGCCGCAAAGGTGTTGTCATCGGCGCTTTTACCCTGTACACCGCCAAGACCGATGCCTTCGACGAAGCCGCACGCGGCCTGCTGATTGAAATGGCAACGGATATCAGCTTTGCCCTCGACAACTTTGCCGGCGAATCTCAGCGCAAGCAGACGGAGGAAGAAATCGCATTCAAGAACGCGATCCTCAATACGCAGCAGGAGACTTCACTCGATGCCATTCTGGTGGTCGACGAGAGCGGACAAATCATCTCCTACAACCAACAATTCATTGAACTATGGCAGCTGCCCCCGCAGCTCGTGAGCGCAGGTCTGGATGCGCCGGTGCTTCAATCAGTTATTGGTCAAGTTGAGTATCCAGAAGCATTTGCCGCCCGGGTTCAGTATTTGAACGCGCACCGCGACGACAAAAGTCGCGAGGAAATACAGCTGAAAGATGGAAGGATTATCGATCGGTATTCCGCTCCGAGCATTGGCGCGGACGGCAAATACCATGGACGCGTCTGGTATTTCCGCGATATCACCGAGCGCAAGCGGGCGGAAGTGCAGGTACACGAACTGGCTAAACAGCTCACGACCACCCTCGAGAGCATCACGGATGCGTTTCTCACCGTGGACAGGGAATGGCGGTTCACCTTCCTCAACCACCAGGCCGAGCAGTTGCTCAGACGAACTCGCGCGGAGCTGACCGGCCAGGAAATCTGGATGGAATTCCCCGACACCATCGGCTCCCCCTTTGAGCGCGAATTCCGCCGGGCGATGGTCGACAACCATGCCGTAAATTTCGAGGCGCTTTTTCAGCCGCTCGACAGTTGGTTCAGCGTCAGCGCCTATCCCTCAGAACAGGGTCTGGCGGTCTATTTCCACGATATCAGCGAGCGCAAACGGGGAGAGAATGAACTCCGAAAGTCGAAGGACTTGCTCAAACTCGTTGTAGAGCATGTGCCAGCCCGCATATTCTGGAAGGATCGCGATTTGCGATATCTGGGCTGCAACAACCAGTTCGCGAAAGATGCCGGGTACGCCAGCCCCGACGAATTGACCGGCAAGACCGATTACGAAATGGGCTGGAAGGATCAGGCCGAGTTGTACCGCGCCGACGACAAGGCAGTGTTGGAATCGGGCGCCTCCCGGCTGGATATCGAAGAGCCGCAGACTACGCCGGACGGCAACACGATCTGGCTACGCACCTC
>MGZO01000020.1:2424-17475 GCA_001802655.1 Hydrogenophilales bacterium RIFOXYD1_FULL_62_11
GGGTCTCTATCAAGACATCACGGCAGCCAAGAAGGTCGAGGAGGAATTACGCGAAAGCGAGCGTCGCTTCAGCGACATGCTGGCAAATGTGGAACTGATTTCAATGATGCTTGACCGCGATGCGCGGATTACCTATTGCAACGAGTACCTGCTCCGCTTGACCGGTTGGCGGCATGAGGAAATTTTCGGGCGAAACTGGTTCGATGTTTTTGTGCCGCCCGAGATTACTTATTTGAAAGACGAGTTTTTCGCGTCGCTCATCGCCAAGCAGCCCGAAGCAAGGCATCACGAGAACGAAATCCTCACACGTTCGGGCGAGCGTCGGCTCATACGCTGGAACAATTCAGTGCTCCAATCGGAAACAGGTGAAGTGATCGGAATCGCGAGCATCGGCGAAGACATCACCGAGCGCAAACATGCGGCGGATCAGATCCACGGACTGGCTGAGCGGCTCACGACAACCCTCGAGAGCATCACGGATGCGTTTTTCACCGTGGACAGAGAATGGCGGTTCACCTTCCTCAACCGCAAGGCCGAGCAACTGCTCAGACGAACTCGCACAGAGCTGACCGGCCAGGATTTCTGGACGGAGTTCCCCGACACCATCGGATCCACTTTCGAACGCGAGTACCGGCGGGCGATGGCGGACAACCATACCGTGGATTTTGAAGAGTTCTACCCGCCACTCAACACCTGGTTCGGCGTTCGCGCCTATCCCTCCGGGCAGGGGCTGGCGGTCTATTTCCACGATATCAGCGAGCGCAAGAAGGTGGAGACGAGACTGCGCGAGGAAGAAGAGCGTCACCTCCGCCAGCGCAACGCCCTGATCGAACTTGCCGGAGGGGGAGCCACAGGTGAAGACCTCCTGGGCACGATTCGGCGAATCACGGAGATAGACGCCAAAACCATGGGGGTCGCGCGGGTCAGCATCTGGCGTTACAACCAGGATCGCACTGCCCTGCGATGTATGGACCTCTACGAGATGGGGACGGGCCTGCACTCCGCCGACATAGAGTTGTCTGCCCTAGATTTTCCTGCCTATTTCCGCGCGCTGGAGGCACAGGATCCGATTGTCGCGGAGGACGCGCAGCGTGACGCACGCACTGACCAGTTCTCAGAGAGCTACTTTCAGCCGATCGGCATCACGTCCATGCTGGATGTTCCCATTCACCTGGGCGGCACCGAGGCGGGCGTCCTGTGTCACGAACACGTCGGACCGATGCGCCAGTGGACAGCCGACGAGGAGTCATTTGCGGTCGCCGTTGCGAACCAGACGTCCCTCGCTCTGGAGTGGTCGGAGCGCAAGCGTTCTGAACAAGCGATCAAGCGGGCGGTGCAGCGCCTGAACGAAGCGCAGCGCATTGCGCGGATCGGGGACTGGGAGTTGGACTTTGCCACCGAGGAAATTACCTGGTCGCCGCAAGTATTTGAGATTCTGGGGCGCGATCCGCGCCTGGGCCCCCCACGCAACCGCGAAGAATCCATCGCCTGCTACGAGGCGGCGAGTCAGGTGCTCCTGAAGGACAGGCTTGCCTTGGCAATTGAATCGGGCGAAGCACAGGACTTTGAGCTTCTGGCAATCCGACCCAACGGCAAGCCCGTTGACGTTCTTTGGAGAGGGGCGCCCCGGAAGGACGCAAGCGGCAGCGTTGTCGGGCTATACGGAACGGTCCAGGACATCACCGAGCGCAAAGCATCGGAGAGGAGGCTTGCCTACCTCAACCGTGTATACGCCATGCTGAGCGGTATCAATACGCTCATCGTGCGCGTGCAAGACAGCGAGGAACTATTCAAAGAGGCGTGCAGGGTTGCGGTCGAGATAGGCGGGTTCCGCATGGCCATGATCTGCGTCGTGGATCGGGGTGTGATGAAGGCTGTCCCGGTGGCCTCGGTGGGCAAGGACGAGGCGCTCATCGGCGCCATCAAAAGCATCCTATCGTCAGGTGAGCTTGCTTCAAGCACCATGGTGGCACGGGCGATCAGGGAGAAAAAAATCATCGTCTCCAACGATTCGCAAAGCGATCCCCAGGTTCTATTTGGCAAGCAATATGCCGAAGCCGGCGTTCACTCAATGGTCATTTTGCCGCTGATCGTCGCAGATGAAGCCATTGGCGTGCTCGCGCTTTATGCGACCGAGAGCAACTTCTTCCACGAAGAAGAGTTGATTCTGTTGACTGATCTGGTTGGCGATGTCTCGTATGCCATGGGTTACTTGAAGGCTGAGGCGGCGCTGCGGAGTCTCAATGAAGAACTGGAAGACAAGGTGGCGACACGCACCGCCGATCTGCAGCAGGCACGGCTAATGGCCGACCAGGCCAATCTGGCCAAGTCCAGCTTTCTTGCCGCCATGAGCCACGAGATCCGCACCCCAATGAACGGCGTGATTGGCATGGCCGACGTGCTGCACCAGACCGGCCTTAACGATCAGCAGGTGGAGATGGTCGATCTCATCCACGAGTCGGCGATTTCGCTTCTGTCGATCATCGACGACATTCTCGACTTTTCCAAGATCGAAGCTGGGCGGATGGAAATCGAACAGGCACCCATCTCGTTGGCCGACGTGGTGGAAAAGGCCTGTGTCATGCTGGACGAACTGGCGGTCAATAAAAACGTGGAACTCACTGTGTTCGTCGATCCCGCGATACCCGAAGCGGTTTTGGGCGATGAGTTGCGTCTACGCCAGGTGCTGATGAATCTTGTTGGCAACGCCATCAAGTTTTCCAGCGGCCGCGAGCAAGCGGGCCGGATAGGGGTACGTGCCGTGCAAATCGAGCGTAACCGGGGGCAGTCAGTCGTGGAAATCCACGTTACCGACAATGGCATCGGGATCGATGAAGAGACCCAGGCGCGGCTATTCACGGCGTTCACCCAGGCCGACGCCTCGACAACCCGGCGCTTTGGCGGCACCGGGCTGGGGCTGGTCATTTCGCGCCATCTGGTAGACATGATGGGGGGCCATCTCGGGGTGCAAAGCACGCCTGGGAAAGGATCCACGTTCACCGTACACCTGCAATTCACACTGCCGCAAAGTCAGGCAGGTGCGGTCATCCCCGCATCGCAAATAGCCGGACTCTCCTGCCTCGTGGTCGGCAGCCCGGATGGGCTGTCCGAAAATTTTGCTGCGTATCTGGCCCACGCCGGTGCGCGCGTCGAGCGGGCAGCGGATCTGGCACAGGCACGCAACCTGATGCTGGGTTTGCCGCCGGGACGCTGGATCTGGGTCATCGATGCGGTCGATATTCCGCTGGTGCTGGATGAACTGCGCGCCCTTGACCGCGACCTGACAGACCAGGAAATTCGCATCGTTGCCATTGGGCGCGGATCGCGAAGGGAGCCACGTGTGAAGCATATCGGACTGGTATTGGTGGACGGCAACGTGCTGACGCGTTACCGGCTCTTCAAAGCAGTCGCCATTGCCGCAGGAGACGTAGTTGACGACGCACAAACGCCGCAGACCCGTAAGAGTGGGATGGTAGTCAAACAGCCATCGCACGATGAGGCTCTGCGCAATGGCCGGCTGATTCTGGTTGCCGAGGATAATGAGACCAACCAGAAGGTGATCCTGTGGCAGCTTGCGCTGCTGGGTTTTGCTGCCGATGTCGCTGATAACGGCAGGCTGGCGCTGGAACGCTGGCAGAGCGGAAACTACGCGCTGCTGCTCACTGATTTGCAGATGCCGGAGATGGATGGTTATGCATTGACTGCCGCGATTCGTGCCCAGGAGCAGGGTTCGCGGCGCATCCCGATCGTGGCTCTGACCGCCAACACGCTCAAGGGCGAAGCGGGTCGCTGCCAGGCAGCCGGCATGGACGACTGCCTGGGCAAGCCATTGCAACTGGATGATCTTAAAAAAATCCTGGGCATATGGCTGCCGTCCGCTGCATCCAGTCTGGATTCATACGGTGAAGTCGCGCCCCACGTGGCGGCTGATCGCCCGGTGGACGTGAGCGTGCTCGAAAGCATCATCGGTAGCGATCCGGCAGTGATACTCGAATTTCTAAACGACTTCCGGATTAGTGCAACGAAGATAGGGGCCGAATTGAAAACAGCGTGTGTCGAGCGTCAACCGGCGCTGGCAAGCCAGCATGCGCACAAGCTCAAGTCATCGGCGCGCACCGTGGGCGCGCTGGCACTGGGTGAATTGTGTGCAGAAATCGAGGCTGCCGGTAAAGCGGACCGCACTGGTGCGCTGGCGGCGCTATTGCCCCAATTCGAGCAAGAACTCGACGCCGTGAACGCCTTTCTCGATTCCTTGCAGGCGCAGCGTGCAGATCGCCGCAACGATGAATAAAAGGCAATCCGTATGAACAAATCCACCATTCGGATCCTGGTTCTCGACGACGATTCTTTTATGCTCAAGCTGCTCGGCCACATGCTGGCCGGCCTGGGTTTCACCTCAGTGACGACTTGCGATAACGGCGCTGCGGCGCTGGAGTGCTTCAGTACCCATGTCAACCCACCCAATCTGATCCTGCTGGACTTGCAGATGCCCGAAATGGATGGGATCGAGTTTGTCCGTAAGTTGGTCGAGCACAACTACACCGGCAATCTCATTCTGGTCAGCGGCGAAGACGAGCGTGTTCTGAAAATGGCAGAGAAACTGATTCAGGCTCACCGGATCACGGTGCTGGGGCATCTGAACAAGCCTGTTTTGTTGGCTCGACTCACCGAGCTCATGGAAAAGTCAGTGCACATGCACGCTGCCCCGCAATCGACAATGCATGCTTATAGCGCAGACGAACTGCGCACTGCCATCGACGCCGGTGAACTGGTCAACCACTACCAGCCCAAAGTTGCCGTCACCACCGGCGCGATCGTCGGCGTGGAGACGCTGGTGCGCTGGCGTCATCCGGTGGACGGGATGGTATTCCCCGACCAATTTATCGACATCGCTGAAGATCATGGATTGATTGATGACCTGACGCGCGTGGTGCTGCAGGGTGCACTGGCCCAGAGCAAGGCCTGGCAGCAAGCTGGGCTTCGACTTCGGGTGGCGGTTAACGTATCAATGCACAATCTCTCGTCGGTGGCTTTTGCAGATTTCGTCGCCGGAGCTGCCTCCGCAGCAGGGGTGGCGCCGCAGGATATCGTGCTGGAAGTGACGGAAAGCCAACTGATGCTGGACCAGCGCGCGCCGCTGGAGGTCCTGACCCGATTGCGCCTGAAGCGCTTTCGCCTTTCAATCGATGATTTCGGCACGGGCCATTCTTCGCTGACCCAGTTACGCGATATTCCATTCGATGAACTCAAGATCGACCAAAGCTTTGTGCGCGGCGCATGGCACGACGACACCGCGCGCGCGATATACGACGCCAGCCTTAACCTGGGCAAGCAGCTTGGCATGACAGTCGTCGCCGAAGGCGTGGAAGATCGCGATGACTGGGACTTTGTGCGGCGCACAAAATGCGACCTGGCCCAGGGTTTTTTCATTGGGCGACCGATGCCTGCAGCGGATCTGCCCGGCTGGATCGAGTTGTGGAACGCGCGCATGCTGCAATTACAAGCGGATTTACCATGAACGTTGAGCGCGGCGCACTCAAACCCATCGAGGCCAGAGCCAGGATTCTTGTTGCATCCGATAGCCTCAGCGATGCCCTGTTAATCAAGAAGCTGCTCGCGCAGGAATTCGAGCAGATATTCCTTTCCGCCGATCCGGATCTGGCAGTAAAGGATTTTGAAAGCCGCGTCCCGGACGTGCTGGTCCTCGCGTTCAATACCTTGGAAAAGTCGGAGCGCTATTACCTCGGGCTTTATCGTTTGAGCGGAAAAATCCATCTGCAGCCGCACCGTACAGTCGTTCTGTGCCATCTGGATGAAGTCAGTCAGGCTTATCAGGCGTGCCGAAAACAATACTTTGACGATTACGTCCAGTTTTGGCCGATGACCAACGATGCGCCGCGTTTGCTGATGTCGGTGCATCATTCGCTGCGCGATCTGAGGGCAATCAGTGAGGGGCCATCGGCGGCCGAGTTTGCCGCCCAGGCACGTCGCCTGACTGAGTTGGGAAGCATGCTGGATCAACACGTTGCGCAAGGCAGCCAGAGGATAGAAGGGGCCAATCGCGCCATGGCGCAGGCGGAGCAGGAGATCGGCGCGGCACTGGACGGATTTTCCAGCAAGCTCGCACAAGGAAATCTGCCGGGCGTGTCCAGAATCAGCGATGTCTCCGGACTGGAGCAGGAGATCAGGCGGCTCAAGCAGGATGAGATCGGACAACGCTTTCGTCAGGTCGCCGAATCGGTGCAGCCCATCCAGCAATGGACCGACGATTTCAGGAAAGGGCTAGAGCCTCACATTGAATCGGCGCGTGCATTGAATGCCATGGCGGACGCCATTCGGCCAATGATTCTGGTAGTGGATGACGATGAATTTCAACGCAACATTGTGAACACCTTGCTTGCGGCAGAGAACTATCGGCTGGTATTTGCCAGCGGCGGCGTTGAAGCGTTGAACATCTTGCGCAAGATGCAGCCAGACCTGATCCTCATGGACATCCTGATGCCGGATCTGGATGGCATAGAAACCACACGGCGCCTCAAGACCATGCCGCAGTTTGAAAAAGTGCCGGTGATCATGGTGACGGGGAACAGCGAAGGCGCTGCCGTGCGCGACAGCATCAAGGCCGGCGCGGTCAATTTCATCGTGAAGCCATTGGATCGTGTCACCTTATTGGCGAAAGTGGCCAGGGCGCTACACCCGTAACACCTTTACCCGGTGAGCGGATCTGCCTTACTACTTACTACCCGTTGAAACGGTGAGTTTTGGGTGGTTTTGTAATTCTGCTTTGGCACAGAAGTGCCTTTCCAGACAGCTTGGGTTGGATGACTGTTATTGAGCAGCAAGCCTCCGGAGCCACGACACCGGGCCCAGTCAGGGGCATGCCCTTGGTGAACCGGGCCTCGGTTCACCATCACGTTCGAGAAATGCACGGTCCCACTTTCCCAGCGCACGCCAACAGCGGCTCTGGCCGATTAAGCGACAGAACGCCCCCAATCAACCCAGTCAGATTTTGAGCCCAGACGGCTGCCTGGCTGCAGCAGACATGCCGCCCAATGTGGCCTGCAGCGTGTCGATAAAGGCACGCGTTTTCGCGGGCATGAGTTTGCGTCCCGGGAACACCGCTGACACTGTTTGGCTGGGAAGACACCAGTCGGGGAGAACCCTGACCAATCTGCCTTGGTGTACATCGGCCAGGGCAAAGTAATCGGGAGCGGCTGCAATCCCTGCGCCTGCGGCTGCCAGGCGTATCAACAGTTCCGGAGAATTGGCGGTGACGCGCGCGGCTGGCACGCCTTCCCAACGGGCCTCGCCCTTGCTGAGGGCCCAATTCGCAGGCTCGCCATTCACGCCAAGCAGTCCGACCGTGTTGTGATGAACCAGGTCTTCGGGCATCGCCGGATGGCCGAATTCGGCAAGGTAAGCGGGGGACGCATACAGGCCCGTTGAGACTTCGGTCAGGCGTCGCGCGGCCAGCATGCCGTCATCGGGCAGGTCGCCGATGCGGATGGCCAGGTCGAATCCTTCTCCCAGCAGGTCAACGCGTCGGGGCGACAGATCGAGTTCCAGCAGGATGCGCGGGTGCATTGCCGCAAACGCGGCAAGCGTGTCCACCAGCAGCAGGTTGGCAAAGTCGCTGGGCATGGACACACGCAGTCTGCCGCTTGGCGCCGACTGGCGATGTTCACGCAGGGCCGCCACGGCGTCCACTTCGGACACTACCTGGCGGGCGTGTTCCAGCAATTGCAGTCCGAACTCGGTCACGGTCTGGCGCCGGGTGGTGCGCAATAACAGGCGCTCGCCCAGGCGCTGTTCCAGGCTGGCCAGCCGTCGCGAGACGGTGGACTTGGGCAATCCCATTTTTTCAGCCGCACGGCTGAAGCTCCCCAGCTCGGCCACATGGGCAAAGATGAGCAGGTCGTTCGGGTCGATGTTGCTGTTTGATTGTTCCATATCAGAAACAATCATATCCAAATTACGGTATTTCAAAAGTGATTGATGATACATACAGTTCATTAATCGCAAACAAAGCCCGTCGAGGTGACGAAATGAACATCCTGCAAATCAACGCCAGCGCGCGCCGTGAAGGCGCCAACTCCACCCGTGTCGCCAACACCATCGTGGAGCGTCTCAAGGCGGCGCATCCCGGCGCCCAGGTCAGCTTGCGCGATCTGGCCGTCACGCCGCATCCCGTATTGGACGAAGCGGCGCTGGGCGCGCTTTTCACCCCCGCCGACCAGCGCACGCCGGCGCAGCATGCCCGCGTGGCGCTGGACGACGCGCTGATTGCCGAGGTTCAGGTGCACGACATTCTTGTGCTGGGGGTGCCGATGTACAACTTTGGCGTGCCCGTTCAACTCAAGAGCTGGATCGACGCGATCGCGCGTGTGGGCGTGACGTTCCGCTATACCGAAAACGGCCCGGAAGGCCTGCTCCAAGGCAAGAAGGTCTATATCGCCCTGGCCCGCGGCGGCCTGTACCGCGACACGGTCAAGGATGCTCAAGTGCCCTATCTGAAAACCATATTCGGCTTTCTGGGCATGCACGATGTGCGCTTTATCTACGCGGAAGGTTTGGCCATGGGGCCCGACGCGGCCGAGCAAGGTTTTGCCCGAGCGCAGGCGGATCTCGAAGCAGCGTTCGCCTGAAGGTAGGGTAACTATCGCAGTTCACTTCGTTCCAGCGTCCCAAAGAGATCGACCCTGTCCAGTTGCGTACGGACTTCCTCGAACTCATCTCTGAAACTTGACTAGTATTCATCGACAGGAGATCAGCCATGACACGACTCAGACTCTCAAACGAACGTGGCCATGCCCGCCAAGGCTGGCTCGACAGTTACCACACCTTTTCCTTCGGGCATTACTACGACCCCGAGCACTTGGGCTTTTCCAACCTGCGGGTGATCAACGACGACACGGTGGTTCCGGGTGCGGGATTCGGCACCCATGGCCATCAGGACATGGAAATCATCAGCTACGTGCTGGATGGCGCGCTGGAACACAAGGACAGCATGGGTAACGGTTCGGTGATGCGCCCGGGAGACGTACAGCGCATGAGCGCCGGCACCGGGGTTCAGCACAGCGAGTACAACCACTCCAAATCGGAGCCCGTGCATTTCCTGCAGATATGGCTGGAGCCCAACCGCTTCGGCGTTGAGCCGGGGTATGAGGAAAAGCATTTTTCGCCTGCGGAAAGGCGCGGTCGTCTCGCGCTCCTGGTGTCGCCGGATGGCCGGGACGGCTCGCTGAGCGCGCATCAGGACGGCTTGCTGTACGGTACCTTGCTTGAAGCCGGCGAGGCGGTCGAGCACAGCCTCGCCAGCGGGCGGCGGGCCTACGTGCACGTGGCCCGCGGGCGCGTCGCCGTCAATGGCCAGGCGATGGACAGCGGCGACGGCGTCGCGCTGGACGACGTCGGCCAGGTGCGTCTCGAAGGCCTGGGGCACGCCGAGGTGCTGCTGTTCGATCTGTCCTGATGTTGTGGCCGCCGCCCCTGCAACGGGGGCGGCTAGAGCCCGTCGGAAGCCTTGCCCCAGGGATGGCTTGCGGAAACCAGCGCGGCCTTGATCCCGGCTTTCTCGACATCAGCCAGGGTTTTATACAGCGTGGCTTCGTGCGCCAGCATGCTGCCTTTCATGACGGCGACATAGCGCGAGGCCGTGTCGACCTCGCAGACATAACCGCCGCCCGGATCGTCGATGCTCCGCAAATTGCCATCCCAGTCCATAAAAAATCCGCTCATCTGGAATCCTCAGTCATGTTCGTTTTGTCCTGCACGCATAGCCGCTGCCGCGTGGCGGGCGTGACGGGCGACCTCACCCGACGGCCTGCGACGTTGCCCGCTCAACGCGGCGCAGCAATTGCAGGCATTCGATCGTCGCGGCCATGTCCAGCGCGCTGAAATCGTCCAGTGTTTTGAGTTGCGGTGTGGCGCCTGCGGCGAGGAGCTTTTCCACCACGGCGTGTTTTCCGGTGGACGCGGCATACATCAGGCAGGTGGCGCCGTTGTCGTTCTGGTGGTCCAGCGCGCTGCCGGCGCGGATCAGCACCTCCAGGGTGTCGAGATCGGCGCCCACGCAGGCCAGCCAGAGCGCGTGGTTGCCGTCGCCGTTACGCGTGTGGGGCGAGGCCCCGGCCTCGAGCAGGGCGGCAACGATAGCGCTGTCTCCGGCCTTGCTGGCGCGCATCAGGGGCGTCATGCCGTGTTCGGCGACGGCTTCGAGATTCGTGACGGGGTAGCCCTGTTCGTGCAGCCAGCCGGAAAGCTGCGGACCGAGTGACGGCGAAGCCGTTTTCGGGTGCTGTTGCTGCCAGGCCTCGAACCCGCCGTCCAGACTGTAGACCTCGGCGAATCCGAAATCCGCGAACATTTGTCCATACACCTGGCTGGCGTTGCCGTGGTAGCAGACCAGCAGAACCGGGCGGGTTTTGGGCGTGCCGAGCAGCAGGGCATCCAGATTGTCGCTGGACAGGCGGCATGCCGAATCAATGTGCGCCAGCGCGAAGCTGGCGGGGTCGCGCGAGTCGAATACCCGAACGCCGCCGCGCGCCAGCAACTCGCGGGCAGCGGCGACATCGATGTGCTGAAAGCTGCGTTCAGGTTTCATGGGTGTGCTCCTCCGTATCGTTCGCCGTAACGCGGTCGGGGTAGGGCGGCAGGGTGGTGATGCGGGTGTCGGCGAGCGGGAGGCCGACGGTGAAGTGATAAAGCGACTGGAACTGCCGGCTGCGCAGGCCGAGCAGTTCGTGAAAGGCGTCGTCGAGAAAACAGCCGATGCCGGTGCCGCGCAGCGCCAGGGTTTCGGCTTCCAGGTACAGCACCTGGCCGAGCAGGCCGGCTTCCCAGTGCAGCTGGCGATAGCGCCAGGCGTCCTGCTGGATGCTGGTCTCGAATTCCGCCAGCATGCCCAGCGCAAAACAGCTGTCGGCGGCGATGGCCTGCTGGCAGCTGACGACGCGGGCGAGCTTCTGCCATTTTCCGGTCTGCAGGCGGAACAGCGGCAGCTCCGCAGGGCAGTCCGCCACGCGTTCCCACTCGAATTCGTCGCTCAATTCCGCGCGCAGCCGCGCTTCCGCGCCGGCTTCGCGCACCAGGATGTAAAGCCCGGCGGGCATGCCCTCGACCCGGTGGACAAAAAACACCGGATGCACCTGCGGCGCGAAATCCCAGATGTCCCACGGCAGATGGGCGTGGGGCAGCAGGCTGGCGACGAGGTGGTAGAAATCGGCTGCGGCCATCGCGTACTGCGCGTCGAAGCGCTGGGCGCTGCGGCGTCCGCGTATCACTTCGGCCGCCGGCAGGTGGGTGGCGTCGGTGCCGGGCGGGTAATCCGGGCGTCGCATGCCGGCGGCTTTGCTGTGGGTGCTTTCCGTGGCCGACGCGACTTCGTCGATGATCGGCCAGTGATACATCGGGTAGGGGTCGAGTATGTTGGCTTGGCCCATCCAGCGGGTGTGCGCGACGTCCCACGGGGCCGGTTCGATCAGCGGTTGCGGTTGCGCGGGGTTGATGAGTTGTACCAGCAGATCCGGTTCTTCGCGCTCGGCCGCTGCGTAATCCTGCTCACGTCCGCTGCCCAGCAGCGCGGTCAGGCGCGGGCTGTCGCAGCTGGCCACCAGGCGCACGTGCCATCCCAGCAGGCCGGCGGCATAGCGCAGCGCGGCCAGTGCGTGGCCGACATCGAGCTGGCAATAGCGGAAGGCGCGCTCGCCGTATTTCCAGGCTTCGCGCCAGTGGATCGAGGTCAGCCCGATCCACAGGCCGGCAGGGTGGGCCGCCGTGGTGGCGCAGCGTTGTTCCAGCGCATGGCTGCGGCTGGCGTAGTGGTACAGGCCATCGTCCAGTTGCGGGATGCCGTGTGCGATCACGTAGGCTTCGGTCGGATGCAGGTTGCCGCTCGACGGATTGCAGCGCAGGGCCCAGCGATCCGGCCCGTATTCCTTCCAGGCGGACAATCCCAGCGACAGTTCCAGCAAGGCGCCCAGCGAGTCGAGCGAGAGGGCGGGCGGAAGCGTTTCGCTGGCCGGGTCAGCGCCGCCGGCAGCCAGCGCCATGCGACTGGCGCACAGCGGCAGAGCAAGGGACGGGCTGCCCTTGAAGGTGCGGAAAGGGTCGGGCTGCATTGTCCAGTCCAGCGTCTCCGGTCCGGAGGCATAGCGATCCGGGCGGTGCTTGGTGCGTTCGTGGTAGGCGAGCGCGACCTGCGCACGTTCTCTGTTCTGCGCATCGCCGGGCTGCGGCGTGGCGCAGGGCGTGGCCGCATGCGGGCGCGAACAGTGCTCGCTGACCGGCTGCACGTCGCGCGTGCCCGTGCCGCCCAGCCGCTGTTCGATCTGCGCCGCGTCGAATCCCGCCAGGTGCCAGCCGTCCGCTTCGATCAGCGGGCGCCGGATCAGCAGGGGATTGCCCAGCATCAGTTCCAGCGCCGTCTGGGCGTCGAGCCGGGCGGGGTCGATCTCGCCGGATTTCAGCTGCGGCGCGGCGCGGTTGAACCAGTCGGCAACCGGCAGGGCGGCAAAGAAATCGCGTAGCCGCAGCGCGGTCCACGGCTCGTCCAGCAGGTTGCGCGCGATGACCTGGTGGCCGGCGTCGAGCAGCTGTTGCTTTTGCCGCGCGTTGGTCGCGCAGCCCGGCTTTTCGTAAAAAATGAGGGTGCTCATCGGGGATCCTTTTTCACGTGTTGGGCGAGCCCGAGCAGGGAGCCGGTCTGCGTCTCGATACGCTGTCTGACATCCTTGTCCAGCCGCTTCAGCCAATAGCCCGGAATGCCGGACGCCCCGTAGGCAGCGCCGGCCAGCATGCCGGCGAGAGCGCCGTTGGTGTCGGCGTCCTCGCCGCGGTTCACCACCTCGGTCACGCAGGACTCGAAGCTGTCGGTGATAAAAAAGTAATGCAGGACGGTTTGCGTGGTGTCGACGATGTAACCCGATGCACGCTTGGGATAGGGCTCGAAGCGAAATGCCGGGAACGCGGCAACCAGGCGTTTGGCTTCGGCGCGGCAGCCCTTGATGCCGCCGCCGTGGATCAGGATCTGCGCCATTCTGCCGAGCGCCAGGGTGGCGGCGTCGGACAGGGGATGGTGATGGGTGAGGTGGCATTGCTCGCGCGTGGCCCGGGCAAATTCGGCATCGTCGTGCAGCGTCGCCAGCGCCAGCGGCAGGTTGCGCATGCAGGCGCCGTTGCCGCCGTCGGCCTCGTTCGCTTCGCCGGCCAGCGAGCCGTCGTTCATGTAGCGCTGGATGCCGCGGCGGCAGGTGTTGCCCACATCCACCGGCCGGGTCTTGAGCCAGGCGACGAAAGCATCGGCGGCGGCGGTTGCGCTCCAGCCGCCGCTGTCGATGATCGACTGTCCCAGCGCCAGCGACATCTGCGTGTCGTCGGTGATCTGCCCCGGTTTGAGCTTGAGCCAGCCGCCGCCGATCATGTCGCGGTGCATGCCGTAAGCGTGCTGGATTTCGGACGGCATCATGAATTCAACCGTTGCGCCCAGGGCGTCGCCCACGGCAAAGCCGAGATAGGCGCCCAATGCACGTTCGTACAACGCATCGCGAGCCACTTCCATCTTTAGAGGTAGCTGACCGAAACACGATAGTCACCGCCGATCACCAGATACTCCGCCTCACCCTTGAGCGCATGGCGCGGCAGAAGATCATTGAAGAACAGGATTTTTTCCGTGGGCACGCGGGCTTCCAGAATGGAGTCGCCGAATTCGCAGGCGATGCTGCGATGCGCGGTGAACGACACGATGTTGTTCAGCCTGACCAGCGCGATCCCGCTGCACTGGCCGCGCAGGAGACTGATGTCGCGAAAGTCATTGACGCCGCGATACAGGGTGAGGGGATGCCGCTCCGGGCGGAACCAGCGCTTGATCGACCATTGGCAGAATTCGTACAGCACGTCGAGCTGGCCATGAATGTCGTTGTTGTGGAAACGGCTGGACAGCTTGTCTTCCACGTAACGCGACCACGCGGCGGAGGCAAAGCGCGCCAGCGCAGCCTTGTGGAAGGTCGGGAACAAACCGAAGCGGCTTTCCACCCAGCCTTTCAGCACGGCGCCTTCGCGGCTGTTGGCGTCGTAGCCCCAACCCTTGAGCAGGCGCAGATAACTGGCGCGAAAACGCCGTGCCGGCGCGTTGCCGGGCGCTACGTGTTGCGCTGACAAATTGAAGGTTTCGTCCATATAGGCCTGAAAGCAGTCACCCGCTTCGGTAGGGCTGCCGACCGCGTTCAGGCGGTCGAACAGCCGGGCATGGTTTTCATGTACGCCACGGATATGCAGCGGCAGCGGAAGCGCGTTGAATGCCGCGCTCGCCAGCAGTCCGGTGGGAACGCCCACCAGGTTGGCGCTGTGTCCCCGCTGGGCGGCAAGGCTCATGCGGCATGAATCGGGATCAGCGCCTGTTTGCGGCCCAGCAGGCCATCCACCTTCCTGCGCGCATTTTCCACAGTCAGCGGCTTCACCAGCAGACCGTCGATGCCCGCGCCCTGACACGAAGCCAGCAGCGGATCTTCGCGGTTGTCGGCAACCAGCAGGATCTTCGCACCGGCCAGCCGCGTGCGGATCAGCGGCAACACGTCGAGCCCGCGTTCGTGAACGACATCGATGCCGAGCAGTAGCAGGTCGGGCTTCCACTCGAGGCCCTTGTCGAATGCCGCTTCGAGGCTGGTCAGGTCATGGGTTTCATTCTCGTCGTGCAGCATGAACTGCAGCGCCATGCGCGTGATGTCGTCGTTGGCCACTACGAACAGGCGTTTGTTGTCCACCGCCCTTGCGCTCTCTACGCCGATTTGCATCGCTCTTCTCCCGGGTGTTGGTCATTGAATCCACTCAACAGCAAGAATCATTCCGGCAGCGCAGGTCGCGCGCGCATGGGGTTTTGCGTGTGAACGGCAGTCCGCGCGCGTGTCGCATGTCGGACATAGCGGGAAAAGTTGTAGGGTTCGCGACACGCGCTGAACTCCTGCAGTGACCACTAGGTGGCGGCTTGCGGGGCGTGGGCGTATGGCACGCACGTTGCTTCCCCAAAAAGGGAATCGAGGGCGCCATGTTTTTTTC
>MGZO01000020.1:17556-23887 GCA_001802655.1 Hydrogenophilales bacterium RIFOXYD1_FULL_62_11
CGCGGACGGCGGGTGCTCAACCGTGAAATCGCGCTGAGCCTGGGCGTGCCCTCCCACTATCTGGCCAAGGTTCTCCAGAATCTGACCCGTGAAAAGATGTTGCATTCGGCGCGCGGGCGCAGCGGGGGATTCAGCCTGAGCGCCGGCGCCCGGCAGTCCAGCCTGCTCGATATCGTTCTGTTGACCGAAGGCGCGCGTGTCGAACGCGAGTGCCTGCTCGGCCTCAAAGTCTGCAAGGACGAAACCGCCTGTCCCTTGCATCGCGCGTGGAAGCCCGTCAAGAAGGAAATCCTCGCCAGTCTGGGCGGCATCACGCTGAGCCAGCTTGCCTGCGCCGTCAAAAGCGGCCAGTACCGCCTGACCGATCTGCCGCTGGCGCTTGCGCCGCGCTGAAAGCCAACCCGCTTCGTTGTCCGACAGGCTCCTGGGGCTTCTCCACGCCTGCTGCTTGTCCCCTTCACGACAGCGTTTTAGCCATTTGTCGTGTTTGCAACAAGCCTGAATCCGCCGGATTCACGAAATAAAACACTTATAAAACAACAATTTGCCATACATTTTGGCGAGTGGCACGGTCATTGCTGAGTACTGGGTGTGCAGCGAATGTTTTGCCGGATCCGTATCCGAATAAGAAGAAGAAGAAAGGTGCGCAGCAAAGTTTTTGAGTCGGCCAAGTGCTTGCTGCCAGGGTGAATCGATTTTGAATTTTTTAACTTAAGGAGATACACGTGGCTAAATTAAGGCAGATTGCCTTCTACGGCAAAGGCGGGATTGGTAAATCCACCACCTCGCAAAACACCCTGGCGGCTCTGGCCGACCTGGGCCAGAAAATCCTCATCGTCGGCTGCGACCCCAAGGCCGACTCCACCCGCCTGATCCTGCATGCCAAAGCCCAGGACACCATCCTGAGCCTGGCCGCCGAAGCCGGCAGCGTGGAAGACCTCGAGCTCGAGGACGTGATGAAGATCGGCTACAAGAACATCAAGTGCGTCGAATCCGGCGGCCCTGAGCCCGGCGTCGGCTGCGCCGGCCGCGGCGTGATCACGTCCATCAACTTCCTCGAAGAAGAGGGCGCGTACGACGGCATCGACTACGTGTCCTACGACGTGCTCGGCGACGTGGTGTGCGGCGGTTTCGCCATGCCCATCCGCGAGAACAAGGCGCAGGAAATCTACATCGTGATGTCCGGCGAAATGATGGCCATGTACGCCGCCAACAACATCTCCAAGGGCATTCTGAAGTATGCCAACTCGGGCGGCGTGCGCCTCGGCGGGCTGGTATGCAACGAGCGCCAGACCGACAAGGAACTGGAACTGGCCGAATCGCTGGCTGCCAAGCTGGGCACCACGCTGATCCACTTTGTCCCGCGCGACAACGTGGTGCAGCACGCCGAGCTGCGCCGGATGACGGTGCTGGAATACGCGCCCGATTCCAAACAGGCCCAGGAGTACCGCGACCTGGCGCAGAAGATCCACAACAACGCCGGCAACGGCACGATTCCGACGCCCATCACCATGGACGAGCTGGAAGACATGCTGATGGAGCACGGGATCATGAAGCCGGTGGACGAGTCCATCGTCGGCAAGACCGCTGCTGAACTCGCAGCCGAAGCCGCCGCTGCGTAACCGGGTCCCGTCGCCTGCGCGCACCCTGTTTGCTGGGGCGGGCAAGGGCGGCGGACTCAACAGAGGGAGACCTCTGCCAAGCGTGCCGACCTTTTGGAACGGCGCTTTTCGCAGAGTTTTCCCGGGAACCGGGATGCCGGTGTTTAGTGTTCACATTAATCAGGAGGGCGAAATGAGCCTCACAGTCGAGCAAGTCAAAGAAAGAAACCAGGACCTCATCAAGGAGGTGCTGGAGGTCTATCCGGATAAAACCGCCAAGCGGCGCGCCAAGCACCTGGGCACCTTCGAGGAAGGCAAGCCCGACTGTGGCGTGAAATCGAACGTCAAATCGATTCCCGGCGTGATGACCATCCGCGGTTGCGCCTACGCCGGTTCCAAGGGCGTGGTGTGGGGACCGATCAAGGACATGATCCACATCAGCCATGGCCCGGTCGGCTGCGGCCAGTATTCGTGGGCAGCACGCCGCAACTACTACATCGGCACCACCGGCGTGGACAGCTTCGTCACCATGCAGTTCACCTCCGACTTCCAGGAGAAGGACATCGTTTTCGGCGGCGACAAGAAGCTGGAAAAGATCATGGACGAGATCCAGGTGCTGTTCCCGCTCAACAAGGGCATCAGCGTGCAGTCCGAATGCCCGATCGGCCTGATCGGCGACGACATCGAAGCGGTGTCGAAGAAGAAGTCCAAGGAATACGACGGCAAGACCATCGTGCCGGTGCGCTGCGAAGGCTTCCGCGGCGTGTCGCAGTCGCTCGGCCACCACATCGCCAACGACACCATCCGTGACTGGATTTTCGACAAGGGCGACAAGCACCCCGAGTTCGTCGGCACCCCGTATGACGTGGCCATCATCGGCGACTACAACATCGGCGGCGACGCCTGGGCTTCGCGCATCCTGCTCGAAGAAATGGGCCTGCGCGTGATCGCGCAGTGGTCTGGCGACGGCTCCATCGCCGAGCTGGAAAACTCGCCCAAGGCCAAGCTCAACGTGCTGCACTGCTACCGCTCGATGAACTACATCTCGCGCCACATGGAAGAGAAGTATGGCATTCCGTGGGTCGAGTACAACTTCTTCGGCCCGTCCAAGATCGAAGCCAGCCTGCGCGAAATCGCCAGCCACTTCGACGACAAGATCAAGGAAGGCGCCGAGAAGGTGATCGCCAAGTACCGCAAGATGATGGACGCGGTGATCGAGAAGTACAAACCGCGCCTGGCCGACAAAACCGTGATGCTGTTCGTCGGCGGCCTGCGTCCGCGCCACGTCATCGGCGCCTACGAGGATCTGGGCATGAATGTGGTCGGCACCGGCTACGAGTTCGGCCACAACGACGACTATCAGCGCACCACGCACTACGTCAAGGACGGCACGCTGATCTACGACGACGTGACCGGCTACGAGTTCGAGAAATTCGTCGAGAAGATCCAGCCCGACCTGGTCGGCTCCGGCATCAAGGAAAAATACGTGTTCCAGAAAATGGGCGTGCCTTTCCGTCAGATGCACTCCTGGGACTACTCGGGTCCGTACCACGGCTACGACGGCTTTGCCATCTTCGCCCGCGACATGGACATGGCGATCAACAACCCGGTGTGGGGCCTGACCAAGGCGCCCTGGAAGTAAGTATTCGGTGAGGGGTGAGGAGCGAAGGGGCGAACCCGCGCTTTCCACCTCACGCCTTACACCTCACAGAATTTGAAGGAGTTTCAAAATGACTCAGGACGTACAAAACGTAGTCGACCATTTCAACCTGTTCCGTAGTCCGGAATACAAGGATATGTTCGCCGACAAGCGCAAGAATTTTGAATTCGCCCATCCCGACGAAAAAGTCGAGGAAACGGCCGAATGGACCAAGGGCTGGGAATACCGCAAGCTGAACTTCGAGCGCGAGGCGCTGACGGTCAATCCCGCCAAGGCCTGCCAGCCGCTGGGCGCGGTGTTTGTTGCAGTCGGCTTCGAGGGCACCATTCCCTTCGTGCACGGTTCGCAGGGGTGCGTCGCTTACTACCGCAGCCACTTCAGCCGCCATTTCAAGGAGCCTTCTTCCTGCGTGTCGTCTTCGATGACGGAAGATGCAGCGGTGTTCGGCGGCCTCAACAACATGATCGACGGCCTGGCCAATACCCACTCGATGTACAAGCCGAAGATGATCGCGGTCTCCACCACCTGCATGGCGGAAGTGATCGGCGACGACCTCAACGGCTTCATTTCGACCGCGCGGGAAAAAGGCAGCGTGCCGGCAGATTTCCCGGTGCCTTATGCCCATACCCCGGCTTTCGTCGGCAGCCACATCACCGGCTACGACAACGCGCTCAAGGGCATCGTGAGCCACTTCTGGGAAGGCAAGGAACGCACGCCCGGCGAGAAGATCAACTTCATCGGCGGTTTCGACGGCTACACCGTCGGCAACCTGCGCGAAGTCAAACGCATTTTTGACCTGATGGGCGTGAACTACACCATCCTGGCCGACAACAGCGACGTGTGGGACACCCCGGCCGACGGCGAATTCCGCATGTACGACGGCGGCACCACGCTGGATGACGCCAAGGCGGCACTCAACGCCAAGGCCACCATTTCGATGCAGCAGTACTGCACCGAGAAGACCCTCGACTACATCGCCAAAACCGGTCAGGAAACCGTGGCTTTCAACCACCCCGTGGGCGTGGCGGCAACCGACAAGTTCCTGATGGAGCTGTCGCGCATCACCGGCTTGCCGATTCCCGACGCGCTGACCAAGGAACGCGGCCGCCTGGTGGACGCCATCGCCGACTCCAGCGCGCACATCCACGGTAAGAAATTCGCCATCTACGGTGATCCGGACCTGTGCTACGGCCTGGCTGGCTTCCTGCTCGAACTGGGCGCCGAGCCGACGCACGTGCTGTCGACCAACGGCGGCAAGGAATGGGAAATCAAGATGCAGGCTTTGTTCGACAGCTCGCCTTTCGGCAAGGACTGCCATGTCTACCCCGGCAAGGATCTGTGGCACATGCGTTCGCTGCTCAACACCGAGCCGGTGGATTTCCTGATCGGCAACACCTACGGCAAGTACCTTGAGCGCGATACCGGCACCCCGCTGATCCGCATCGGCTTCCCGGTGTTCGACCGTCACCATCATCACCGTTATCCGGTGTGGGGCTACCAGGGCACGATGAATACGCTGGTGTGGATCCTGGACAAGATCTTCGACGAAATGGACAAGAGCACCATCGTCCCGGCGAAGACCGACTACAGCTTCGACATCATTCGTTAATGCGGGGCCCGGCGGCCTGGGCCGCCGGGTTTTCCAGGAATCCAAAATCATGGCAAACGTAACTTTCAACTCGCCGCTGATGGAAAAAGACATCACTGTCTATGCCGTCGCCGGCGATACCCACACCCTGCTCAAGGTGGCGCAGAAGAACAAGATTCCTCTGCCCTTCGAATGCGAGGACGGGGAATGCGGCTCATGCGTGATGGAGGTTGTCTATCTGTCCGACAAGCCACGCCTGGGTCAGGCCTTGACCGAGAAGGAGCGGGCCACGCTGCTGTCGGCCGGCAAGCTCTCCAAGCACGACATCCAGGAAGCCGAAGTGAACGACATGCCGCCGTCCTATCGGCTGGCGTGCCAGTACATCGTGCGCGACGAGGATGTGCTGGTGAAATTCAGCGGCGAGCCTGGCGTCACGATGTGACGCGGGCGGGTCGGTAGCACGGTGTGCGGGACGAGTCGATTCTCGTCGCGTTTTGAAGCGGAAGCCGCCAAGCGCGGGTAGCGGAGAACGGTAATGGATGCACTGACACGCAAAATTCAGGAAGTGTTCGACGAGCCCGCCTGCGGCAAGAACCAGGCAAAGGGCGAGAAGGAACGCAAGAAAGGCTGCACCAAGCAACTGGTTCCGGGTGCGGCAGCGGGCGGCTGTGCATTCGACGGCGCAAAAATCGCGCTGCAGCCGATCACCGATGTTGCGCACCTGGTCCACGGCCCGATCGCCTGCGAAGGCAATTCCTGGGACAACCGCGGCGCCAAGTCTTCCGGTTCCAGCCTCTACCGTACCGGCTTCACCACCGACATCAACGAGCTCGACGTGGTCTACGGCGGCGAGAAGCACCTGTTCAAATCGGTCAAGGAAATCCTCGACAAATACGATCCGGCTGCGGTGTTCGTCTACCAGACCTGCGTCACCGCGCTGATCGGCGACGACATCGAGGCGGTGTGCAAGGCCGCCACCCAGAAATTCGGCAAGCCGGTGATTCCGGTCGATGCGCCGGGCTTCGTCGGCAACAAGAACCTCGGCAACAAGCTGGCGGGCGAGGCGCTGCTCGATTATGTAATCGGCACCGAGGAGCCCGACACCACCACGCCCTACGACATCAACATCATCGGCGAATACAACCTGGCCGGCGAGCTGTGGCAGGTGAAACCGCTGCTGGACGAAATGGGCGTGCGCATCCTGTCGTGCATTTCCGGCGACGCCAAATACCGCGAGGTGGCGTATTCGCACCGCGCCAAGGCAGCGATGATGGTGTGCTCCAAGGCGATGATCAACATCGCCCGCAAGATGGAAGAGCGCTACGAAATCCCCTTTTTCGAAGGCTCCTTCTATGGCGTCAGCGACATGAGCGATTCGCTGCGCAACATCGCCAAATTGCTGGTGGACAAGGGCGCCCCCGATGATCTGCTGGCGCGCACCGAAGCCATCATCCAGCGCGAAGAAGCAGCGTGCTGGCAACG
>MGZO01000020.1:23969-31124 GCA_001802655.1 Hydrogenophilales bacterium RIFOXYD1_FULL_62_11
GCGCTGCAGGAAGTGGGCATGGAAATCGTCGGCACCAGCGTGAAGAAGTCGACGCTCGAAGACAAGCAGAAAATCAAGGAACTGATGGGCGAGGACGCCCACATGGTCGACGACATGACGCCGCGCGAAATGTACAAGATGCTGAAGGAGGCGCAGGCCGACATCATGCTCTCCGGCGGACGTTCGCAGTTCATCGCCTTGAAGGCCAAGATGCCCTGGCTCGACATCAACCAGGAGCGCCATCACGCCTACGCGGGCTACGACGGCATGGTGACGCTGGTGCGCGAGATCGACAAATCGCTGCGCAACCCGATCTGGGAACAGGTGCGCCGCCCGGCGCCGTGGGACGGCGAAGACTCAAGATGCAAGATACAAGGTGCAAGAACGGCCGTGACGCTGCCTGTCAACGATGCCTCACCCCTGAACCTTGCCGCTTGAACCCGGGATCTGAAAACATGGCCACCGTCACCCACCTCAAGAAATCCTGCGCGGTCAATCCGCTCAAGATGAGCGCGCCGATCGGCGCAGCCCTGGCCTTTACCGGGCTGGACAACTGCATGCCCACGCTGCACGGTTCGCAGGGTTGCACCGCGTTCGGGCTGGTGCTGTTCGTGCGCCATTTCAAGGAAGCGGTTCCGATGCAGACCACCGCGATGAACGAGGCCACCACGATCATGGGCGGCTACGACAATGTCGAACAGGCCATCCTCAATATTCACAAGCGCGCCAAGCCGGCCATCATCGCCATTGCGTCGACCGGTCTCACCGAGACCAAGGGCGATGATGTGGACGGCTATCTGAGCCTGATCCGCAAGAAGCATCCGGAGCTGGATGAAGTGGCGCTGGTGTATGTCTCCACGCCGGACTACGTCGGCGCATTTCAGGATGGCTGGTCCAAGGCCGTGGCCAAGATCGTCAAGGAGCTGGCCGTGCCTGGCCTGCCTGTCGCCGGCCAGATCAATGTGCTGGCCGGCAGCCACCTGACGCCCGGCGACCTTGAGGAAATCCGCGAACTGGTCGAGGCCTTCGGCTTGAAGCCGATCATCTTGCCCGACTTGTCGGGCTCCATGGATGGCCATATTCCGGAGAATTTCAGTCCCACGACCCTGGGCGGTACCACGCTGGCGGAACTACGCGCCAGCGGCTCGTCCGAATTCACCCTCGCCATCGGTGAGCACATGCGCGAGGCCGCGCAGACTTTGCAGGACAAATGCAGCGTTCCGTTCGAGGTGCTGGAAAGCCTCACCGGACTCGACACCAACGATCGCCTGATGAGCCTGCTGGCGGAACTGTCCGGCCGCCCGGCGCCGAACAAATACCGCCGCCAGCGTAGCCAGTTGATGGACGCCATGCTGGATGCGCATTTCTTCATCGGCGGCAAGAAGATCGCCATTGGCGCCGAGCCGGATCTGCTGCTCGCCGTCGGCAAGCTGTTCGCCGGACTGGGCGCGGAACTCACGGCCGTGGTGACGACGACAGCATCGCCCGTGCTGGAACACCTGCCGACGCAGGAAGTGCTGATTGGCGACCTCGAAGACCTGGAGCAGCGGGCTGTGGGTTGCGATCTGCTGGTGACGCATTCGCACGGCCGCCAGATGGCGGAACGCCTGCAGCTGCCATTCCTGCGCATGGGGATACCGATGTTCGACCGCCTGGGGGCTGCACACCAGGTGACGGTCGGTTACCGCGGCACGCGCAACCTGATTTTTGAAGTGGCCAATATGTTCATGGCGGCGGCACACGAGCCGGGGCCGGACGATTGGCGGCACGCTGCCCCGACAGGAGCGGAATGTGGAAGTTGTACGCCGGCTGCGGCTCATTGACAGCGGTTCTGGTAAACCCTTTTCAAGCGGAGGCACTATGAAAGTAGCATTTTGCACACAGGACATGAAGCGGGTTGACGCCCATTTCGGCTGGGCGAAAAACATCGCCATTTACGAGGTCTCGGCCGACGACGCGCATTTCGCCGAAGCGATCCAGTTTGATGGCGATCTTGAAGAGGACGGCAACGAGGACAAGCTCGCGCCGAAGCTGGAAGCGATCAAGGACTGCGCCATCCTTTACGTGGCCGCAATCGGCGGCTCGGGTGCGGCGCGGGTGGTGGCCAACAAGATCCATCCGATCAAGGTGCAGGAGCCGGAGGCGATCGACGCCATCTTGCTGAAACTGCAAGGCGTGCTGAAGGGCACGCCGCCGCCCTGGCTGCGCAAGGTGATTGAAAAGGGTCAGGAAAAGACCTTCGATTTTGACGAAGATGAGGTTGAACAAAATGCTTGAAGCAGAAGCCACCGTTGTCGCGGCCGATCCGATGCAGTCGCTGTTCATAAAAGAGCTGATCAAGCAGTGGCGCGCCCAGGACACCCACGGTACGTGGGAAGGCAAGACCGACGCCAAGCTGCTGGAGCCCTACATCATCACCAAGGAGCAGCGCCGGCAATTGCCCATCATCGGCGATCCCGATCCGGAAACTTTGTGGCGGATGGAGCTGTACTACAACGCCATCGGTCTCGCCATCGAGCGGCAGACCGGCGTCATGGTGTCGCCCATGATGAAGATGTCGCACGAGGGATTCGGCCGTCTGGTGCTGCTGGCCGGGCGCCTGGTCGCGGTCAACAAGCAGTTGCGCGACGTTAACCGCTTCGGCTTCGAGAGCATGGAAAAACTCGCTGAGGAAGGCGAAAAGCAGGTGGCGGCAGGCGTCGGCATGGTGAATCAATATCCCGACGCGGCCAGATATGAGTAAGCCGCGCGGATGTGCGGCGAGTGGGCGAACGTGAATCCAGACCCGGGTTCAAGACGCCAAATGAAGCTAGGGCGTGTTAACACTAATTTCACGACCGCGACGAGGCTGATTCGGGATGCAGCCCGAGGAGCGAGACGCGCCGCAGTGTCGTTCACTGCAAGCGGCTTGCGACAAAGGGATGCGCCCGAATCGGCCCGTCCCTCCGGGTTGCAGCGAGAAAGCGCGTCTGCGGCGTTGCGTCGCTTGGCAAGGGATGGCCCTTGCCGGCGCGACACGCCTTGCATCCATCGCTTTCTCGCGGCAACGCGGGCGCGAAATTAGTGTTAACACGCCCTAAAGGAGCAAATCATGGCTGTAATTCTTGAACGTGGCATGGACGTCGAAGTCCCCCATTGGATCGACATTATCGAAAACGAAAACTTCGAGCAGTTTCTGGCCGGCGTGATGGCGAAATCAAAAGGGATGGACAACATGGAAGACAAGGAAGCACTTAAAGCCGAAGTGAAAAAACTCAATGCGCGTGCCATGGAAGCGCGCATGGCCTTGCACGATTTGTCGGAAGAACTTCCGGCCGGTCTGGATACGGTGATGGATGTGGCGCAGCAAACCGTTGCCGCCTTCAACAGTCTGGAAGCGGCGCGCAAGAAGCTGGCTGCCGCCACGGCGTGAGGTGAGTCATGAGCAATCCGGTCACCATCACCCTGCCCGACGGGCGTAGCTGGACACCGAAGTTCGTCCACGCCATCAACGAGGAAAAATGCATTGGTTGCGGCCGCTGCTTTCGCGTATGCGGCCGCGACGTGCTGCAACTCAAGGGCGTGAATGAGGACGGCGAATATGTCGAAGTTGCGCTGGACGACGATGACGATGAGGGTGAGTACGAGAAAAAGGTCATGACCATCGCCAACCAGATGAACTGCGTCGGCTGCGAGGCGTGCGCCAAGATCTGCCCGAAGAAGTGCTATGACCACGAAGTGATGGAGGCGGGCTGAGATGCGTCGCGAATGGCTCGATTACGACCTGCTGATGCGGCATGCACGTGATTCCGACGATGTGCTGGCGCAAACCTTTGCGCGCGTCATCATGGCGGCGGCGCGCGGCACGATTGCCGCCCCCGGCGTGGGTATGGGGCTGGATCGCGTGCGTTTCGGCGCGCTGGTGGCCTGCTATTTCCCCGGCGCAGACGTGGAGTTGTTCGGCGCAGCCTGCGATCCGGCCGCGCCCTGCGCCGACTGCACGCCCGTGCCCACGGACGAGTTCGACGATCTGGTGCAACTGCTGCTGGAACATCGCAGCGACGAGTCCGAGCAGACCGAGTGGCTGGCTTACGCCATTGCCAGCGGTTGCATGGGCGGCGACCATCTGTATCAGGACATGGGCCTACCCAACCGCGAAGCTTTATCGACGTTGCTGGCACGGCACTTCGCTACGCTGAAGGCGAAGAACAGCGCCAACATGAAGTGGAAAAAATTTCTCTACAAGCAGTTGTGCGATCGCGCCGAAGTACGCACCTGCAGCGCCCCCTCATGCCAGGTGTGCGACGAATACCAGAACTGCTTTGGCACCGAGGATGACACCGGGATGGCCCGTCTGTCAGCGATCAGCCAGCGTGGCCCCAGTGTGGCGGGCGCGCAACTGCCGGACTGGCTGGTGGATGTGCCGGACGCGTATCGGGCGCAGCTGTCGGTGCCATTCCGCCATGAACGCTTCGAGGATGAGCCCTCGCGTGCCTACAAGATTCTGGGCTACGACCGCAGCGGCGAATGTTGTTACTACCGCCACCACTACGAATTGACGCAGGTGGCGCTCGACGACGAAGACAATTTCTATGAAGAGCAGGCCTATTTCGAGGAAGTGAAGGCCTGGCGGCTGATGAGTGGCGAGTGGCTGAGCCGGACGACGCGGGGCGGCCAGGCGGGTGATTGCCGTGAGCGCAGCCTGCAGCCGGAGTATGCCGTCGTGCCCGAGCGGCCGCGTTGAACGTTTCATGCTGAGGCGGCTGCGCTCGGCTTGTGGTTTCATCCCCAACGAGCGCATGGAAAACCCGCGCTCTATCCATCCGGCCAGTAATGCCCCCTCAACAATTGCGACGCACTCAGGCATAAGGCACGCATCTTCATCCTGAACAAGGCCTCGCGCATCGTCCTGGCGGTTGCTCCCTGATCTGTTTTCATTCACGCTGGAGGCCATCATGAAAACACGTCTCTCACCCTTATTCGCCAGCCTGCTCGTTCTGGGCCTCGCCACCCCGCTCCGGGCGGCGGAAGTCCAGGTCGCCGTCGCTGCCAACTTTACCGCGCCGATGCAGAAAATCGCCGCCGACTTCGAGAAGGCCACCGGCCATCAGGCGAAGCTGGCCTTTGGCGCCACCGGCAAGTTTTATGCGCAGATCAGGAACGGCGCGCCGTTCGAGATGCTGCTGGCAGCAGACGATGAAACGCCGGCCAAACTGGAAAAAGAAGGGCTCGCCGTGAGCGGCAGCCGCTTCACGTATTCGATCGGACAACTGGCGCTGTGGTCGGCCAAGCCCGGCTACGTCGACGCCAGAGGCGCGGTGCTGAAGCAGGGTGCGTTCAACCATCTGGCCATCGCCAACCCCAAGCTGGCGCCGTATGGTGCGGCCGCCGTCGAGAGCCTGACCCGGCTGGGCCTGCTCGGCAGCGTCGAAGGCAAGTTCGTGCAGGGCGAGAATATCGCGCAGACCTACCAGTTCGTCAGCACGGGCAACGCCGAGCTCGGCTTCGTCGCACTGTCGCAGATTGTCGAAAACGGCAAACTCAAGCGCGGTTCGGCCTGGATCGTCCCGTCCAGCCTGCACAGCCCGATTCGCC
The DNA here is from genome assembly GCA_001802655.1 of Hydrogenophilales bacterium RIFOXYD1_FULL_62_11. Taxonomy (GTDB): domain Bacteria; phylum Pseudomonadota; class Gammaproteobacteria; order Burkholderiales; family Thiobacillaceae; genus Thiobacillus. The sequence goes on from MGZO01000020.1 coordinate 29,544, forward strand.
AGGACGCCGTGGTGCTGACGCTGGGAAAAGACAATCCCGCCGCGGCCGCGCTGGTCAGGTTTCTCAAATCCGATGCGGCGCGCGCGGTGATCAAGTCCTACGGCTACGCGCTGTAAACGGGGCAGGGGCATGCTGAGCGACACCGACTGGAGTGCGATCCGGCTGACGTTTGAGCTGGCCAGCGTCACCACCTTGCTGCTGCTTGTCATCGGCACGCCCATCGCCTGGTGGCTGGCGCGCACGCGCTCGGCCTGGAAGGGGGCAATCGGCGCGGTGGTGGCACTTCCCATCGTGCTGCCGCCGACGGTGATCGGCTTTTATCTGCTGGTGGCGATGGGACCGAACGGGCCGGTTGGCCAGCTCACGCAATCCCTGGGGCTGGGCGTGCTGCCCTTCACCTTCGCCGGGCTGGTGGTGGCCTCGGTGTTCTACTCGCTGCCCTTCGTGGTGCAGCCGATCCAGAACGCTTTCGAGGCCATCGGCGAGCGCCCGCTGGAAGTGGCGGCCACGCTGCGCGCTTCGCCTTTCGACACTTTTTACAGCGTCGTGCTGCCGCTGGCGCGTCCCGGCTACCTCACCGCCACTGTGCTGGGCTTTGCCCATACGGTCGGAGAATTCGGTGTGGTGCTGATGATCGGCGGCAATATCCCGGACAAGACGCGCGTGGTGTCGGTGCAAATCTACGACCACGTGGAGGCGATGGAATACGCCCAGGCGCACTGGCTGGCGGCAGGTATGGTGGCGTTCTCCTTCGTTGTGTTGCTGGTGCTTTACACGCTCAACCCGACCGGGCGGCGTAAATGAACGCCGTCGTGCCATCGGGCATTCGCGCCCGCTTCAAGCTCGACTATCGCGGCTTCTCGCTGGATGTGGATCTGAGCCTGCCCGGCCGTGGCGTGACCGTGTTGTTCGGCCATTCTGGTTCCGGCAAGACCACGCTGCTGCGCGCCATCGCCGGGCTGGAGCAGGTGGCGGGTGGTTTTCTCGAAGTGAACGGCGTGGTCTGGCAAGACGCGACGACCTTTCTGCCGACGCACCGACGCCCGCTGGGCTATGTATTCCAGGAAGCCAGCCTGTTTCATCACCTGAGCATTCGCCGTAACCTGGAATACGGCATGCGGCGGGTGCCGCATGCCGCGCGCAAGGTGTCGCTGGACCAGGCGGTGGAACTGCTGGGCATTGCACCGCTGCTCGACCGCATGCCGGACAAACTGTCCGGCGGCGAAAAACAGCGCGTCGCCATCGCCCGTGCGCTCGCCACCAGCCCGCGCATTCTGCTCATGGACGAACCGCTGGCCGCGCTCGACCTGAAACGCAAGCAGGAAATCCTGCCCTATCTGGAGCGCCTGCACGACGAACTCGACATCCCCGTTTTATATGTGAGCCATGCCCCTGACGAAGTCGCGCGTCTGGCCGATCATTTAGTGGTATTGGAACAGGGTCGCGCCCTCGCCAGCGGCCCTCTGGGCGAAATCCTGGCACGGCTCGATCTGCCGATTCGACTGGGCGAAGACGCCGGTGTCGTGCTGGAAGGGGAGATCGCCGAACTCGACGCGGAATGGCACCTGGCGCGCGTCGTCT
>MGZO01000020.1:31138-35033 GCA_001802655.1 Hydrogenophilales bacterium RIFOXYD1_FULL_62_11
GTATCCTGGCGCGCGACGTCAGCATCGCCCTGGACGCCCATACCGACAGCAGCATCCTCAACATCCTCCCTGCCACCGTCGAACAACTGGCGGATGATACCCACCCGGCGCTGGCCCTGGTGCGCCTGAATGCCGGCGGCGTCCCGCTGGTCGCGCGCATCACGCGACGCTCTGCTGTCAGGCTGCAACTGCGTCCGGGGCAGACCGTGTGGGCACAAATTAAGGCGGTGGCGTTGGTTGGATAATGACGTAATAGTCCCCAGGCAAACCGCCGTGATGAACCCTTGGCTTGAGCAGGCATGCGGCCCAATTCAGCGCGTTGGGTGATCAGCAAGCGAGAGTTGCTGCTCGGTGAGTTTGCGTTTGTTTCGGGGGATAGGCCGAGCGTATAGCGGCGGGAATGCGACGGAGAACGTATCGGGTGCTGTGCGCACTGCGTTCAGAAAGGGATTCTGCGATGGCTTTCACGAGTGTGCTCCACAAGTCTGGGTCACAAACCGTGTAACAACCGCAGCTTAAACGCATGGGCAAGTGCTTGATTCTTAATATTTCAAGCACTTGCGGTTACATCAATATTCGGTGGGGTGGACGATGGGGCTCGAACCCACGACAACAGGAATCACAATCCTGGACTCTACCAACTGAGCTACGTCCACCACTGTTACTACTACTCAAACAAAACCTTGGCCTGCCCGACAGGAATCGAACCTGTAACCCCCAGCTTAGAAGGCTGGTGCTCTATCCGGTTGAGCTACGGGCAGAGCGTTACTATCCTCGGGCGCCATCTTTTAAATTATTGGGGTGGTCGGGGTGAGGGGATTCGAACTCCTGACATCCTGCTCCCAAAGCAGGCGCGCTACCGGGCTGCGCTACACCCCGAAATCCTGTAATGCGATCCTGCTGCATTTCGGAGAAGCGAGACTATACATGGGCAAAGTGGGTGTGGTCAATTTTAGCTTGAGTAAAGTAGTGGGTTTCCGGGAAAATCACCTATTTGCATCAGGGTGGATTGAATGAGCGCACGTATTCTTGACGGCAAGGCCATGGCTGACACCATTCTTGCCGTGGTTCACGACAAGGTGGCCGAGCGCGAGGTGCAAGGCAAACGCCCGCCGGGTCTGGCGGTGATCCTGGTGGGGGACGATGCCGCCTCGGCAGTGTATGTTCGCAACAAGAAACGCGCCTGTGAGCGGGCAGGGGTGACCAGCGTGGCGCATGACTTGCCGGGCGCGACGACGCAGGAACAGGTACTGGCGCTGATCGATGTGCTGAATGCCGACCCGGCCATCGACGGCATTCTGGTGCAGCTTCCGCTGCCCGAGCATATCGATACCGAGACGGTGATCGAGCGCATCCGTCCCGACAAGGACGTTGACGGTTTCCACCCTTACAACATTGGTCGCCTGGCGGTGAAGATGCCCACCCTGCGGCCCTCCACACCCCGCGGGATCATGACGCTGCTGCGCGCCACCAATGAGGAATTGCGCGGCAAGAATGCGGTGATGGTCGGCGCGTCCAATATCGTCGGCCGGCCGATGAGCCTGGAGCTGTTGCTGGCGGGTTGCACCATCACGGTGTGCCACAGCGCGACGCGCGATCTGGAAAGCTTTGTGCGATCCGCCGAAATTCTGGTGGTGGGGGTAGGCAAGCCGCACATGATTCCGGGCGACTGGATCCGCGAAGGCGCGATCGTGATTGACGTCGGCATCAACCGCATGCCGGACGGCAAGCTGGTCGGTGATGTCGACTTTGAATCCGCTCAGGCACGCGCCAGCTGGATCACTCCGGTGCCGGGTGGGGTGGGCCCGATGACCGTTGCGACCTTGCTGGAAAACACCCTGGAAGCAGCCTTGATGCACAACCCCTGATGGGGCGTGTAGTCAGAGTTGGTGCAGCGCCCTGAGATAGGCTACATCGACATACGCCCGCTCCAGATCGGGGCCTGCTATGAGCTGGTTGGGTTCGCCCGGATCGCCCAGATCGGATAGCACAACTGAAGCGCCGGTGAAGTCATGGTCTAGCGTGTAGTCGTTGACCGTGATCAGCGTTTTCAGGTCTGCGCCCAGGCTCGCGCGCAGGCCGTTCTCGGAATCTTCGAAGGCCAGACAGTCCGCGGCCTGCAACCCCATTTTTTCCAGCGCATAAAAATAGATGTCGGGTGCCGGTTTTTTGGCGGGCACGATGTCGCCTGCGGCAATGACCTCGAACCACTCGTGGGTGCCGGCGCCGAGGCTGTGTTCCAGCAGCACGGTGACGTTTTCCGGCGTGGTGGTAGTAGCGATCGCCAGCCGCAGTCCGGCGGCGCGCGCTTCGATCAGCAGGCGCTTGACTCCGGGGCGGATCGGAATGCCACCGTGCGCAGCGAGCGCCGCGTAATGGCGGGTTTTGCTTTTGTGCAGCTCGGCCACCATCTCGTCGAAATCGGCAGGCTTCTGGTAATCCGGACGAAACTGCTCGACGTAGTATTTCATGCGTTCCTTGCCGCCCGTCACGGCAAGCAGCTTGCCGTAGAGGGTGACGTCCCAGTGCCAGTCGAGGCCGGCATCGGAGAAGGCCTGGTTGAATGCGGGGCGATGGCCGTCGCGCTCGGTGTCGGCAAGGGTGCCGTCGACGTCGAAAATAAGGGCTTGTAGAGTCATATTGGTTGCGGTTTGAGGGAGTTTTGTTATTTAATCAGGCCGGATTTTACTGAATGTTGCCGGAACTGCGGGTCGGCTGAAACCGTGCCAAGATCCGCATCTTCCGGGTGAAACCAAGCGAAGAATACCTGAACGCATGTAGCGCCTGCATTTTGGCAGCCTGATTGGCACCGTTGCAGCAGAGCGCTAACGCATCTCCTCCCGCTAGAAAATAGGTTCGCACCATGGCTGAAACCGACGAATTCGACCGTTATTACAATGGCATGCTGTATAGCGTGATGCGCTGGGATCAGCTGACGGTGTTCTGGCAGAAACTGGACGCGGGGGCGGGGTGGTATCTCTATGCGGTCGGCCAGGACGTGCCCACAGCGCCCTCTGCTGCCGACACGGTGCAAAAGTTCATGGGCGAACTGGATGGGTTGCTGCGGCGTGAACACCATGAAGACTACTGCGCGATTGTGTATGCCGATGATCTCGATGCACCCAGTTTCATCAAGATTTACGACCCCAATCATCTGGGGAGTTCGTGTGGCTCGAGTGCAACCAAATCGTCGATCGTTCCGGGCTGGTTGATGAGCAAAATGCCACCGCGTGAGTTGGAAACAGGCGGGGTGGTGACGGGACAGCGCAAGCGCTGGTGGCAAACATTTCTGGGCGATAAGGCCTGAATTTTTTCTGCACGAAGCCCAACGAAAAACGCGCCATACTTCGGCGCGTTTTTCGTTGGGCAAGACACGCGCGAACGCGTGCCGGTGATTTATTTAACTTGCTTGTTCGCCAGGGGCTTCCGGAGTGGCTTCTGGTGCAGCCGGTGCCGGTGCATCCAGCAACGCCTTCATCGACAGGCGCAGGCGGCCTTTTTCATCAGCCTCCAGAATCTTCACCTTCACGATCTGACCTTCCTTCAGGTGGTCGCCGATGGCATTGACGCGCTCGTGGGCGATCTGCGAAATGTGCAGCAGGCCATCGCGACCCGGCAGCACGTTGACGATCGCGCCGAAGTCCAGCAGCTTGATGACCGGGCCTTCGTAAACCTTGCCGACTTCGACTTCGGCAGTGATTTCCTCGATGCGCTTCTTCGCCAGTTCGCCGGCTTCCATGCTGGTGCACGCGATCTTCACGCTGCCGTCTTCCTGGATGTCGATCTGGGTACCGGTTTCCTCGGTCAATGCGCGGATGACTGCGCCGCCCTTGCCGATGACGTCGCGGATTTTTTCCGGATTGATTTTCATCGCGATGATGCGCGGCGCGTAGGC
>MGZO01000021.1:0-163 GCA_001802655.1 Hydrogenophilales bacterium RIFOXYD1_FULL_62_11
CCAAGGAGCGTGAGAGCCGCCGCACCGCGGCCAACAACGGGTTCAACATGATCGGCTCCTTGGGTGTTTCAGCAGACGCTCAGCCTCTCAGTGCTTGGCCGGCGCGGTGGCTTTGGCGGCGGCGTCGAAGCCGCCCTTGGCCTTCCATTCTTCCATGCCGCCT
>MGZO01000021.1:272-493 GCA_001802655.1 Hydrogenophilales bacterium RIFOXYD1_FULL_62_11
TGTTGCGCTTGGCCAGCACCTGGCGCCAGTCCATGTTGATGGCGCCGGGGATGTGGCCCTTGGCGAACTGGCCGGCGTCGCGCGCGTCGATGACCAGCATCTTTTTCCACTCGTCGGCCGGGATCTGCTCGGCAAAGATCACGCCGCCGCCGTAGTCCACGAACTCCAGATACGCCTCCATCTCGTCAACGGCGATGGCCTTGTTGTCGGCGTGGGCGGCG
>MGZO01000021.1:554-1499 GCA_001802655.1 Hydrogenophilales bacterium RIFOXYD1_FULL_62_11
GGGGTAGTTTTGAATAAAGCGTTTCATCAGCATTGACTGATATTTTCGCTGAGCTAGGGGGTGATGCGGGCAGGTGTTTCCCCTCGCCTGCCCGGGAAACCGCTCAGTGGCTGGCTCCGGCGCCGGGTTCGGTGAAGGGTCGGCGGTTGATCGCGTAGTCGGTGATCTGGCCTTTGAACGGCAGCGCCAGCATGCCGGGCAGGCGCGCCACCTCGTGCGGGTCGGTGTGGCCGTGGATGCCGATGGTCATGCCGAGCTGGCCGGCGCGCGGCTGCTCGCGGTAGGTGCCGAACAGGCGGTCCCACCAGGTGAGGTTGAAGCCGAAATTGGAATTGCTCTCGTCGTCTTCCACCGAGTGGTGCACGCGGTGCATGTCGGGCGTGACGATGAACCAGCGCAAGGCGCGGTCCAGCGCGGCCGGCAGGCGGATGTTGCCGTGGTTGAACATGGCGCAGGCGCTGAGCAGCACCTCAAAGACCACCACCGCCAGCACCGGCGCGCCCAGCAGCGCGATGGTGGCGAACTTGATGCCCATGGACAGCACGATCTCGATGGGGTGGAAGCGTGCGCCGGTGGTGAGGTCGTAGTCGAGATCGGCGTGGTGCACCCGGTGCAGCCGCCAGAGCGCGGGCACGGCGTGCACCATCACGTGCTGCAGCCAGATGACAAAGTCCATCGCCACCACGGCCAGCGGCACGGCGAGCCAGAACGGCACGGCGTAGTTGTTCAGCAGCCCCCAGCCCTTCTCCACGCCCAGCGCGGCCATGCCCACCGCGGCGGCCGGGAACAACAGGCGCACGATCACCGTGTTGAGCAGCACGATGCCGAGGTTGGCGGTCCAGCGTTGCTGGCGGGTGAGCTTGAGCGCGCGGCGCGGAGACACCAGTTCCCACAGGGCGACAAGCGCGAACACGCCGAAGAAGAAACCCATCCGGATCAGCGGCT
>MGZO01000021.1:1571-2747 GCA_001802655.1 Hydrogenophilales bacterium RIFOXYD1_FULL_62_11
CACTCGCTCACGCCGTCGGACACCTTGCGCGCGCGGTAGCCGCGCGCCTGCAGCAAGGCCACGGCCTCGTCGGACAGCAGACAGAACGGCCCGCGGCAGTAGGCGACGATGTCCTTGTCGCGCGGCAGCGAGGCCAGGTGTTTTTCGACTTCGGCCAGCGGCATCGAGCGCGCGTAAGGCAGATGGGCCACGGCGTATTCGTCGCTCGGGCGCACGTCGATCACCACCACTTCGCCACGGCGGGCCTGCTCCATCAGCGCCTGCCGGTCCACCGGTGCGAGCTGGCCCGGGTGGGCGGCCATCTGGTCGAGCGCCAGGCGCAGTTCCAGCAGGTGTTCTTCGGCCACCTCGCGCAGCTTCACGCCCAGGCCCGCCACGTCGGGGCCGGTGAGCCGGTAGTGGATGAACTTGCCCTCGCGCCGGCTGGTCACCAGCCGCGCGTCGCGCAGGGCTTTCAGGTGGGCGCTGGCGAGCTTGATGTCGATCGACAGCTCGGCCGCGAGCGCGTCGACCGACTTTTCGCCCTGGGCGAGCATTTCCAGCAGCTCCAGCCGCTTGGGGCTGGCCAGGGCTTTGCCGATGCGGGCGACCTGTTCGTACAGCAAGTCTTTGAGTTGGCGGTTTTTCATGCCGTCATTCTAACGATCATTAGATTGATAAACAAAACCCGATGTGCTTGTGGGGACATGGGCGCACCGGCAGCGGTGCCGGATGCGGAACGGCCGGTGGCGCTCAGGGCGGCGGCCCCGGCGGCCGGTCAGCAGCCGAGCTGGTCCGCGAGGTGCAGCAGGTCGCGCGCGTGCAGCGTGTTGGCCGGGTCGGGCCACACGTCTTTCGGCTGCCCGGCACCGAACTCCAGCGGGCGTTCGATGTACGCGGTCATCAGGCCGCAGGCGCGTGCTGCGGCCAGGTCGTCCTGGTGGGCCGCGACCAGCATCACCTCGGCCGGCGCGGCGTCGAAGGTCTGCGCCACGCCGAGGTAGGTGCGCGGGTCGGGCTTGTAGGCGCGGAAGACCTCGGCCGAGAGGATGCAGTCCCACGGCAGGCCGGCGCGCTTGGCCATGTCGGTGAGCAGGCCGATGTTGCCGTTGGAGAGCGTGCAGATCAGGTGTTTCGATTTCAGGCGCGTCAGCCCGGCCACGCTGTCGGGCCAGGCGTCGAGCCGGTGCCAGACGC
>MGZO01000021.1:2800-5562 GCA_001802655.1 Hydrogenophilales bacterium RIFOXYD1_FULL_62_11
GCGGTGCAGTTCGTCGATGCGTGTCCAGCCGAGTTCGCCCGATCGCACGCGCGCCATGGCGGGCTGGTAACCCGCGCGCCAGGCGAGCGCGAAGGCGTTGGCGTCCACCTGCGGATGACGTTCGCTCATTTCGCGCACGATGCTGCCGTGCCAGTCGACCACGGTGCCGAAGATGTCGAAAGCGAGGATGCGGGGCACGGGGTTCATGGGCGGGCGCCTTTCAGTCGCTCAGAGCCAGCGGGGCACGCGCCGGGTGTAGGCCGTGTAGGTATCGCCAAACAGCGTGGTGAGCACACGTTCCTCGGGCTGGATCTGGAAGCGGGTGATGTAGAGCACGAACACCACCGGCCCCAGCAGCGGCCAGGCGGCGCCGAGCCAGACCGCCCAGGCGGTCAGGAACATCACCAGCCCCACGTACATGGGGTTGCGCGTGAAACGGTAGACGCCGGTGGTGACCAGCGCGGTGGTCTTGCGCGGGGCGAGCGGGTTGATGGTGGTGTGCCGCCGCAGGAAGGCGATCAGGCCCATGAAGTCGAAGCTGGCGCCCACCAGCGCGAGCACCAGGGCCACCGCGCGGCGGATGCCCTCGGGCCAGGGCAGCGCGGGCCCGAGCGCGGCGAGCGCCCACATGGCCAGCGCCAGCAAGAGCGCCACCACCGGCGGCGGGATTTTGAGTTCGAGCGCTTTCAAGGCGAATCCTTCATGGCGACGAACCGGGCCGCGACAACAGGCGCGCCAGCCCCCAGGCGAGCCCCAGCCAAAAACAGAGGAGGAAGGCCCAGCCGAACGGCGTCGGCATGCACCAGCCCCAGCCGCAGGCGCCGTTGTTCTGCAGCAGCCAGGGCACGCCCAGCGTATGGAACAGGTAAACCGACAGGTACGGGATGGCGGCCAGCACGCCGATGGGGCTGTCCAGATAGCCCGGGAACCAGGCGCCGGGCAACAGCACCGCACCGTACAGACCGACGATCCAGGCGAACACCTTCCAGGTGCGGCGCGGCTTCATGCGACTCTCCTCTTTGACCACAACCGTTCGGAGCGAGGGCGGGCGCACCTGCGCGTCAGTGCAATCGCGAAGCGAAACGTTCCAGACGGGGCATCCAGTTGCCCGTGATGTCGGCCGACACCAGCACGCCTTCGGCGCGCGCGATCAGCAGCGCGCGCGGCACGAAGCCGATGTAGCGCGAATCCGCGCTGTTGTCCCGGTTGTCGCCCAGCATGAAGTAGTGGTCTGGCGGCACCGTCAGCGGCCCGAAGGTGTGGCGGCTGTTGGCGCCCTGCAGGCTCTGCACCACGCGGCTGTGGCCGGCCACCCGCTCGGTGGCCCGCAAGGCCGGAACCAGCACACCGGGCGCCAGGGGTTCGCTGACCTCGGTGACGTCCGAGTAGTCGGCGGCCAGGCCGTTGATGGACAACACCCCGGCCCGCATGGCCACCACATCACCCGGCAGCGCCACCAGGCGCTTGATCAGGCGTGTGCCGTCGGTCGGTGAACTGAAGGTGACGATGTCGCCACGCTGCGGTTCACCGAGCCGCGCCAGCGACACATCGGTGAGCGGCATCTTGAGGTCGTAGGCGAGGCGGTTCACCAGCACCACGTCGCCTTCCAGGATCGTCGGACGCATGGAGCCCGAGGGCACAGGGTTCCAGTCGGCGATGGCGGTTCGGAAGACGCCAAAACACAGCAGCAGCACCAGAAAACCGCGGTTGTCGCGCAGCCATTGCTTCATGTTCATGGGGTCCTCCTGAAACCGTTGATTCAATCCACCCGCAGGCGCACGCCGTCGGCTTCGGCGGCGACGATCTCGCCCACCTCGGCCGCTTCGGCAAAGCCGTGGCGCTCAAAGATCGCCAGCACCTCGGCCACCGCTTCGGGCGCGCAGGCCACGAGCAGGCCGCCGCTGGTCTGCGGGTCGCTCAGCAACGCCTGGTCCACCGGCTGCAGGTTCGCGCCCAGGCGCACTTCGTGGCCGTAGGCGGCCCAGTTGCGGCCGCTGGCGCCGGTGACCATGCCTTGCGCCGCGAGCCCGCGCACGCCGGTGATCAGCGGTACGCGGGCCATGTCAATCTTCACCGTGGTGTTGGAGCCGCGCGCCATTTCCAGCACGTGGCCGGCGAGGCCGAAGCCGGTGATGTCGGTCAGCGCGTGCACGCCGTCGAGCTTCGCCAGATCGGGGCCGGGCGTGTTGAGCTTCGTGGTGTTGGCGATCATCTGCGCGTAGCCTTCGGCGGGCAGCGCGTCCTTCTTCAGCGCGGCCGAGAGCACGCCCACGCCGATTGGTTTGCCGAGGATCAGGCAGTCGCCGGCTATGGCGTCGGCGTTGCGCTTGACGCGTTTCGGGTGCACCAGGCCCATGGCGACCAGGCCGTAGATGGGTTCGACCGAGTCGATGGTGTGGCCACCCGCGATGGGGATGCCGGCGGCCCGGCAAACGTCCTGCCCGCCTTGCAGGATCTTGCCGATGGTCTCGGTGCTGAGCACGCTGATGGGCATGCCCACCAGGGCCAGCGCCATGATGGGCGTGCCGCCCATGGCGTAGACATCGCTGATGGCGTTGGTGGCGGCGATGCGGCCGAACTCGTAGGGGTCGTCCACGATCGGCATGAAGAAATCGGTGGTGGCGATCAGCGCCTGCTCGTCGTTGAGCTGGTAGACGGCCGCGTCGTCCGCCGTTTCAATGCCGACCAGCAGCTCTTTGGGCATGGGCATCGCGGCCGTGCCCTTGAGGATTTCGCTCAAGACGCCGGGTGCGATCTTGCAG
>MGZO01000022.1:0-1609 GCA_001802655.1 Hydrogenophilales bacterium RIFOXYD1_FULL_62_11
GGCTCGGTTGCTTGGGGGTTGGGCAGGAAAATGCGGTTTACACAGCTCTCGATGATGGCCGGCGCAATACTGGAATCTTTGATGTCCGCCAGCGATTGCGTCGCGAAAATTACTGACACGTTCTTCTTGCGCAGCGTCTTCAGCCACTGCCGGATGCGTGCGGCGAACACCGGGTCGTCGAGGAACAGCCAGGCCTCATCAAGGATCAACAATGTCGGGGCACCATCAAGACGTTCTTCGAAGCGCGCAAACAGGTAACGCAGTACCGCCAGCGCCGCCGCCTTGCTGTGCATCAGCTCTTCCATCTCGAACGCTTGCACGTCGGCGAAACCGAGCCGGTCATGGTCGGCATCGAGCAGCTTGCCGTGTGCGCCGCCCAGAACATAGGGTTGCAGGGCCTGGCGCAGTGTGTTCGATTGCAGCAGTACCGACAGTCCGGTCAGGGTGCGCTGATCGAGCGGCGCACTGGCGAGACTGTTCAGCGCCGACCATACGATCTCCTTCTCGGTCGGCCCGACAACCACGCCTTCGTGAAGCAAAAGGCCTTGGATCCACTCGGCCGCCCACGCCCGGTAACTGTCCTGGTCGATGCGGGCCAGTGGCTGGAAGGCGATGGCACCGTCTGCACCCAGGTCGTAATGCTCGCCACCGAGTCCGAGCACGGTGGCGCGCATGGAACGCCCCATGTCGAAGGCGAAGATGCGCGAGCCGGCATAGCGGCGGAACTGCAATGCCAGCGTGGCGAGCAGCACCGACTTGCCCATGCCGATGGGGCCGACCACCAGCGTGTTGCCCACGTCGCCGATGTGCGTCACCAGCCGGAACGGTGTTGCGCCATCGGTGCGCGTCACGATCAGCGGTGGGCCATCAAGGTGCGCATTACGCTCTTGCCCGGCCCACACCGCCGACACCGGCATCATGTGCGCGAGATTGAGCGTCGAGACGATGGGCTGGCGCACGTTGGCGTAGGCGTGCCCCGGAATCGACGACAACCAGGCATCGACCGCGTTCAAGGTCTCTGGAATGGTGACGAAGCCCCGACCCTGGATCGTCCGCTCCACTGCACGCAGCTTTTCGTCGGCGGTTGTGGCATCGGCATCGAGTACCGTCACGGTGGCGGTGACGTATCCGAAGGACACCTGGTCGCTGCCGAGCTCTTGCAAAGCAGTATCGGCGTCCGCAGCCTTGTTCGACGCATCGGAATCCACCAGCGGACTTTCCTGCTGGAAGATGGTCTCGCGCAGCAGCGCGACGATATTCTTGCGCTTGGCGAACCATTGGCGGCGCAGCCGACCCAACTCGCGTTCCGACTCGGCCTTGTCGAGGCACAGGAAGCGCGTGCTCCAGCGGTAGGCAAAACCCAAGCGGTTGAGGTCGTCGAGCAAGCCCGGCCAGGTCGAGGTCGGGAAGCCGCGCACCGACACCACACGCAGGTGTTGCGCGCCAAGCATCGGTGCAAGTCCGCCCGTTAGCGGTTCATCGGCCAGCAGCGCATCAAGATGCATAGGCACCTCGGGCACGGCCACCGAATGACGGCGCGTGGACACGCAGGCATGCAGGTAGGTCAAGGTCTGACCATCATCGAGCCAGCCGATCTCCGGCATTACGC
>MGZO01000022.1:1634-2527 GCA_001802655.1 Hydrogenophilales bacterium RIFOXYD1_FULL_62_11
TTCTCATAGAGCATCTTCGCAGCGCGGGCCGTCGATACCTCGGGCGGCAAGTACAGCAGCGTCAGGTGGTAAGCGCTCTCGAAATGGCTATCGGCTTCCTCGAAAGCGGCGCGGCGTTCTTCATCGACCAGCCAGGACAACGGTTCGGGAAACACCGATTCCGGATAGTCCGCCGCCTCGCGCCGTTCGGCTTCCACGAACAAAGCCCAGCCCGACCCAAGCCGGCGCAGCGCATTGTTCAAGCGCGCAGATGTGGCGACCAGTTCACCCTGCGTTGCGCTGTCCAGATCCGGCCCGCGAAAGCGTGCCGTACGCTGGAACGAGCCGTCCTTGTTCAACACAATGCCGGGCGCGACCAGTCCGGCCCAGGGCAGCCAGTCTGCCAGCAGAGCGGGGCGTTTGCGGTATTCGGCAAGGTGCATCATGGTCTTTGCCTCATACGTCCAACAGCGTGCGGTGCTTGATGTGTCGAGCGAAAACCGCCATGAACTGCGCATCCAGTCGCGCCCCCCAGACCGCCAGCGAGTGCCCAACAATCCACAGCGCTATGCCGGGCAACCAGAGTTGCAACCCGAGACCGACCGCAGCGGCCAGCGTGCCGTTGGCAATCGCCACGGTGCGCGGCGCGCCACCCAACAAAATGGGTTCGGTCAACGAACGGTGCAGCGGCACTTCAAAGCCAGGTGCGTCAGCAGGTAGCGCGTTCATGCGATCACCGCTCCGCCGGCGAAGCTGAAGAAAGTCAGGAAGAACGAGGACGCGGCGAACGCGATCGACAGGCCAAATACAATCTGCACCAGCTTGCGAAAGCCGCCGCTGGTATCGCCAAACGCCAGCGTCAGACCGGTCGTAATGATGATGATCACGGCGATGATGCGAGCCACCGGCCCCTG
>MGZO01000022.1:2542-18845 GCA_001802655.1 Hydrogenophilales bacterium RIFOXYD1_FULL_62_11
CGATTGCAGCGGTGCTTCCCACGGCATGTTCGAGCCAGCCGCGTGCGCAGGCAACGCCACGCACAGCAGCAATGCCGCCATGACGATGATCTGCATGCCGACGTGAAGCCGGGCATTGTGCGGAAGCGGATTTACGGAAGTGTGCGAAGGTGTCATGACGGTTCTCCGGGCATTGATGAAAGTGAGGGGAAGGAAGGCATCAGCTCCGTGCTGAGCTGGTAGCCGTGGCTGTCGAAGCCGGTGACGCGGGCGATTTCCTGCACGCGGCGTGCATGGCCGCGACCGGCGATGTAGACGATGACGTTCACGGCCTCGGCGATCAGGGCACGTGGTGCGGTCACGGCGACTTCGAGAATCAGTTGCTCCAGCCGCAGCAATGCGCCCGCTGCGGAACCGGCATGGACGGTCGCGATGCCTCCCGGATGGCCGGTGCCCCAAGCCTTGAGCAGGTCGAGCGCTTCGGCGCCGCGCACCTCGCCCACAATGATGCGGTCCGGTCGCAGCCGCAGGGTCGAGCGCACCAGCTCGGCCATGGTCACGACGCCTGCGCGGGTGCGTAGCGGGACGTGGTCGCGCGCGGTGCATTGCAGCTCCACCGTGTCTTCGAGCACGATCACGCGGTCGCCGGTGGCGGCGATCTCGTCGAGCAGGGCGTTCGCCAGTGTGGTTTTGCCGGTGCTGGTGCCGCCCGCGATCAGGATGTTCTGGCGTTCGCGCACCGCGTTACGCAGGAATTCCGCCTGAGCCTCGGTCAGGATGCCGTCGGCCACGTAGGCGTCGAGCCGGATCAAGCCGACCGCGCGCTTGCGCAGCGCGAAGACCGGCCCCGGCGTCACCGGTGGCAGCGCACCCTCGAAACGTTCGCCGGTCTCCGGCAACTCGGCGGATAGCAGCGGCTTGCCCGCATGCACCTCGGCGCGTACATGCGCCGCGACCAGGCGGATGATGCGTTCGCCATCGGCGGGCGTGAGGCTGACACCCAGCGGTTCGCGCCCACTGCCCAGCCGATCCACCCACAGCGAACCGTCGGGGTTCAGCATGACTTCCACCACGTCGGGGTCGTTCAGGGCCCTGGCGATGTCCGGGCCCATGGCCGTGCGCAGCATGCGCACACGACGTTCCTGCGCCAGCGAGGCCGACACGTCATGATCACGCAGTGCGCTGTTCATGACGGGACTGCTCCTGATTCGTCGTCAGGCGTAGCGGCGCGAACGTTTTGTTGCTGGCCGAAGAACTGGCTCTGATCAGGCTGGATTTCCTCGACCACATCCTTGACCAGGCTGCGCCCGCGCAGCAGATGCCGGCTGAGCTGTTCGATGAACTGCTCGAAGCGCGCCCGGCCCTGGGCGCGTGCCGCTTCCTGATGCGCTTCCGGCACCGGGGTACTGACGGTGAGGAAGTAGCGTACGTAGAGCGCCAGCGTCTCGATCAGGATGTTCTGGTCGCGTTCCAACTTGTCGAGCTGGCGAGACAAGCGATCCAGCCGTTTGGCGATAGCCGCTTCGCGCTGGCCACCGGAATCGGGCGAGAGAAACGAGGCCAGTGCGGCGGCGACGATCGAGGACTTGGACAAGCCCTTCATGGTCGCCAGCTCGTCGAGCCGCTTGGCTTGCTCGGGTTCGATGAAGAGGTTCAGGCGAGTGCGGCTCATAGCGCGATCCCGTCGTCAGGGTCCAGCGCAGCCAGCCGCGCCGTACGTTGCAGGCGCGGATCGAGTTGGGTGGGCAAGGGCAGCGGCAGGTCGTCGTCATCGAGGAGATTCAGATCATCTACCGCGTGTTCGGGCTCAGGCGTGAACGCGACTTCGGCCAGTTCCGGCTGCTGCTGATGACCACCGTCGTCGATGGCCTCACCGTGCGCGGGGAAGACCAGACCAGGAATCGATGCGGCGGGGATGGCCAGTCCGGTCCAGTCGTCGGGTCGTGCTGCCGGACCATCGACGTAATGCCCAAGCAGCAATTGCGGCGGGGCCTGAATGCGCGTCTTGAAATTAGCATCCAGGTAGTAGCGAATCTTTTGCGCCTTGATCGGTGGATGGCCTGACACCATCACCACCTCGTCATCGGGCGGCAACTGCATGACCTCGCCGGGCGTGAGCAATGGCCGCGCCGTCTCTTGCCGCGACACCATCAGGTGACCAAGCCACGGTGCCAGCCGGTGGCCTGCGTAATTGCGTTGTGCACGCAGTTCGGTCGCGGTGCCCAGCGCTTCCGAAATACGCTTGGCGGTGCGTTCGTCGTTGGTCGCGAAGGCGATCCGCACGTGGCAGTTATCCAGGATCGAGTGGTTGGGACCGTAGGCCTTGTCGATCTGGTTGAGCGACTGCGTGATCAGGAAGGCACGCAGGCCGTAGCCCGCCATGAAGGCCAGCGCCGACTCGAAGAAATCCAGTCGTCCCAGCGCAGGAAACTCGTCCAGCATCAGCAGCAGCTTGTGGCGGCGCGCGATGCCGTCGCTGCCGTCGAGCGATTCGGTGAGGCGCCGTCCGATCTGATTGAGGATCAGCCGGATCAGCGGCTTGGTGCGGCTGATATCCGAGGGCGGCACCACCAGATACAGTGACACCGGATGATCGGCATCGATCAGGTCGGCGATACGCCAGTCGCAGCGCGAGGTCACTTCGGCCACCGTGGGATCGCGGTACAGGCCGAGGAAACTCATCGCGGTGGACAGCACGCCCGAGCGTTCGTTGTCGCTCTTGTTGAGCACTTCGCGTGCGGCGGAGGCGACTACCGGGTGCGGTGCCTCACCGAGATGGTGCGTCGTCATCATCCGGTGCAGCGTGACCTCGAAGGGGCAGGCCGGATCGGACAGGAAATTGGCGACGCCGCGCAATGTTTTGTCGTCACTGGCGTAGAGCACATGCAGGATCGCGCCGACCAGCAAGGCATGAGAGGTCTTCTCCCAATGGTTGCGGCGCTCCAGCGCGCCTTCGGGATCGACCAGGATGTCGGCGATGTTCTGCACATCGCGTACTTCATGCATGCCGCGCCGCACTTCGTGCAGCGGGTTGTAGGCAGCCGAGCGCGCATCGGTCGGGTTGAACAGCAGGCAGTGCGAGAAGCGCGAGCGCCAGCCGGCGGTCAAGTTCCAGTTCTCGCCCTTGATGTCGTGGATGACGGCGGAGCCGGGCCAGGAGAGCAGGGTGGGGATGACCAGACCGACACCCTTGCCGGAGCGGGTTGGCGCGAAGGCCATCACATGCTCGGGGCCTTCGTGGCGCAGGTAGTCTCCGTCCTTGCGGCCGAGGAATACGCCAGCCTGGCCGATCAGTCCGGAACGGCGGATTTCAGCGGGCAGCGCCCAGCGCGCCGAACCGTAGGTCGTGACCAGCCTGGACTGCCGTGCGCGCCACACCGACATCGCAATGGCGACGAGGGCACCGGCGAAGCCGCTGCACGCTGCGATGGCGCCGCCGCGCAGGAAAATGTCGGGCGCATAGGCATCAAAGAAGTACCACCACTCGAACAGCTTCCACGGGTGATAGACAGGAGTTCCCAGCAGGTCGAACCACGGCGTACCCAGGCGTAGCTGGTAGCCTAGTTGTGCTGAGGTCCATTGGGTGGCGCCCCACGTTCCCGCGATCACGATCCCGAATACCGCCAGGATCTGACCGAACAGCACACTGGTTCCCTGCATCACGACCTCCTGAATGGCACTCCTGCACAAGGCGCGGACAACGATGTGCCGCAGGCGTGAGAGTGGGGGGCGAACGAGTGCCGGTCAAAGACCGTTATAGGGATAGTGGAGACGAAGAAAACAAGATTTCTAGCTGGGGAAAAACGGAGCGCATCGTTGCAAACGACAGCGCGCTTCAGCGTACATCGTGATTCGCCGAAAATTATTGATGGATACCGATATGCAGGCACATTCCAGCACATACGACCGAAGCCATCCGATCGATGTGTGGTGCTCCGAGTTGAGGCGATCAGTTTTGCGGCGCGGGTCGCGGTGTGTATTTGCTTTTGCCGTCGCCCATGAAGCGTCGGCGGCGTGCTTCGCTCGCTGCGTTGCAGAGGGCGTCTCCCATCTTCGCGTGATCTTCCCTGCACAGACGCTCCACTTCCTTGAGCCGTTCGGGATTGGCGACCAGTGATTCGACGGTGTCCGTCGGTACGGATTTTTCGCAGGCGGTCAGAACCAAGGCCAACAGCAGCAAACTGGTTTTCTTCATGTCGTTTCCTTTTGATGTGGGTGTGCAAGCGTCTTCTTCAGGTACCTGCACTTGAATTCGAGTTCTCTGCGGCAGCCGCTCGGGCAACGAAACGACTCAACGGTTCGGAGGGTTCCGTGTTAGGTCTTAGCAAGTGGGTGGTCAGCATGAGGGGCCGCCCCGCCAGCGGGCGAGCCACGACCTCCGGGTGGCGGCAGACCATCATGTGGGATTTACTGGCAAAGCTGAGTCCATAGCCAGCGGCTACCAGTGTCATCATCAGGTCGAAGCTCACCGCATGTTCGGCCACGACAGGTTCCACATCGACGGTGCGCAAGATGCGCTCGATCTGTCGGTAGCCGCCTTCGCAAATCCCCGGGTGGCATAGTACCAACGGGTAGCGTATTAGTTCCGCTAGTGCAATGCGTTTGTGTGCCAACAGCGGATGACGCGCCGGAACGGCGATCACCAGCGGATCGCTCCACACGGACTGAACGACGATGCCTTCGCCGGCCTCGGCCGCTTGGGCGAGTCCAGCGTCATACAGGCCGCTGCGCAGGCCTTTCGTCTGTTCTGCCAAGGGAACTTCGAAGAGTCGGATTTCGACATCGGGTTCCTCTTCTCGACATTGCGCCAATAGAGCGGCGAGCCGAAGTGGATCAATGCTGTCGGATAGCGCGATGCGCAGCGTGCCACGATAGCCGGTAGCAGCGGCCTTGGCACTGGCTTTGGCTTGATCCACAGCGGACAGCACGCGCTTGGCTTCATCTAGAAATACTTGCCCAGCCCACGTCAACCGGGTGCTGCGCGTCGTACGTTCGAATAGTTGTACGTCCAAGTCGTGCTCTAGATCCTTAATTGCGCGACAGCGGCGACTGCTCGATGTGCAGCCGCTCTGCAGCGCGGGCGAAGTGGAGTTCTTCGGCCACTGCTAGAAAACAGCGAAGGTGGCGAAGTTCCACGTCTTCATCTCCTTGTCAGAGTTGAGGCAACTACGAAGATTGAAGGAAAT
This sequence comes from Hydrogenophilales bacterium RIFOXYD1_FULL_62_11, assembly GCA_001802655.1. Taxonomy (GTDB): domain Bacteria; phylum Pseudomonadota; class Gammaproteobacteria; order Burkholderiales; family Thiobacillaceae; genus Thiobacillus. The sequence goes on from MGZO01000022.1 coordinate 7,708, forward strand.
GACCGCCCCCAAGACGTTGCCACTCACCAGTTGGACAAATGGGCAAGAACCCAAGCAGCGACGTACATTTCAATCCCAACGATGTATTCGCTATATGGCGGGGGAGAGTTGGCCTTGGTCGGCCTCTTAGCCGTTTGGCGAAGCCGAATAACGCCTGCTGGCCTTTAGCGCTGACGCTGTGCCAGTTCGGCGATGACTCGTTCGAGCGTAGTCGTTCCTGCCCATTCGACTGCGCCGGGATCGCTCTTGATGTCGATATGAGAGCAATTGAGGCCACGGGTCATTTCGGCGAAACCAGCAAGGGCGGCCTTTGAGAAATGGGCATCCATCAGCGCTTTCGGCCACTCTGCTTCCGGCAGGACTGCCACGTCGACAGGCTTCTCGAGCGCGGCTGAAACGATGGCGGCGACATCGTTCGGGGCGTAGTCTTTGGGCCCCGAGAGTGTGACGACGCAGGTCCCTGTCCTTTCTTCCTGCAGCAAAGCAGCTGCGGTGCTGCCGACATCCGCAGTCGCCACCATCGGGAGAGGACGCTGTGGTGGTGCCAGAAACGTCGGCAGGGTGCCGTTGCGCATGGCCTGTCCGACCATCGGCATCCAGTTCTCCATGAAATAGGCCGCGCGCAGGAAGATGGTGGAAACACCGGCTTCGCCCAAACGCTGCTCGAACATGCGGTTCATCCTGATCCATCCCGTTCCGCTTTCACGGTCGGCGCCCACCGAGGAAAGAGCCACAAGCCTGGGCACGTCCGCCGCAACCGCAGCACTGGCCGTGGTATCAGCAATCAAGTCTGCCCTCTCGAACAGGTCTTCACGGTTGTAGTGCTGCGGACTGACGACATAGGCGCCCTGGCCCTGACTGAGCGCCTTGGTCATCGAGGCCAGGTCTGTCAGGTCGGCCACGGCAACCTCTGCGCCGCGTTCGGCCCACGGCCGGCCCTTGGCTGGGTCGCGCACCACGACGCGCACAGGGTGGCTGGAACGCAAAAGCGCATCGGCGGCAGCGGCGCCGGTACGGCCGGTCACGCCGAAGACAACGTAAGGAAGGGGGGAGGAAGCAGTCATACAAAAATCTCCTGTTCAGATGAACCAGAAGGGTGCATGATTGTTCGACATGCATCAATGACATGAGAGTCATAGCGAAAATGCACCAAGTGGATTTGTCTATAGTCGACCTTAATCTGTTAAAGCTGTTCGAAGCACTCGTTCGGGAGCGAAGTGTCACCCTGGCAGGCCTCCGCCTGGGCTTGAGCCAACCGGCCGCCAGCCGCGCGCTGGGGCGACTGCGCAGGATGCTGGGTGATCGCCTGGTGGTCCGCGGCAAGCTCGGGCTGGAACTGACGCCACGTGGTGAAACGCTGGCAGGCCCAGTGGCCAAGCTGCTGGACGATGCCCGAGGCATCGTCTCGCCTGCCGTCTTCGATCCCGCCTCTGCAACGGGTCGGATCACGATCGCCGCGCACGACCACCTGAGCCTGACGGTCCTTGCTGGTTTGATCGCTCGCTTCGAGCGCCATGCGCCTGCGCTAAGTCTCCATATCGCGCAACCTGCTGGGGACAACGTGCGGCTTGTCGAGCAGGGGACCGCAGATCTAGCACTGGGCATTTTCGAGGCACTGCCCGGCAGTCTCCATCGACGCGGCCTTTACACCGACAGCTTGGTGTGCGTGGTGAGGTCCGATCACCCCGCTGTGACAGACGGACTCAGCCTGGAGCGTTATGTGACCTTGCGCCACATCACCGTGACCATTTCCGGAGTGGGAGAGAGCGCGGTCGACGTCGCTCTCTCGACACTGGGGCTCACTCGTCACGTCGCGCTGCGAGTTCCCCACTTTCTTGCTGGTGCGATGTTGGTGGCGGACAGCGACATGATTCTCACGTTGCCAAGCCGTTTGGCACGCCTACTTGCGAAAAGGCTCCCGCTCGCGCTCCTGGATCTGCCGCTACAGGTTGCGCGCTTGTCGCCAGCCATGATCTGGCATGAGCGCTTCCACGGCGACCCTGCCCATGTTTGGGTCAGGCAACAGCTTGTCGACGTCGTCGCGTCGTTCAATACGGTCGGGTAAATGCAGCCGACCTCCTGAGGTTGGGGGCCACGTCGACAGAGCGTGAAACGCGCTGCGGGCGCCTCTGAAGCCACGCCAAATTGTCATCGCAGGAGGCAACGCAAATAACGCTAAGGGGCGAGACTGCCCAGCCCTCACGCTCGGCACCTGCCAAGCGGACGGCCGCCACGCTGGCGCCGCTGACAACGGCGGGCAAGGCGCAACCCTGCAACAGGCGGATGGCAATGACGATGGAATAATGTGGCGCCAACGCGATCGCGAGATTGCCGGCGGAGAAAACGATCGCCGCCGTGATAAGGACATGGCGCGGATCGCACCGGCCAGCCAGCATCGTCAGCGGCGGGCCGAGCAGAGCTGCAGCAAGCGCGAACCAAGTGACGAACCAGCCGGCTTCGGCGAGCGACAAGTTGAGATCCTTCGCCATCGCCGGTAGCAGGCCCACGACGACGAATTCCGTCGTGACGATCACGAAAATCGTGAAGGCGAGCAAGCCAACGGCGAGGGTGAAGGAGGACGCGGACTTTACAGCCAGCATCCGCGTTCCGTCCCATCGACGGTCATATGTTGGTGCCGCCGTCGATGGTGAGACCGGCACCGGTCATGAAGCGGCTTTCCTCGCTCGCAATCCAAGCGACGAGACTGGCGATGTCGCGCGGCTCGGCGAAGCGGGGAATGGCCATCATGTTTCGCTGCGCATCTGCGTGCTCACCGTTGGCGGGATTCATGTCCGTGTCGGTCGAGCCGGGGTGCACGACGTTGACGGTGATGCCGCGCGGTCCGAGGTCGCGCGCCATGCCCTTGGTGAGCCCGATAAGTGCCGCCTTGCTGAGACTGTAGAGGCTTAATCCCGACATTGGCACGCGCTCAGCCAGGTTGCTGCCGATCGTGATGATTCGGCCGCCCTCGCCCATGTGGGCGGCGGCGGCCTGGGAGGCGACGAACACAGCCCGCACGTTGATGGCGACTGTCCGGTCGAAGTCGTCGAGCGTCAGGGCATCGAGCGGCTTGACGACGAAAATGCCGACGTTGTTGACGAGGATATCGAGCCGGCCCAACTCAGCGACGGTCCGCTCCACAGCCCCCCGGACGGCGGCAGGGTCGGCGTTGTCCGCGGCGATCGCCAGGCCGCGCAGACCAGCACGCTCGATCTCTGCTATGACAGTGCGGGCCTTGTCGCCCCCACTGATGTAGGTCAGTGCGACGTCCGCACCCTCGCGCGCCAGACGCCCGGCGATCGCGGCACCCATGCCCCGGCTTCCGCCGGTCACCAGCGCCACCTTGTCTTTCAATCCAGTCATGTTAATTCTCATTTATGTGTCAACCAATACAGAATATAATTTACTGTCGAACTTGGATCAATATATTTATTTGTCGATCGACACAGAAAAGGAGATTATTCATGACAGAGCGAGGCCGACCGCGCAGCTTCGACCGCGCAGCTGCCCTGCGGCGGGCGATGGAGGTGTTCTGGGCGCAGGGGTATGACGGCACGTCCATGTCGGACCTGATAGCAGCAATGGACGTCAATTCGCCTAGCATCTACGCTGCCTTCGGCTGCAAGGAGGAGCTATTCCGCGAAGCGGTGGCGCTCTATCGTGCAACCGAAGGCGGGCGAATCTGGGGCGCCATGACGACTGCGCCGTCCGCGCGCGCGGCGATCGAAACCGTGCTGCGCGTGAGCGCCGAAGAATTTACCCGGCCCAGCAAGCCACGCGGCTGCCTCATCGTGCTCGGAGCGCTCAATGCCGACGATGGAAATGAAACCGTGCGCCGAGAGTTGCAAGAGCATCGTGCGGAGAACATGAAAATGCTCCTCTTGCGCCTCAAGCGCGGCGTCGCCAAGGGCGAGTTACCGAACGGTCCGGACTGGCGAGCAATCGCCACTTTCTACATTACGGTTCAGCAGGGTATGTCGATCCAGGCACGCGACGGCGCTTCGCGCAAAGCCCTTCTCGCTGTTGCTGACTGCGCCATGGCGGCGTGGGATGGCCTCGTCTCATGTCGTCGCGACGGAGGGGCCTTGTGATGGAAGACGCCGAATTCGCAAAGCGGCGCGCCGTTCCCACCTGCAAGGAAACAGTGCCTATGCAAAGAAATGCCTTGCTAGCAGCCGGATTGACATCCTTGATGTGGGGGCTCACGGGAATTTTTGTTCGCCTGCTACCTTCTCTCCCACCGTTGACGGTCACTGCGGGGCGGCTCTTGGTGGCTCTGGTGGTTGTTCTGCCTATTCTTGGGCTAGTCCGAAGCAGTCGCCAGAGTTTTAAATCAGCACTGGATCGCCCTGTCGCTCATGTTCTCGCCTTGCTATTGGCAGGATATTACTTGTTGGCAACCGCGGCTTTTCAAATGGCACCGGTGGCGGAGGTGGCACTTTTGCTGAGTACGCCACCACTTTTTGTACTATCTTTTCGCCGAATTCGGGGCGATATCCCCAACCGCACTGAAATTGGTGGTGCCCTGCTGGCAGTCACTGGAATAGGCTTGATTCTGGTTCCCAAAATGTCCTTCGCTGGAGATAGTCCAATTCACCATCTCACGGGGAACATTCTTGCAGTGTGCGCTGCGGGGTTGACCGCGTTCTACGCTTATACGTACCGGATTCTGCATGAGCGCGGTGTCGCACCAGAGGCAATAGGCGTATCTTTGCTCACGTTTACCTTGGGAAGCGTCATCCTGGTGTTAATGGTTAGTTTGGCACCGACACCTTCCGGGTTAGATACTCTGAATGGACATTCTCTGCTGGTATTTCTCGGCCTTGGTGTGCTTTCCACGGCCATTCCATCAATAGGTTTCGCGCTTGCATCAAAGCGTTTGCCTGCGGTTGTTACGGCGACGATTTCACTTTTCATCCCTTTGTTCGCCGGACTATTCGCCTTCTTGATACTCGGGGAAAAGCTTTCACCTATGTTCATTCCGGGCGGCATCCTTGTCTTGGGAGGAATCGCCATGATTCTTCGACAAGGCCGAGGTAAAGCGAATGATTGATCGCACAAAATCTAACATCGTATATGGGCTTCCCCCAAAAGCAAGAAACCTGATCGATAGTTCTGGCTGTTTGAAATTGCGTGCAGTCGTATATTCGGCATCTGAAGTGGGTTCTATGTGACCCGTGCTGACATGGAATCTGCTCACGGCGCGCCAGTCATTACAGGCGACAGGCGCGTGCCGGACCTGCCTGCTAGGTCCTTAACGTGCATTCCGGCAATGACCGACCTCTCCGGAAGTGGCCGCGACCATCGCGGTAGAACCATCGCGGTAGAGGTTAACAGCCCAATACCAGGCACACTCAACAGCTCCTGACAAGCAGGGCTGTGTTTGGCCAGTTGGGAAAGACTCTTCTTCAGTTGCGGGATGCGCTGCTCCAGCAAGCGGATTTCTTCAATTCGCAGTTTCATGGAACCCCGGATCAATCAGAGCATGGCGCTCCCCCTTAACGGGTAACCGATCCGGCGTCGAGGCCACTTCGGCGATTCGCGCGCGTGCATTTAATAATGAGTCGGCCAGCCGTTCCCCGCCGAACTCGTCGTTTCCGACATGTACGAAGGTCAAATTGGTCACTCCAATAAAACCGAAGATCGTTCGCAGATAGGGATCGAGATGATTGAGTTCTGCGGAGCGGCCGCCGCTTTCGTAGCCAGAGTCGCCCGTTGCCACCATGACGAAAATCCGCTTGCCATGAACGAGCGGCTTATAGGGGTGTTCATGATCGTCCGGATCGAAATCAAATGTGCGTCTGATGCGCACAATCTGGTCAATATAGGCCTTGAATGAAGACGGAACGCCAAAGTTATACATTGGAAGACCAATGACCAGGATATCGGCGGCCAACAGTTCATCGACCAGATCATCGCTGCTTTTCAGCGTTTCCAGCATCTGTTGAGTTCGCTCCTCCGGAGGCGCAAAGGCCGCTGCGATCCATGCTTCATCGACATGCGGCGGAGGGTAATGTCCCACGTCACGGTAAGCAACGGTATCGGCGGGATGCGATGCCAGCCATGTGTCAACAAACTCTTTGGTCAACGCTCTCGAGTGCGAGCGATTGCTGCGTGGACTTGCATCGATATGAAGCAACTGTGCCATCTGTTCTCTCCGTGGAAATTGAACCAGCAACGGTTCGATCGGAGCAGTATGGCCGGAACCCAACAAAATCGTAAGTACGCACATAAATCACATATACTGTCGAAAAGTATACTGCGGAGCTATCAAGATGACGAAGAGAAAGCACGATGCCGATCACGAATGTCCGGTGGAAATCACGCTTGACGTGATCGGGGGCAAGTGGAAGGGAATGGTGTTGTACTGGCTGCTCAATGGCACCGCGCGCTTCAACGAAATCCGGCGCGCGGTGCCCAACGCGACGCAAAGAATGTTGACGCTGCAACTTCGCGAACTGGAATCCGATGGCGTCATCCGCCGTAAAGTTTATGCGGAGGTTCCGCCTAAGGTCGAATATTCGCTGACGGAATTCGGACTCAGTCTAAAACCAATATTGCTACTGATGAGGGATTGGGGGACGCAGTACCGCACGAAGCTAAAGCGGTCCCGACCCACCACAGCTACCTAGCTGTACCGACACGGTTAACTGTCCTTGTTGCCATGGTTTTTGGGGCAACTCCATCACGTAACTGCTAGCAGTTTCACCTTCAACATCGAAGCCATATCTTTCATAGAATTTCTTTGCCTCATGATTGATTTTGAACACTTCCAGTACGATTCTCCTGGATTGCTCCTTACCTGATGCAATCACAGACTCGAGCAGCTTTCTTCCGAGGCCCTTTCGCTGGTGATGAGGGTGAACAACGATCATTCTTATGAACAGTTGGCCGCCCCGATTTTCGACATGGGAATACCCGACCAACTCGCGCTCGTTATGCGCCAACGTAATGCCTTCTGGATGAAATGAGTGGAGAAATCGTTTTCTTGCCATTGTTCATCCCAGCCCCATATTTCAGAAACGTAGCTGCGCATTACCAGGCAGTATAATTTGAAGAGGGTTGCTCTGTCTGCTTGCCCGGCTTTGCGGTAAGAGTAAGTCACTATGACGATTTGTATGCCTAACCGTGCCAATTCACCGAGGCGCCGCATTGGGTGTAGTAACGGAAAGCGCCCATTCGACAGCCTTGCGCGCGTGAATGCTGGTTGTGTCGAACACGGGAACGGGTGAATCCGGCGGGCCGATAAGCATGGAAATCTCAGTACATCCAAGAATGATTGCTTCGGCACCATCCTCCACCAGTCTCTGGATAATTCGCTGGTATTGCCTGCGTGAATCAGCCAGCACCTTGCCTTGACACAGCTCTTCGTAGATCACGGCGTGGATGGTTTCGCGATCGACCTCATTCGGAACAATAACTTCAAGATCGTGGCGATCACTCAGCCTGCCACGGTAAAAATCTTGCTCCATCGTAAACCGTGTCCCAAGCAAGCCAACCTTCTTCATCCCCAAGCGTTTTATCTCTTCTGCCGTTGGGTCGGCAATATGAAGTAGCGGTATGTCCACGGCACTTTCGATGGCGTAGGCCACCTTATGCATCGTGTTGGTACAAAGCACCACAAAATCGGCCCCAGCCGCCCGAAGTGATTTAGCCGCTTCAGCCATAATGCGTCCGGCGTCATCCCATGCGCCGGCCTGTTGCAGGCGCTCGATTTCGTGGAAGTCGACACTAATGAGAACGAGCTTGGCGGAATGCAGGCCGCCCAGCCGCTCTTTAACCGTCTCATTCACGATCCGATAGTACGGAACAGTTGATTCCCAACTCATGCCGCCGATCATGCCGATAGTTTTCATGGATTCCCCCTGATATCGAGCTTTGACGCTCAACGAAAAGTTGAGGGGCGCCGCGTTTTTGCGGCGTCCTTCTCCATGGTGTGTTTAAATCTAACATCTAAATATTTATATGTCGTGCGCAGCATGGCGTATAAATATTTAGGTGTTAGCCCTTGGACTACCAGTTGTCATGACGATCTCGGCGCTCTTGGCGATAGTTGGTGACTTCGAGGCGAACACCATCGGGGTCAGTGAAGTAGGTAGCCCAGTAGTCGGTGGCATACTCGGAATAGAGCTTTGCCTCGGAAGCCACGATCCCTACACTACGCAAGCGATTGGCGACCTCCACTACCTCGGGGATTGAATAGACTCGAAAGCAGAAATGATGGAGCCCCGGAGCATAAGAATTGTGTTTCGCGGAACCGCGAGCCGGACGAAGAACATACCCGAAATGGCGATTGAAGTATTGGATGTGCGGATCGCCGCCCAAGGAAAACTTGTTTTTTCGGAAGCCGAGAGCCTCAAGTAGAACGCGGTCGTAGAAGGACTCCGAACGTTCAAGATCGGATACGGTGATGTAGATGTGGTCGATTCCAATCACTTCTGTCATGGTGCATGGCCGTGGAAGAAATGACTAATCTTACTGTGTCAGTAAGATTAAATAACATATACGTTCTGCACTTGGATTCTCCGTTGATGCTGAATAGACGAAGAAACGCAATCTGTCCGCCTGAGGACGTTATCTCACTCTATGTGTGCGTGCAAGCAACTTCCTCAAGTACCTGCACTTGAATTCGAGTTCTCTGCGGCAACCACTCGGGCGACGAAGCGGCTCAACGGTTCGGAGGGTTCCGTGTTGAGTCGTAGCAAATAGGTGGTCAGCATGAGGGGTCGCCCCGCCAGCGGGCGGGCCACGACCTCCGGATGGTGGCAGACCATCATGTGGGATTCTTTGGCAAAGCTGAGTCCGTAGCCAGCGGCTACCAGTGTCAACATCAGGTCGAAGGTCGCCGCATGTTCGGCCACGACAGGTTCTGCATCTGCGGTGCGCAAAATGAGCTCGATCTGTCGGTAGCAGCCTTCGTAAATCTGCGGGTGGCACAGTATCAGTGGGTAGCGGATCAGTTCCCCTAGCGGAATGCGCTTGTGCACCAGCAGTGGATGACGTGCAGGAACGGCGATCACCAACGGATCGCTCCACGCTGACTGAACGACGATGCCTTCGCCGACCTCGGTCGCGTGGGCGAGTCCGGCATCGAATAAACCGCCACGCAGGCCTTTCACCTGTTCCGCTAGAGGAACCTCGAACAGGCGAATTTCAACATCAGGTTCCTCTTCTCGACATTGCGCCAGCAAGGCGGAAAGCCGTGGTTGGGCGATGCCGTCGGACAGCGCGATACGCAGCGTGCCGCGATAGCCTGTGGCTGCCGCTTTAGTGCTGGTGATGGCTTGTTCCAACGTGGACAGTACGCGGTGAGCTTCATCCAGGAATACTTGTCCGGCCCAGGTCAGGCGAGTGCTGCGCGTGGTCCGTTCGAACAGCTGCACGCCCAAGTCATACTCCAGGTCCTTGATCGCTCGGGACAGCGGCGACTGTTCGATGTGTAGTCGTTCCGCAGCGCGAGCGAAGTGCAATTCCTCGGCGACAGCGATGAAATAGCGCAGGTGGCGCAATTCCATCACGATGCCTTTCTCTGTCCATGCACAGACTGCGATTCGTCGCGAATCCTACACATATGCCAGAGCGTCGCGCGTTGTTATTTGTATGGCGCGACGCGCGGGAACCCGACTCGCCAGCCATCCGAATACCAGGGTCGTCGCCAGCGTAATCACAAATCCTTCGCCACTAAACACATAGCGCAGGGCCGCGCCATCGCCAAGCATCAGCTTGCCGAAGAAAACGGACGCCGCCATACTCAGCGGCCACGCCAGCAGCATCCCCAGCAGTATGCTGGCAATGCTCGTTATCATGCCTTCGGCGGCAAACAGCTGAAATATCATCTTCGGGGTGGCGCCAATCGCCCGGAGTACGCCGATTTCACGGGTTCTCTCCAGGATGCTGATGCCCGTAGCCGAGGCCATCCCCAGCGCGCTGACAATTAGCACCAATAGCGAGAGAACGACGATGATCGTCAGGATGATGTTGAGGTGATCGTAGATGACCTTCACCCGTTCCGCTTGTGACATCACATAGAGGATATTGAGGTCGGACGGTGCGATCGCCGCTTCAATTTCGCTTTTCAGTTCCATCACCTTGTCGTAGCGTTTGTCCTTGGAGACAAACATCAGGCTATTGATGTAGTGGTCAGGATTGGCGAACGCGTCGTATTGGGCCTGATCGATATAAACCTTGGATTTTTCCAGCTCCTCAACGATACCAACCAGCTTGACCATGAGTGTATGACCACCGATTTCCAGTGATTGACTGCTGCCAATGGCGGGATTTCCATACAGGTCCAGCGCCTGCCGATTCATGACCACTTCGGGTGGCTGAGACCTCTGCAGCCAGCGCCCTGCGATGACCCTGGGCCTGAACAGATCGGTGTCATATGGAAGCGCGACAATGCCCACCCCGCTACTTGTCGCGACAACCTGCGATTGCAATTCACCGCGGCCGCCATTCCAGGTCTCGATACGGTCTACATTTTTGATCGCGCTGAATACCGACACGGCGCGTTCGCGCGGAATCTGGTTTCTCAAGACCACCTGCACGTCGTGTTTCATGCTGTTACTGGTATCTTCTAGCAACGTCGCCAGGGATGCCCGAACATTAAAACCGGTATTGAAGATGGCGACCCCCAGTGCCATGGTCACCACGGTAATCGTCAGGCGCTTCTTTTGCCGAAAGCTGTTTCGGATGGCCAACAGCAGCCCGCGCGGCATCCACAATGCCGAAACCTTCTCCGTCGTCGTGCCCCTGGCGTCCACCGCTATCCCGTAGTCGCTCAACGCGTCGTGCACGGATAGTTTGATTCCCTTCATGATGGCGGGCAACGACAGCAGAATGGGCAACAATAGACTGGCGGCGATGAGGGCAACATATAAATGTACCGGCAGGTGCTGGGTGAGTATCTCGAAGTTGAGTTTCCCGGCCACAAAGTACGAAAACGCGTAGCCCGAGGACACGGCCAACGGTATCGCGATCACGCCAGCGGATATGCCCAGCACCAGCACCATGGTCAGATAGATAGTCAGGACCTGCCGGCGCGAAGCGCCGATGGCCTTGAGTATGCCGATCTGGCGCACCTGCTTGGCCAGAATCGAAGCCATGAGTTGAGAAACCAGCACGGCGCCCATCAGAAA
>MGZO01000022.1:18851-19091 GCA_001802655.1 Hydrogenophilales bacterium RIFOXYD1_FULL_62_11
CAAGCCAATGCCGCCTTGCAGAAACAGCAGCGTATTGAGTTGCCATTGATGCGGGTGCTCATTGAATTTTGGAATGTTCGCTGTGGCAACGTCAATTCCCAGAGACTGGAAATACCCAAGAAGTCCGTCGACCGCGGCTTGCACATCTTTTCTTGTTTTTGCATTGTTGAACCGCAGTATCAAACGCTGATTCGTGGGTTCGCCGGTGATGTCGGCATAGGTTGGTTTATCGACGTAGGC
>MGZO01000023.1:0-7609 GCA_001802655.1 Hydrogenophilales bacterium RIFOXYD1_FULL_62_11
GAGCGTGGGGGTGCTGAAGCGCCGATCCACCAGAGAGGTTCCGGTGATCCCAGCTTCTGCCTGCAGGTGTCGCTCTTGGAAGAGGTTGAGCCTGATGAGTCGAGGGTCAACACCTTCGACCACTGGCAAATGGCAGTGAAAGCGCCGTTCGGACTGGGTAGCACCAATCCGGTGGTGTTCAAGACGACGCTGAGCGAGAAGCACCCCAGCAATGAGGTCTACCACCGCATGAGCGGGAAGACCGCCAACGTCACGGGTGTAATTGTCAGTGCGATCGGCGTGCAGTACGACGAAGAAGCGTTGCCTGCGTTCGTCCTGAAGTTCGAGGATGGTACGGAGCTCACCGCTTTCGACGGCGAGCTGGAGCCGGTGGACCAGAACACCCGGCGCGTGATCGACCGGATCTGCTACTCATTCGGGGTGTCCCGCCTCGCGGGTTATCAGGGTGTTGGCGATCTGTTCGAGCGTGGCACTGTCCAGGAACGGGCGCAGCTGATGTCCATGTCTCAGGACTGACGCCGCCTCACCATAGACCGCCCTTCGGGGCGGTCTTTTTTTTTGGCTAACCGGCCTTGCATCAGGGCCGGTTGCGGACCTAATGCGTGATTCGAATCCTGCACACTGTCCACCCCGGAATGCTGGATCTGCAATGGAACTGAGCCCTATCCAGTCTGTTCACTCGCTGGAATGCCCCCACTGCAAGGCCGTCCTCCTCAACGTGGGGCCGGCCTCAAGCCAGGTGCCGGGGCTGACGTCCTGGCTGACCGATGGTGACGCCATTCCCGGGGTGCCCGACGCCCTGCCCGGCCAGACGCAACAGGCGCTCATGCCCATGCTGAGCGTGGGCCGTTGCGCAGCTTGCAATGGCCACTACTACGTGGCGGAGGTGATCACCCTTTCGGGCCCGCTCGATCTGGTCTATGACTGGATGGCCGGCGCGCTCAAGGAAGGCGCCTCCAGCAACTTCGTGTGCCGTCTCCCCGAGCTGCAGCAGGACTGGTGCCTGTTCCGGACCAGTACTGATGCGGGCGCGGTCAGCGAATACATGATGGGTCCGTTCCCCCTGTGCGGTGGAATCGAAGGCCCGAACGGGGTCAGCGCCTGCGGATCTCCGCGCTCACCCTGGGAGGAGGCCCGGGAGATCGTGGCGTCCCAGCTGGATTTGATCGCCGAGTTCCAACGCTTGGCTGAAGCGATCGACGCCGGCGGCGAGCAACTTTCCCCCGCCTGATCCAGTGGCATCGTCATTGGCATGAGCACCTCTGACGCCGCACGCAAACTCGCCCTCGGACAGTGGTTCACCCCAACCTGGGCCGCTGAGTGTTTGGTGGAGAAATACTTCCCCGACCTGGGGATGTGGGATCGCGTGCTCGAGCCCTCGTGTGGCCCTGGTGCGTTCCTGTCGGCGATCCCGGACAGCGTGCCGGCGATCGGCGTGGAAATCGACCCTGCGCTGGCGGCGCGTGCCCGTGCCAACACCGGGCGCGAGATCATCGTCGGCGACTTCCTCACCTCCGATATTCCCTTCAGCCCCACCGCGGTGATCGGCAATCCCCCGTACAAGCAGGCGTTGATCCAGGGGTTCATCTCGCGTGCGTGGGAGCTTCTGCCCGATGGCGGCAAATGCGGGCTTTTGCTGCCGGTGTACGCCTTCCAGACGCCGTCGGTTGTGGAGCAGCTGGAGAAGAAATGGAGGCTGCAGCAGGACCTTGTGCCGCGCACCATCTTTCCGCGGCTGAGCCTCCCGCTGTGCTTTGCCATGCTCACCAAGGGCGAGCGCGGCCTGGCGGGATTTAGCCTCTACCATGAAGCGGAGGCAGTACGACGCTTGCGCAAGCGATACAAGGCGTTGCTGGCCAATGGGGAAGCGTCCGTGTGGCGCGCCGTCGTGCGTGCCGCGATGGTGCAGCTGGGCGGCGAATGCACGCTCGAACAGATCTATGCCGAGATCGAACCGGTGCGACCGACGGCGAATCCCTTCTGGCAGGCCAAGGTGCGCCAAGTGCTGCAAGGAATGGCGGTCCGTCTTGGACGCGGCCAGTGGGCGTTGCCCGTCGATGATGCCGTTGCAGCGTGACCTTCGCTCCAGTTTCAGCTTGATGAATGCCTGGTACTTCTTCTTTCCACCTGATCCCGCTATATCCATTACATGGAGATGTGGGGGCGAGGACGTAGTTGATGTTGCAGTACGCATTTGATGACCTGCCGGCGGTGACACGTACCCGTCGTTACGCGGTACTCATTCACATCTCCGCGCTCACAAGCGCCGTTGACCCTGGAACGTGCTGCGCCACCGGCTGCAGCGAGCCCGCTCAGTTCCAGCGCGTATGGCTCTCTACTAGCAAGCCCGGGAAGATCATCCGCTGCAATCTCAACGGCGCACGCTACTGCGCCACGCATGCTTGTCAGGCCACCTGCACTGAAGCCACGCCGAGCTTTAAGTGCCGTGATGCCTTAGCCGCCTATCACCACGCCCTCGTACAGCGCGACCGCGACTGTGATGCCCAGGCCTCCTCCGCGCGGGTTCGATCGGGCGCGGAACACCGCTGACCTGCTGCCCTGATCGAAACTCCCAAGGGCGAGCCCGCTCGCCTAGCTCTTACGGACTCCCTATGAACAAGACACTTGCGCGCTTTGCGCTCTCCGCGGCGCTGGCCGCGGCTGCCCTGCCCTGCTTCGCCCAGCTGCGCGGCACGGTGGTGTCCATCCAGGACGGGGACACCCTTGAGGTCCTGGTCAACAAGACGCCCGTGCGCGTGCGCTTGTCCCAGATCGATGCCCCTGAGCGTCGCCAAGCCTTCGGCACCCGAGCGCGGCAGGCCTTGGCCGACCAGGTGTTCCAAGAGGAAGTCGAAATCGTCGTCGAAGGCAACGACCGATACGGCCGCACGTTGGGCCGCGTCATCCATCAGGGTCGAGACATCAACATCGAGATGGTGCAACTGGGAATGGCTTGGGCCTACGACCGCTATGTGACAGATGTGCAGGTTCAGATTGCAGAGCAACGAGCTCGTGCTGCGCGCCGCGGCCTATGGCGTGATGAAGATCCGGTCCCGCCCTGGCAGTTTCGTCGAAAGAAATAGCCAACCCGCCCGATATCGAGGGCAGTTACGCCGTCCTACATGGACATCCGAGCACTAGCATCACAGATCCGCTGTTCAACCCTTTTTCTAACTTTTGCGAAGGGATGCGGCCGATAGGGTTGGAGTGTGACCGGCGAGACGGTCCGCCAACTGAAACCACCAAGGAGCTTCAACGTGACGAACCGTTCCCTGCTGTCCACCGCCATCCTCTCCGTCCTCCTCGCCGCCGGCTGCGGCGGTGGTGGTGGGGGTGGTGGCACCCGCCCTGACGCACCGCCGCCGCCGCCGACCTCCCCGCCGCCGCCGCCGCCGCCGGCCACCTGTGAAGACGAAGACGCGATCAACTACGGTGATGAAGGTGATTGCGAGTTCCGCTACACCGGCCGCGCCGACAACGCGCTGGTCGGAACGAACGCCGACGTAGCCCAGGCCGAAGGCTTCACCGGCGAGGGCGTCAAGGTCGGCGTGCTGGACGATGCGCGCTACGAAGGCTACGCCCCACTGGAAGGCAAGGTCGATTACTACGAGGACTTCACCAGCGCCGACGCAACCGAGCCGGATTCCAACGACAAGCGCGGCCACGGCACGGTGATCAGCACCATCATTGCTGGCACGGCAGGTGGCGACTTCAAGGGCGGCATTGCGCCCGACGCTTCGATCTACTGGGGCCGCATCTGTGCCGACGACACCTGCAGGGCGCTGGACGCCATGGACGCGGCCACTGCTCTTGCCGCCGAAGGCGTGAAGATCTTCAACCTGTCGGTTTCCAGCGTGCGTGAAACCGAAGACGAGCAGCGTCAGTCGGCGGCTGGCTGGGAGCAGGCGATGCGCCCGGCACTGGAAGCCGGTGGCCTGATCATCGCCGCGGCGGGCAACGATGCGCGTGACACCGCGAACTACCCGGCCGCTACCCCGCGCTACCAGCCCCAGTGGGAGTCGCAGTGGCTGTCGGTGGTTGCGCTGGAGCTGGATGACAACGGCAATCCGGACGAACTGTCCAGCTACTCCAACAAGTGCGGCCACACGGCTGACTGGTGCCTCGGCGCACCGGGACTCTACGAGTTCCCGGGCATCCCCGGCTCGGCCTTCGATAGTGGTGCTGGCCAGGGCACGTCGTTCGCAACCGCCGGCGTGAGTGGCGTGGCTGCGCTGGTGGCGGGCGCCTTCCCGTGGATGAGCGCCTCCAACCTCCAGCAGACCCTGCTGACCACCGCCCGCGACATGGGAGCCCCCGGCGTAGACGCCGTGTTCGGCTGGGGCGCGGTCGATGCGGCGGCGGCCGTCAAGGGGCCGGGCATGTTCGTGACCGACTTCGACGCCCGCGTCACCGGCACCTCGACCTTCTCCAATGACATCAGCGGCAACGGCGGCCTGGTGAAGGGCGGCGACGGCACGTTGGTGCTGGCGGGTAACAACACCTACCTGGGCGACACGACGGTGGAAGCCGGCGTGCTGGCACTGGTCGGTGACGTTTCCGGCGACGTGGTGGTGGCCGGTGGTGACCTTTATGCCCGCGGCGGTTCCATCGGCGGCAACTACACGGTGGGCGAGCTGGGCGATACGGCCATCAAGCTCGGCATGCCGCTGGAAGTGACTGGCGCGGCCCTGATCGATGGTGGGCTGCTCCTGAGCAACCCCGATTCCTCCTACGAGGTTGAATCCACCGAAGATGTGCTCACGGCCGGCACGGTGGAGGGCACGTTCTCCGACGTGGTCTATGCAAACGACTTCCTCTGGACCGTGGATCTGGACTACACCGACACCAGCGTCGTGGCCGAACTCACCCGCAACGCCGCAGCCTCGGCCGCGACGGCATCGGGCGCCAGCGTGGCCGTCGTGGACGGCGCCGAAAGCGTGGACGCGCTGATCGGCTTCCTGGATGAAGTTGCCCGTTCGGGTGACACCGCCGGCTACGAGTCGATCCTCGCCTCCGGCGCAAGCCTGCTCAATGCCAACAATGCCCAGGCGGCGGCGGCATTCGAGAGCCTGACCGGCCAGGTCCACGGCATGCAGCGTGCGCTCTCCGTGCAGACTGCGCTCAACGACACCCGCGCCGCCGTGGACCGCCTGCCGCATCTGGCCGGCACCACCCGCGCAACGGGCTGGGTCCAAGCCGACGCCGTTGACGGCGAAATGAAGCGCGATGGGTACTCCACCGCCGACTACGATCAGTTCGCCGTCACGGTGGGCGTGGACGTGCCGGTGGGCCGCAATGGCACCGTGGTGGGCGCGTCCCTGTCCAAGGGCGACACCCGCGGCAACATCGATTCCTCCACCAGCCATCTGGATGAGGACCGCATCGGCATCACCGGCTACCTGCACCAGCCTATCGGTTCGGCCTATGTCTCGGCCGTCGTGGGCCACGGCAGCAGCGACGTCGACACCGGCCGCATGGTGAGCCTGGGTCGCAACCGGACCTATCTGGAAGAGAGCCGCGAGGACGATTCGTGGGGCGTGAACCTGGAAGCCGGCTACCGGCTCGCCAGCGGCGCCACGCCGTTCCTCGGCCTGACCGGCATCGTCCACAACCAGGATGCGTTCTCGGAAGACGACGCGAGCGGCTTGGGCCTGTCGGCCAGCGATGACAGCGTCACCGCGATCTACGCCGACCTCGGCCTGCGCCACCGCCGCGAGTCGGGCCGCTGGACGCAGGACTTCATGGTCGCCTACCGTGCCCTGCTCAACGACCCGACCACGGACTTCAACGCCTGGTACACCGGTGCGCCGGAAGCCAAGTTCACCGTCCAGGGGTACGAGCTGTCGAGCGATGCCATCCGCGCGGCCCTCGGCGCTGGCTTCCGCCTGACCCCCAACGCCACGGTCTATGGCTCGCTGGGTCTGGAACAGGCGTCGGGCCAGAACAGCAACGCGAACGCCAACCTGGGTCTGCGCTGGATGTTCTGATCCGTCCTCAACTGTTGCACCACGAACGCCCCGCCTCGCGCGGGGCGTTTTTTTTGCTCCCTGCCAACGTCTAACCCGCCCTGACATAAGGCCGGCTAGACGGCCGATTGCACACGCTTGGCGCGTATCGTTTGCCCTCCTCTCGGAGAGTCCCTGTGCGCTTCATCGCAATCTTCCTCTTGACCTTGTGCGGAGCTGCCAGCGCCGGTGCGTTCGTGCCGCCACAACAGGCCTTTGGAGTCTCACTCCTCGAGTTGGCCCCCGGCGAATACATGCTTCGCGCCAATGTCCTGCCTGGATACGCCCTCTACCGTGACAAGTTCAAGATCGCGGCAGGCGGCGCAACGACAGTTCGTTACTCCCTCCCTCGGGGCCACGAGAAGCACGATCCCTTCTTCGGCAAGACCATCTTGCTCACCGGATCCAACGACGTGCCCGTGCGCGTGGAGTCGGCTAAGCCCGGCGAGGTCAGTGTCCTCGATGTGCAATACATCGGCTGCAAGATTGACGAATTCTGCTATCCGCCCCAGACGCTGCAGTTCCAGGTGCAGGCTCAATGACCATTCGCAGTCAGCGCACGGTCCAGCCAGGCCGGACATACACACGCAGGGGGCAGGCGACAGGGCATCGTCGCGTCATCGCAATCGGTCCCGAGCACCTTCCCCCTAATGGCAGTCAGCAGCCTTCCCGCTGCGACGGCGTGGGCGTGCTGTTCGTGATGGACAACGGCAAGCAGGGCAGAGCCAGCCTTACCGCATTCACCCGCTGGGCCGGCCTTCATGGCCTGCCTGCTGAGAACTGACACATGGATCGACTGTCTCGAAGCCGTAAGCGCGCCTTTGCCTGCATCGAGGCACGCTGGCGCCGCAGCATGCGCCGCTTCTTCATGGTGGAGCTGCCGCTGTCCTTCATCCCCACCTTTGTGGTTCTCCTTGTCCACGCTGGGCAATGGAGTGCCTGGGCATCACTGCCCTCCCCGGCCAAGGCGCTCTGGGCGCTGGGTTGCTTCACGGTCTTCATGGCCGTGTGGATCTTCCGGCTGCCTTCCGAGCGCCCGGGCCCTTACTCGGACGAAGTCGACGACCTGCTCATCAGCCTGCGACGTAAGGGTTGCGGCGAGAGCAAAACCTGGCCGATCAATACCCTCGATCCCGCCCAGTAACTTTGTCTGAGACCGCGCCATGGGACCATGTGCCCATGAGTGAAGATCGTCTCGAAGCGCCGTCCTCCACTGTCGAACCAAGCACCAGCTCCGCCGTCAAAGACGGGCCACGGCAGCTGGATGAGGATTTGAAGGCGGACATCCACGCAACCTACAAATCCCTTCAGGCGGCGATGCCGGGCTTCAATACCCGTCGATCGCAATCCCGGATGATTGCCGTTGCAGCCCGAGCCCTCGGCAATGAGGGCGGCGCGGCTGCATGCGAGGCGCCGACGGGCTGCGGCAAGTCCATCGCCTACCTCACCGCCGGCGTTCCGATCGCCCAGGCGCATAAGCGCAAGCTCGTCATCGCCACGGGTACCGTGTCGCTCCAGGAGCAGCTCGCCCAACGCGACGTGCCCGATTTCCTGCGCGCCACCGGGAACACCAGCAAGGTCGTCATTGCCAAGGGTCGCGGCCG
>MGZO01000023.1:7620-21369 GCA_001802655.1 Hydrogenophilales bacterium RIFOXYD1_FULL_62_11
CATGCCCTCCTTGTTTCGGACCTGATGCTTGGCATGGGCGAGGATGAGGATGCAGGCGGCGTGCTACTGCCCAAGGCCTCCGAGTGCCTGTACGTAGTCGACGAGGCACATGGCCTGGCCAGTGTCGCTCGTGACGCCAATGCCGCCAGCATCCACACCACCAGCACACTGCGACGCTTCACCCGGATGAAGGGCGTGATGCGCGCCGCGTACCAGGCTTTAGGCAAGCAACAGGTCAGCGGCCTGTCCCTTCAGGATGGAACGGATCTGTTCGACCAGGTCCAAGGCACCATGTCGTCGCTGACGGAGAGCATCACTACCCACTGGACGCCCGAGCCAGGAGAAGAGCACCCGACGTGGCGTGCGCCCCTTGGCCAGTTGCCTGAGCCGTGGCGCGACCAGGCAGAAGTGCTTGCCTCGGCCACCCTCGAGCAGGGTCGGTGGATCAAGGGCGTCAAACGCGCCGTGGGCGATGACGACGACATCCCGGCCACTACCCGGGACACCCTGGTGCGCGAGATTGGCATCCTGCTTGAGCGCATCAATGCCCAGGCTGGGCTTTGGAACTCGTGGCGTAGCAATCGAGACGGTGAGCCGGTGGCCAAGTGGGTCTCGCTCACGCGCGAGGGTTCCCTGGTGCTCAATGCCTCGCGGATCTCCGCCGGCGACTTCCTCGCCGAGACACTGTTCAAGCACGGCTCGGGCGTATTGCTGACCTCAGCCACGATTTCAACGGGCGGCGACTTTGCCCATTTCGCTCATGAAACCGGACTTCCCGAAACGGCTGAGGTCGTCGCCCTGCCCTCCCCTTTCGACCTTCAGACGCAGGGCACTCTGGTCGTGCCCCGCATCAAGGCTTCTCCCAA
Source organism: Hydrogenophilales bacterium RIFOXYD1_FULL_62_11 (assembly GCA_001802655.1). Classification (GTDB taxonomy): domain Bacteria; phylum Pseudomonadota; class Gammaproteobacteria; order Burkholderiales; family Thiobacillaceae; genus Thiobacillus. The sequence goes on from MGZO01000023.1 coordinate 8,487, forward strand.
GGACCGGGACAGCCATTGCGCCGAGTCCGCGCAATGGCTCGCGTCCGAACTGGACTGGGGCGCGGGCAACCTGCTGCTCTTCACCTCGCGGGCGAAGATGATGAAGACCTTCGAGGCGTTGCCGGCTTCGCGTCAGGCCCTGTGCAAGGTTCAAGGTTCCCGCTCCAGGTCGGCGCTCCTGGCCGATCATGCCGCTGACATCGCCAGCGGCAAAGGCAGCACCCTCCTGGGTATGCTGAGTTTCGGCGAGGGGCTGGACCTCAAGGGTGACCTGTGTACGACGGTGGTGATCCAGAACCTGCCTTTCAGCGTGCCCACTGATCCCGTGGCTGCGACGTTGTCGGAGTGGCTTGAGTCAAAGGGGCGCAATCCGTTCGCGGAGGTCAGCGTGCCGGAGGCCATCCGCATCCTGACCCAGTTCACAGGGCGACTGTTGCGGCACGAGCAGGACACCGGCCGCATCGTGGTCCTGGACCGACGACTGGCCGAGACAGGCTATGGGCGCCGGATGATGAATGCCCTGCCCCCCTTCAAACGCCAGGTCCAATGAAATAGGCCGCGAACTTACGCGGCCTTTCACTGAGTCCATCGGCAATCAGGCGGCTTTCTTGCTGGCGCCCCCGGATCCACTCCCGACAGGCTTCTTTCGGAACTGCCCTGGAACGCCAATCTGGTTGTAGGGGGCGTCCCTAAGGCTCTTCTCTAGACGGATAGCCGCCGTGAAGCTTGCCCGCAAAATCATGCTCTGCGGATGCCTGACGTCAGGGTCCAGCCGCTTCAGGTTCTTTGAGATCTGGTTGAGCAGCTCCTGTGTCCGAGGGGTGAGACGAATCACCTTGCGACTATCCATTGCAGTATCTGCCTCGCCCGTCCCCACTCTGATCAAGTGGTCGCGAATGCGCACGAATCCTTCAACAGCGTCTTCAACCCAACGCGATAGGCCTCGATTGCCGTACTTGAACTTGTAGGCAGCATCAACACTCTTAGCCAGTTCCTCGCTCATCAGAACTGTCGTTTGAAGCTTGCCTGGCAATTTGGGTTCACTACTCGTCATCAGATCTGATCTTCCAGCTTTTTCAGCATCGACTTGAAGGCTGCAACGACAGTCTTCTTGTTCTTCCAGTCGACGTCAGTGGCAGCGTCCTCGCCCATCACGGCGGTGTAGATCTTCTTGACCACGTCGGGGCTATGCACTCGGCCCAGTGAAATGCTCGCGGTTACGGGCTTAGTCCGCGATGGTGATGGTCCGGGCGTGCTTGTGGGGGCAGTCGTCGGGGCTGATCCACCTGGAACAGCCGCGCCGCCGCCGGCCATCAGCTCATCCAATGCGGGGAGCAACTCTTCTATCCGCATACCTGCAAGCTGTTCGGCTTGCATGGTCGATGCCACCACCCCATCACGCATTGCGTCGTGAAGTTCACGGGGCCCGTTGATGATAGTGGTCCAGCGATATGCAAGAGACTTACCCAGGCCAACCTTCTCAATCAAAGCGCCGGTTGCACGCGGCTTATCCATCGGGTCGATTTCAAGCTCGCCCAGCAACCCAAGCGTTGCGTCAAGACGCTCGCCCAGTGTGAGATCGGACCGTTGGACGTTTTCGATGAACTGAAGCTGCTTTACGTTGGCATTGGGAGCAATGGTGCTGTAGATGGTCTTGCGACCCAGCAACAGATGCGCAAGAAATCGGCGATGCCCCATGATGATCGTGTACCGATCACCTGTGGGACGCACCACGATCGGTGATGGCATCCCGTTGGCCTCGATCCCCGTTGCTAACCCCCGTAGCCCCTCAAGGATTTCCTCCTGACGCTCTACATCGGTGTCGACGCTGGTGTCGACTTCAAGCCGGCCCTCGTAGAAGTGCGCAGGAATCTGACGTGCGTTGGTCGGATCCGGGTCGAGTCGCTTCACGTCCAGCAGCTCACCTACCGGTGTACGCGGCCTGGTCGTGTCGGCAATCTGGCTGACCGATGACTGCGTCTGCGATACCGCTTCGAAGCGCTTCCGCTTAGTGGTGCTCATGCGGCAATTTCCTTCATCGGGGCCAACTCCATCTCTTCCATCACGAAGCGGCAAAGCGCTTCCGCTTCTCTACGCCCCTTCGAGCTGGCAGGAAGGTCGAACACGCCATGCGGGCGGACAGAGTCATGGTCCTGCTCTGCAATCTCGGCACGCAGGCCAAGGACGTGAGGAATCATCATGGGGCCGATAACAGCATCCGACCGTAGGTTCCCCAAAGTGGCTTCTTGCAGCGCCACCCTGCTCCGGAACTTGTTGGCCACCATGCCCAGCAGCTTGATCGGTTCGTCCCGCGCTCGACGGGCATTCTCATCACGCCAGAGGGTCAACATTCCCTGCAGACCTTCCACTCCCTGGGGCTCCATCGTGGTCGGGATGATGACGTGGGTCGCGGCTCGCACTGCACTGACAGTCAGTGGACCCAGCGTAGGAGCTGTGTCGATTACAACCAGGTCGTAGTGATCGCCGACGTTACGGGCGACCATGAAGTCGCGCAGGCAATGATGGACGAGCCTGGAGACATCTTCTTGCGTGACTCGCTCCACACGCATCAAATCCGGCCCGTGCCCGCACAGGAGTTCGAGATTCTCGTGGTTGGTCGGGTACGGATATACGGGGGCGCCAAGATAGATGTCGGCGGCACTGCTACGTCCGGAGAACTCAGGATCGAATTCCTCTGGATCAGGACTTGCAGGGTCGAACCCGGGGTAGATCGGCGGCATGAACACGTTGGTCTGATCCGGGTCCTTGTCCATACGCAGGAACCGCTGGGACAGGGAGCACTGGGGGTCCAGATCGATGCACAAAACGCGATGTCCGGCGAGGGCCGCGTACTCGGCAACCAGCCGGGACACCGTGGTCTTGCCCGACCCCCCCTTATTCTGTGAGCACGTCAGCACCTTGAGCGCCATCGGTATTGGTCCCGGTTAAATATGATGACGCGAGGCTAAATTATGGTGTATGTTCATGTCAACGAGATTTTCGCATACATACACCAACAGATGGCCCTTCAGGCTGGACGGTCTTCCCAGGTGTGGTCGGATTCACTCGAGTCGTGGACATACACCAAACAGCGCATTTTTTTGACCTATTCAGAAAAGTGAAAGTCCTTTTATTTCAATTGCTTGGGGTAGTTATCCACATTTTTCCACGTCGTGGAAAACGTGAGCTGACATGAGCCGCTGGAAGGAACTTAAAGAGGCGGCATGCCTCAGTGGCAGCCAGGAAGATGTTGCAACCTGCCTAGCCCCTGTCCAGTCCTGGGAGGATGCGACCTCTGGACTGACGCTCTATGCCCCCAACCCGTTCGTGATTGAATTGCTTCGGGAGCGATTCACTCCCCTACTCCGTGAAGCCAAAGAGCACTACGGCAAGGTGACATTGCTCGTCGGGGATCCTCCTCGCGAAGGCGATACGGTCACTGCGGTGCGGGTGCAATCGCCCCCCCCGGCTCGCAGCCCGGTAGAGGTGCTCAACAGGCCGGCCACTATCGGGGAAGGCCCCCGCTTCCCAGTCGTCTGGCCCCACAGCCAATACGCGGTCATTTCTCACTTGGCCCGCAGCAGCCTCTTTTCCGCCACGCGGTTCGGGCCCAAGACTCCCCGCCCCTACTTCAAGAATCACCTTCTGGTCTCGGCGGAGGGTGTGGAGATCCGCACCACTGGAGAGCAGCTGACCGTCGACGATGGCGAAGTGCACATGCAGGTGATGAATTACCAGCTCGCCTCTGGTCTTCCGTTAGGCGCCGATGTGCCCATAACCCTGGCGGGGCTAACCTTCGATCTGGGGAAAAACTCGGACGGCGGAAAGGGGTTGAACCAGACCCGTGAGTCTCTCTATCGGCTTCGCGGCACGGAAATCAGCATCAAGGTCGCCTCCCGTGGTGGTCAGGAGCTGCGCTCCTTCACCGGAAACCTGCTGAATCACATTGGGGCTCGCATGCGCCGCGGCGCCCGGGATGCCGCGTACTCCTTCAGCCTGCGCCCGGAAATATTCCAGCTCTTCGGGGTCGACACGGTCTACCGGATCGACAGGCGCATCTCTCGCGCACTTCGGGCCAAGCTGGCGCAATGGCTGCACCGCTACTACTCGACTCATCAGCACCCCTACCCTATGAAGCTGGAAACGCTTCAGCGCATGTGTGGTGCCAAAGCCTCCCCCAAGAAATTCAGGGAGCAGATGAGGGAAGCCCTAAATGAGCTGGTCGATCACCAGTTCTTGGCCGAGTGGCGGATTGACGAAGACCTTGTCTTCGTCCGCCGCGCAGGCGGGATTGCATTGCCGCCGTCCACCTGATCAGTGCCCAGGCGCTGTCGCGCGAGCTGGATAACCAAGGTCCCAAAAAGTCCTAGTCAACCGGAATCTCGTGAGAGAGGCTCCTCGTGGGTGGCCCCAAAAAGTCCCAGTCAATCATCTGGAACACGAGACCTCCCAAACTTGCTTTGGGCTCCAACAATGCCAAGGCGCCCGCAATGCGCTCCTACGGGCCTGTGAGCCCCTGCCCCACAAATCGGCTAGGGGACTAGCGTTGTAAAGCGGCGCCCGCAGGAGCGCGTCTGACGCGCAAAAGGGCTTTGACCTTCAGATCCTCTCGCGTGCCGCGTGTTCGACTAGGACTTTTCGGGACCAGAGGGACTTTTTGGGGCGCGGTCTGTTTGCTGCTGCACGCCATGTCCGAGCGTCCCTGGTGACACCAAATCCAGGACCAGCAGGCATGGGGGATGCGCTCCGAAGCGGACACGGACTTATTGGGACGCCCAGAAGGGCATTAAGGGCGCCCTCTAGGAATCTTCAGGGCGCGGAAGCGGCCTTTTCGGGACGGTTGCACGGTCTTTTTGGGACGGCATGTAAGCCATAAAAGCCATATACAACAAAGGGTTATGCGGTATAAGTCCGCGGTGCTAACAGGCTTTTAAGCTTTGCTCATAACAATCCAATAAGCGCCCTGCGGCCGCAAAGCGGTATGGAAAAGCTCCGAAAAGCCAACTGCCACTGCATCAGAGCCGGTTACGACGTCCTGGTAAGGCTCAAGTGGGGCATCATCCAGGCAAAGTCGCGATGGTGTTGCCGATGACCCTGCAGTTCCTTCCCCCTGCCGTCTCAGAACCAATACAGCTGACCCCAGGGTCAGTGATGCTTGGGCTGAGGAAGGCATTGGTGTACATGCTGATCGCAAGCGCATTGGGAGTCGGCACTGGGATCATGTCACTGCTGAGCTTCGCGGCAACGCTTTCCGGCCTGCTTGGCGCATCCGTCGTTGCCTACCAGTGGTCGAGCTCGTCCCACCGCCTCCTCCTGAGCCGTGCCATCTGGGCGCGATCGATCAAAGGGGCCGCCGTCGCAGGGGCAGGGTGCATCGCGTTGGGCTTGGCCTACTTGAAGCTTCAGGGGCAGGTCGACGCGCCGTTGGGACTGGCGCCGGCGCGGTTTCTCTTCTCTGCAGGCCTTCAGTTGCCCGTAACTGCCTGGGCGTTACTCGTGGTCGTCGCCTCGCACGGTACACGCGATCGGTCAGGCTTCGTGAACGCATGAACACACCCCCCAACATTACGCCTGACCAAAAGGGGTCCCATCCCCTGAGCCTCCAAGTGCAGCATCAGCGCCTTCTGGCGCGGACACTCTTTGGGGCGAGCCTGGCTCAGGATGAAGAGGACCAGGAGCAGCTGCGCGACCAAGTACGACAGGTCATAGCCGAGCTGGACGGTTGGATCGACGCCTACCGCTCAACCATCGCCAATTGCCTGAGCACACCGGGCAGGGCAGGGGAGGCCGCTGGCGCATACAGCCTGTGTGAGAAAGCCAGCCAGTTTGCTGCGAGGTTCAAGTTGATCCGCGCATCCAGCCCGATCCCAGGGGTGCAGCTGGCCAAGATGTACCAGGTGATGGTCAGGGAACCTTGGCCCGCGGCGTAACTTTCCCGCGCCGGCCAGCGTGCTCCAGTGGGCCGCATGAAGCCCACATCTACTACGCCCACGTTCCCGCTTGCCGCGGATGAGCTGGCGCAATTGCGAAAGAGCTCCGTTCTCCGGATCGACCAACCCCAACCCCGACACCTGGTTAGCGATGCGATCGCCGGCGTGACCTGCGCCGCGATCGGCGGGCACTACTGCCTGGTATCCGTCCGGACAGGTCAGGTGCTCCACCAGTTCAAGCCGCCACTTCGTGCTCCCGGGGAACTGCTCGGCTTTGCCGAACTGCGGAGTCCGGATCCGGCATGGACCAAGCCCTCGAGGAGTTGCTGGGGGAGGGCTGTCCTGGCAGGCCGGGTAGCCAAGGTCGAGCTGGTCGACGTTGCTGACGGGTGCGAGCGACCCTCTGACATAGTGCCCATGCTGACGTGGATATACACGCTCGAAGGCCTGCAGGTGCTCCCCGGGGAGCATGTAGCAGCTGGAAAGCCACTTCGGCAGGCATAATGCTCCCCGGGGAGCATTTAAACCGGGTAACCCATGCATCGACGCGTTCTCGAACTCAGGGGCCAAAAGCTCAGCCAAGCCCAGGTCGGTAAGCAACTGGGCCTGAGCCGCGGCCGCGTCTGCAACGTCGAGCGGGTTGCTCGCAAGGCCAAGCCCACATGGCTCACCTGGGTCGACCGGGGCGGCATCAGCTTCAAGCACATCGAGGCTGTGCTCACGCTCGTGGAGCCAAAAGCCGATGCGCTGCTGCGCGAGGCGATGGCCAAGCGATGGAGTGCGGCCACGCTTAGGGAGCACGTGCAGGTGGTGAAGGGCAAACGCGAACCAGGCGAGCCCAATGCCAACCCCGACCTGGCGTGGCTGGAGAGCAAGTTGGCAGAGCACTTCAGCACCACGGTGCAGATCGTGGGTGATCGATCAGGCGGAGGCGGTGAGCTGCGGCTGCGCTACTCCGACAGCGAGACATTCGAGGGCTTGCTGGAGCGAATGGGCGTCTCGCTCGTCTGATGGACGGCCGAAAAAACTTCTAACCGGCCCCACATCGAGGCCGGTTGGACGACTGTTGAGCGGTTCTGCCTCTCTACGATACCGGGCACTGCTTTTCACCCGGTGCCTACGTGTCCACACGTCGCGATACATCGATTGCTGCTTCAGCTCATCCTGCACGGACCCATTCCCGTGCCCTCAGCACGTGCCTGCTGCTTGCATGCGGTCTTTCCGCGGTACCGGCGGTGGCCAGCACCCTCCAGCCAGGGATCCGACTGTCCACCCAAGCTCGAGAGCTCGCGCGAGCAGGCGGATGGGAGTTGGATTGGAGGGCAGGGGAGGACTATGTCGTCGACTCCCCGCTCGATCTGGGTGCTGATGGTCCGATTGCTGATGTTCGTGCGTTGGTCTCGGCCTACCAACGCAAGGGAGGCCTGCAAGGCGTAGCCGTTCGGGTCGGCACGAAGGATCGAGTCATCACGGTCGAGCGAGCCGTCGGCCAGCCCACCCAGTCGATCGACCTGGCAGTCCAGCACCGCATGTCCGCGACGGACTCCCCTGTCCACCCCGTGCACGGGGACCAAGCACACGCTGCGGCCAGCGCGTTACGCGACATGAAGCGGTGGTTTGCCGGTGGGGAGTTGGCTACTGAAACGTACCCCGATCTGACCAAGTCGCTCAGTGACCGCGAGATGCCGCCTGCACTGGCAAGCCAAGCGCAGGCCGAGACGACTGCCTTTGCCCTCCCGGCCACCATGGCCCCGAGTGCTGAGGCAGTCGTCGCCAGGAAGCTCCCCGCGGTGAATCGGGAGAAGAAGCAAGTCTGGGCCCAGTCCCGCGGGGCTGGCGATGAAGCCGTACCGCCGGCGGAACGGGGCAATACGCGTGTCGCCCAGATCCCGAAGATGACGGTACCGGCCCAGCCGATCGTGGCTGCGCCGGCACCAGTTCCGGCGCCCGAGCCTGCGGCACCAATTCCCGGCGCCCAAGCGCAGCTGCGAAATAACGCTCTGGCCTTGGGCGCTGTGCGGGACCCCAAAGCCACTTTGGCCGCTTCCGGGCAGATCGAGCCCACGCGGCCAGTGAAGGCAAACGCCAGTTCGACTGTCGAGCTGGGTTCCGAAGGCCTGAGCCTGCCGAAAATGGAAACGCCGGATCTCGTCACCGCCACGGTGGATGTCACGGCCAACCCCGACAAGCCGGCGATCACCACGCTCACGCCAGTGATGGTGCAGAGCGGGGAGGAGATCTGGCGCGCACCCCATGGTTCGACCCTTCAGACCACGATCCGCGATTGGGCCGCCCGCAAGAACTGGGCGCTGGTCTGGAACGACGAGCGTCCGGACCTTGAGGTGGTGGGCAACGTCGAAGTGACGGGCGACCTGGTCGATGCGGTCACCTACCTGTTCGACGTCTACCGCAAGAGCGGAGCCAAGTTCTCCGTCGACATCTACACGAAGCAGCAGCTCATTCTCGTCAAGGAGTAGTAATGCGATCGCTCGCCCCCCTTTTGCTCGTGGCTGCGCTCGCCGCCTGCTCGAACTCCGCACCAATCCGTGAATCCCGTAATGCTGCGGTCCGTGAGGCTGAAGATGCCCGTCAGTACCTGGAGGAGTTGCGCTCGGGCAAGAACATTGCGCCGGTGTCGTCGGTCCGCGTGATCGATGAAGGTCACTACATGCCGTTGCGGCAGGTGAGCGACAACAAGCCGGCCGAAACGCCGATCAGCTGCTCAATCGAATACAACCCGATTCGACCGGTCACACTGTCGGAGATCGGCCAGGCCATCTCCGAGAACTGCAAGGTCGCAGTTCGAATCACGCCCGACGCCACGGCCGCGGTCCGTCGCCGCGTCGATGGTGGTGCTGCGGGCCAGGGGCAGTCCCAGTCCCCGATGCAGCCCATGGGCCAGGCGAACTACGGTGGCGCCGAAGGACTCCCCGAGCTACCTGTCCTGCCGATGCAGGGGTTCATCAACGGCAACAACCAAGCGGACAAGATCAACATCACCTGGAGCGGTCCGATCAGCGGATTGCTTGACGCTGTCACCGCCGGCTTTGGACTGTCGTGGCGTCATCGCGATGGCGTGGTGTCCATCTTCCACCTGGATACGCGCTTCTATCGGATCAACGCAATTCCCAGCACCTCGGAGATGTATTCCCAGGTCATGTCCGGTGCCCAGACCTCGGCTGGCTCGACGGGTGAGGAGAATGCAGTGTCAGGCGCCTCCGGCACCAACCAGTCCACGCGGGTAGACCTCAAGACGGACTTCATGAAGGACTTGGAGAACGCAGTCGACTCGATGCTTACCCCGGGCGTGGGTCGAAAGTCGCTTTCGCGTTCCTCCGGCGGCCTGACCGTCACCGACACCCCCGAGAACCTCGATCGCGTCAGCGTCTACATCGACAACCTCAATGAGTTCGCTACCAAGCAGGTGCTCATCAACGTGCGGGTGTTGAGTGTCGCGTTGACTGACGGAGGCGAGTTCGGGCTCAACTGGAGCGCGGTCTACAAGAACCTGGCCGAGCAATACGGGTTCCGCATCACCAACGCGCTCCAGTCTGCTTCCGACGCCATCTCGGGCAGCATCAACATCCTCCAGGGCAGCGATAGCCGCTTTGCTGGCAGCGACCTAGTCGTCAAGGCGTTGGCGGAAGAAGGGCGCGTTTCCGTCCTGACCCAGCCCTCGGTTACGACCCTCAACCTCGAGCCTGTCCCGGTCCAGGTCGCCCGTCAGGTCTCGTACCTGGAGCGGGTGGAGCTGGGGCAGACGGCCCAAGTAGGTTCGACTACGAGCCTGACACCAGGCAGCGTCACCACCGGCTTCAACATGATGCTGCTGCCGCACATCCTCGATGACTCCGAGACCGTGCTGCTGCAGTACTCGATGAACCTGTCCAGCTTGGACAATCTCCGCACCGTAAGCAGCGGTGGGTCGACCATCGAGATCCCGGAAATCGACAACCGGATCTTCAATCAGAAGGTTCGCCTGAAGTCCAACGAGACCCTGATCATTTCCGGCTTCGAGCAGCTCGGTACAGATTCGCGGCGCACGGGTGTTGGCGACGCGGGGTGGTGGCTGTTTGGCGGTGGTGCACGAGGCCAAAAGCGCCGCGACGTGATCGTCGTGCTCATCACCCCGGTTGTCATGGGGTGAATATGGAACGTGCTCCCAAGCGCCGGGCAACGGTGCTGCGAGTCAACGGCCGGGCCTATGTCGCCGGGCTCACGTGGCGACCGCTCGAGGGTAAGCAGGCATCGCGCAAGGGCGCGAAGCGGCTGGCTCGAGATGAGCGATCGGACGTGTTCGTCCTGCATGCCCACCGAGGCCAGCACCAGGTCGGCTTGGCACCTGACGCGTCGGCGAAGCTGGTTGGCCTGCCCAGCTTGGCGAGGTCGCTGCTGTCTAGCCTGGGCGACAGCTGGATTGGAGCTTTCCAGCTCGCCGACAACCGAGTCCTCGTGGTAGCGGTGCAGCAAGGGGCCATTCTTCCTGGGTTCGACTACATCGGTGATGCAAGTGAGGCGCGGCAGAAGTTCACCCGCGGCCTGAGCTTGATGGGAGATGCCGCCTCGCCTTGGGGTAAGGTCATCTCGATTGACCCAAGCTGGGGCGGGGAACTGATTCCACTCGAGCAAGCGCTCCCCACGACGCCGGCAAAGGATGCCGTTCTCCAGGGAATTAAGGTCCAGATTCCGGTCAAGAAGCTCGCTATTGCTGGGGCTTTGCTTGGCGCGCTGGCTGGCGGTGCATACGCCACGAATAACTATCTGGAGCGTCAGGCAGACATCGAACGTCGCGAACGAAGCGAGCGTCAGGTGCGTCTGCAGCAGGAAGCCCAAGCAGTCGCAAAGGCAAGGGAAATCGCAGCAGGCCCGTGGTCAAACAAGCCCACGGGAAAGACGTTGCTGGGCATCTGCGCGAATGGTTGGAAGCGGGTGCCGCTGACTATCGCCGGCTGGGAGTTCGACAACGGTCGATGCGAGCAGAACGCACTGACAGCCGTCTACCGCCGCGCACCCTCATCGACCGTTGCGGAGTTCACTGAAGCCGTACGTAATGAATTCGGGCTGCCGACGGTGCGCGAAAGCGGCAACGTGGCGGCTATCAACTTCAATGCCAGCATGCCGCTGGAGAACGAAGGCGAGCTGCCGTTGATCCAGGAGCAGGTTGCCTCGCTGCTCTCCCACTTTCAAAGGGCCGGGATCGCAATGGTGCTCGGCGAACTGAAAAAAGGTGGCGTACCCGCTGACCTCCCTCCAGGTGCTCCGGCACCAGTCGCCGCATGGCAGTCCTACGACTTCGAAGTGACTTTGGCGTTCCAGCCCGAGGTTGCCTTTGAAGGCTTGGATATGAAGGGCCTGCGAGTTGAAACGATCGACCTCACCACGAAACACGAAGACGCGAGCGTCAGCTGGCGAATCAAGGGTGCAATCTATGGCAAGTAACCATCTCCTTTCCGCTGTCGTGGCTGTCGGCCTGTTGTTGTCGGCCGGTGCAGCCTGTGCAGAAAGCAACTCGCCCGCAGCACAGGGGGCCGAAAGCGTCGCAACGGTGCACGACCTCAACAAGGTGCAGACGCGCACCTTCATGCTCCGCGCACAGAATGCGCTGGATGAGGAGGTGCAGAAGTCCCGTGAGAGGGCAGGGCAGGGCAAGGCTACACAGAAGGTGGATGAGTGCGCTCAGATGCCCGTTGTGGCGCACGTCTCCGGGCGGTCTGAATCGCCGACCGCTCACCTGCTGTACGCCGACGGCTCCATCATCCCGGTCAAGGCCGGAACTGCACTGAAGTGCGGGTACGCGGTCAAGTCGGTATCGGCCCGCACCGTGGTGGTGACCCGCGGCAAGGTGACGCTGCACCTGGGCTTTGGAATGAGCGTCCCGCGTCAGGCGGTCGTACCCCGGGAAGTTGCCTACCCGGTGGAGATCTACCGCTGATGGACGCAATTGATACCGGTCCTCTCGACCCTGCGGCGGTGATGCACGTCGATGAGGGTGGTATCGATGTCGGCCGCATCATCAGCGCAGAGCCGGGAGCCTGCTTCGCCAACCAATCGCAGCGTGACCTGCTCGCGCTGACGGAGTCGGGCACGCTTTACATCTCCGAGAGCCACAGGGCCGACCATCACGTCCTGAGCTATTTGGACATGGTCGAAACGGCGGGTTTGGCTTACACGGTCGAGCTGACTACGCCCGAGCGAATCAAGCAGATGTACTCGGACGCTTCCGAAAGCCATGCGCTTGACTCCACTGCCCAGCAGGAGCAGGTGGTCAGCATGCTGCGAGAGTCCCAGCGCTTGGGGGCGAGCGATATCCACATCATCAATCGGCACGACAGTAGTCTGGTAAGGCAGCGTATCGATGGGATCTTGCTGGACTACAAGCGCCTGCGGCCGAAGGAAGGAATGGCCCTGGCCTCCACGATCTACCAGTCCATGCTGGACGTCTCGGGTGACACCCACTTCAATGAAAACAAGTCCCAGGATGGACGGCTCAAACAGGAGTTCGTGAGTTCCATTGGCCTGTATGGCGCTCGAGTGGGCACCAGGCCCATGGAGCGGGGGCACCTAACGGTGATGCGCCTCCTGCACAACACCATGGACAATCCGAGCTTAGGCGATCTTGGCTACCTGCCGGAGCAGGTGGAGATGATCGAGCGGATGTGCCACAACAAGACGGGCATCAACATCCTCAGTGGCGCCACGGGTTCGGGCAAGAGCCTGAGCTTGAAGTGTGTTCTGGAGCGCCAGAACGAGATCTTCGAGGAGGCAATCAACATCCTCACCCTCGAGGACCCACCCGAGTACAAGATCAAAGGCGCGGTGCAGACTCCCGTTCTCAACCAGGATTGGCCGGGGTCGATCAAGAACGCGGTACGTCTGGATCCAGACGTCATCCTCATCGGCGAAATGCGTGACATGGAGTCGGCGACCGCGGGATTCCGAGCTGCCATGACGGG
>MGZO01000024.1:0-6562 GCA_001802655.1 Hydrogenophilales bacterium RIFOXYD1_FULL_62_11
GACTGCAATGAATGCAACGCGTCATGTCGGTCGCAATCAGCGGGCCGAGATTCTTTTCGGTAACCACCCGCTTGACTTCCTGATAGCGAGACGACGACGCGCCATAGCCCACCGCCAGATCCTGCAGCGTGCATTCACCACCCTGATCACAAATCGGGCAATCGAGCGGATGGTTGATCAGCAAGAACTCCATTACGGCCTTTTGACCATTGATGGCGTAATCGGAACGGGTTTGCACCTTCATGCCATCCGTTACCGGCGTGGCGCAAGCCGGCAATGGCTTGGGTGCCTTTTCCACCTGCACCAGACACATGCGGCAGTTGGCGGCAATGGAAAGCTTCTTGTGATAACAAAAATGCGGAATCGTGATACCGGCCTGATTCGCCGCATCCATGATGGTATCGCCGCTTTCGACCTGAAGCGCACGTCCGTCAATTTCGATATTAAGCGTAGCCATCGTCTTGTTTATTCCGCCTGTATGGTTCAGACCATGCAGCGCTTGTGTTCGACGTGGTACGCGAACTCATCGCCAAAATGTTTGAGAAAACTTTGCACTGGCATGGCTGCAGCATCACCCAGCGCGCAGATGGTGTAGCCGCCAATTTTGCCTGCCACACTGTTGAGCAATTCGAGGTCATCGGGACGGCCCTGGCCATGTTCGATGCGGTGAATCATGCGATACATCCAGCCCGTTCCCTCACGGCACGGCGTGCATTGGCCACAGGACTCTTCATGATAAAAATAGGAGAGTCGCTCAAGCGCACGCACCATGCAGACAGTTTCGTCCATCACGATCACCGCGCCAGAGCCCAACATCGATCCCGCTTTGGCGATGCAATCAAAATCCATAGTGCAGTCCATCATGACATTGCCGGGCAATACCGGTGCAGACGACCCGCCGGGGATCACGGCCTTTAATTTATGGCCGTTGCGCACACCGCCCGCCATCGCCAGCAGTTCGCTAAACGGTGTGCCCAGTGCCACTTCGAAATTGCCCGGCTTGTTGACGTGCCCCGACACCGAAAACAGTTTGGAACCGCCATTGTTCGGTTTGCCCAACTCCAGAAAAGCCTGACCGCCGTGTTGCATGATCCACGGCACACTTGCCAGCGTTTCCGTATTGTTGATCGTCGTAGGTTTGCCATACAGGCCAAAGCTAGCCGGAAACGGCGGCTTGAAGCGCGGCTGGCCTTTTTTACCTTCCAGCGATTCAAGCAATGCAGTTTCCTCGCCGCAGATGTAAGCCCCGTAACCGTGATGCGCGTGCAACTGAAAGCTGAAATCGGTGCCGAACAATTTGTCGCCGAGATAGCCCGCTGCACGCGCCTCAGCCAGCGCACGCTCGAAGGATTCATACACGTCAAATATTTCGCCGTGAATGTAGTTGTAGCCAACCTTGGCACCCAGCACATACCCCGCAATCGCCATGCCTTCAATCAACTGGTGGGGGTTGTAACGCAAGATGTCGCGATCCTTGAACGTCCCCGGTTCGCCTTCGTCGCTGTTGCAGACAATGTACTTATCGCCGGGAAATGCGCGCGGCATGAAACTCCACTTGAGTCCGGTGGGAAAACCCGCCCCACCCCGCCCACGCAAGGCTGAAAGCTTGAGCTGGGCGATGATGTCGTCGCCTGACACCTTTTCAATGATGACTCGACGCAGCGCCTGATAACCGCCATTCTCGACATAGGTCGCGAGTGCAGCCGGATCGGCCAGTTCCTGTGTCCAGGAACAGACCTTGACGCTGGGGGTGAGCAAACTCATTTCAGTTGCTCCAGCAGTTCATCGATTTTTTCCGGTGTGAGGTGGGTGTGCATGGCATGGTTGTTATGCAGACACATCGGCGCATCGCCACACGCGCCCATGCACTCACCTTCCTTCAGAGTGTAGCGACCATCCTGCGTGGTTTCACCAAACCCGATGCCGAGCTTGTCTTTAAGATGCTCGGCGATCTCGTTTGCGCCCATCAGCGCGCACGGCAAATTGGTGCACAGCGTAATTTTGTTCCGCCCGACCGAGCGGGTGTCGTACATGTTATAGAACGTCGCCACCTCGTAAGCCGCGATGGCGGGCATATTGAGATACTGCGCGACATACTCGACCAGTTCCGGCTTGAGCCAGCCCTTTTCCGTCTGCGCAATGCGCAGAGCACCCATCACAGCAGACTGTTTTTGTTCGGCTGGATATTTGGCGATTTCCAGATCGATGAGCGCGAGCGATTCAACGGACAACATCAGCGGTCGATCTCCCCAAAAACAATATCCTGCGTGCCGATGATGGCAACGACGTCGGCAATCATGTGGCCGCGCGACATTTCGTCGAGCGCGGCCAGATGCGCATACCCCGGTGCACGGATTTTCAGCCGGTAAGGTTTATTGGCGCCATCCGACACCAGGTAAATACCAAACTCACCCTTGGGATGCTCCACTGCGGCATACGCCTCACCCGCAGGAACATGCATGCCTTCGGTAAAAAGCTTGAAATGATGGATCAGCTCTTCCATGTTCTGCTTCATGTCGATCCGCGACGGCGGTGCAACCTTGTGGTTGTCGACGATGACCGGACCGGGATTTTTGCGCAACCAGTCAACACATTGCTTGATGATGCGATTGGACTGCCGGAATTCCTCAATGCGTACCAGATAACGGTCATAGCAATCGCCGTTAGTGCCGACCGGAATATCGAAATCCATGCGGTCATACACTTCATAAGGCTGTTTCTTGCGCAGATCCCACTCAACACCGGAACCACGCAACATTGGCCCGGTGAATCCGAGTGCCAGGGCGCGCTCGGGTGAGACAACGCCGATTCCAACGGTGCGCTGTTTCCAGATGCGATTGTCGGTCAGCAGCGTTTCGTACTCGTCAACATAAGTTGGGAAACGCTGGGTGAAATCGTCGATAAAATCGAGCAGAGATCCTTGGCGGTTCGCGTTCATCGACTTCATGGTTTCGGCGTTGCGCGTGTGCTGGGCATGGTATTGCGGCATGGTATCGGGCAGATCGCGATACACGCCGCCCGGGCGATAGTAAGCCGCATGCAGTCGGGCGCCGGAAACCGCCTCGTAGCAATCCATCAGGTCTTCGCGTTCACGGAAGGCATACAGAAATACCGTCATTGCGCCCACGTCGAGCGCGTGCGCGCCCAGCCATAGCAGGTGATTCAGCACACGGGTGATTTCGTCGAACATCACACGGATGTATTGCGCTCGCTCGGGCACCTGGATGCCAAGCAACTTTTCGATCGCCATCACATACGCGTGTTCGTTGACCATCATCGATACGTAATCGAGACGATCCATGTAAGGCACGGACTGGATAAACGTTTTATGCTCGGCCAGCTTTTCGGTTGCGCGGTGCAATAGACCAATGTGCGGATCGGCACGCTGGATCACCTCGCCGTCGAGTTCCAGCACCAGACGCAATACGCCGTGCGCGGCCGGATGCTGCGGGCCGAAGTTCATGGTGTAGTTGCGGATTTCAGCCATGCTTAGCGTCCCGCCCCATAACTTTCATCGCGCACGATGCGCGGCACAATTTCACGTGGCTCGATGGATACAGGTTGATAAATCACTCGCCGCTGCGTGGGGTCGTAACGCATCTCGACATTGCCCGACAGCGGGAAATCCTTGCGGAAGGGGTGACCAATAAAGCCGTAGTCGGTCAGAATGCGACGCAGGTCAGGATGGCCTTCAAACACAATTCCGAACAAGTCGAACGCTTCACGTTCGAACCAGTTGGCGGCGGGCCAGATATCGACCATCGAAGCCACTACGGGCAAATCATCGTCTGGACAGAATACCCGCACCCGCACGCGCTGGTTGTTCGAGACCGACAGCAGGTGCACGACCACGGCGAAGCGCACGCCATCCCACTCGCCGTTGGCGCCATAGCCTGAATAGTCCATGCCGCACAAATCAATCAGCTGTTCAAAACGGCAAGCGGGATGGTCACGCAAAGTGAGCATCGCTGTGGCGTAATGCTGCGGCTTGAGGACCAGGGTCAACTCGCCCAGCCGAACAAACGATTTCGCCAGCGCATCACCAAGCACGGTTTCAAGGGACAAAGAGAGGGCTTCCACAGTCTGTGTCATCAATCGTTAACGAGCGATCGTGTTGGTACGTTTTATCTTGTTCTGCAACTGAATGATGCCGAACAAGAGCGCTTCTGCAGTGGGTGGACAACCGGGGACGTAAATGTCTACCGGCACGATGCGGTCACAGCCGCGCACCACCGAGTAGGAGTAATGGTAATAACCGCCGCCGTTGGCGCATGAACCCATGGAAATCACCCAGCGTGGTTCAGCCATCTGGTCGTAGACCTTGCGCAACGCGGGTGCCATTTTGTTGCACAAAGTACCGGCTACAATCATGACATCGGACTGACGAGGACTCGGGCGGAATACAATCCCGAAACGATCGAGGTCGTAGCGTGACGCGCCTGCCTGCATCATTTCCACCGCGCAGCAGGCCAAACCAAATGTCATCGGCCACATCGACCCGGTGCGCATGTAGTTGATGAGTTGATCAGCTTTGGTGGTCACAAATCCCTGCTCGAGGACGCCTTCGATACTCACGGCTTCACTCCCATTCCAGCGCCCCTTTCATCCACTCGTAGATGAAACCAACCACCAGGATGCCGAGAAAAACCATCATGGCAAAAAAACCGGCCAATCCAATCTCTTCCAGCACGATGGCCCAGGGAAAAAGAAAGGCGATTTCAAGATCAAACAAGATGAACAGGATGGCAACGAGGTAATAACGAACGTCGAATTTCATGCGCGCGTCTTCAAACGCCTCGAAGCCGCATTCATAGGGAGAGAGTTTTTCGCTGTCCGGGCGATTCGGCGCCAGCAAGGAACCAGCCACGATTGGGCCAATACCAAAAGCCAGGCCGACCAGAATGAACAACAAAATGGGGAGGTAATTCTCCAGCACTGATCCTCCGGCTTACCCTTTGCGGGTTGAGTCATTATGGGTGCAGTTTATGTGTGCGCCGCACTCAGTGTCAAGCCGAAAAACAGTCGAATTTAACTTATGGATCAATAAGTTACTCGATAGTCTTGGCTAATGAATGAATCAGGGAATTTGATGGTGCCGACGGCGAGACTCGAACTCGCACAACCTAAGTCACTACCCCCTCAAGATAGCGTGTCTACCAATTCCACCACGTCGGCCAATGGGCATGTGCCCGATTGAGTATTGCAAGTTTATTACGAGGTTTTTATTACAGGTTTTTACTGCGGTATATCAGCAGCTTTCGATCCAGCGTTCTGACCCGGAACCGGCACGACAGGCTGACCGGTTTTCGCGGGTACCGCAGTCAGGTCAAGTACGCTGGTCGGTTTATGTTGCTGCAATCCAAAATACGCCAAACCCAAACTGGTCAGGAAAAACAGACTTGCAAGAATTGCCGTGCTACGACTCAGAAAATTGGCTGAACCGGTCGCACCAAACAAACTCCCTGAAGAACCACTTCCGAATGCCGCCCCCATGTCCGCTCCCTTGCCGTGCTGAAGCAACACCAACGCGATGACGGCAATTGAAACGATAATGTGAACAACCCAAACCAGTGTTTCCATAATATTTTGACTCTTACTTGGCTGCTGCCCGGCAAATTGCCACAAACTCGTCGGCAACCAAAGATGCACCGCCAATGAGGCCGCCATCAATATCGGGCTGAGCCATCAATTCTGCCGCATTTGCGGCCTTTACGCTACCCCCGTACTGAATCACCAACTGGTCAGCAACTTTTGAGTTGAGGGTGGCAATCTTGCCACGAATGAACGCATGAACTGCTTGCGCCTGCTCGGGTGATGCCGTTTTACCCGTTCCGATGGCCCACACGGGCTCATATGCCACGACCGCCTGGGCCAAAGACTCCACACCAGCGACCTTGATTACCGCATCCAGCTGACGCGCAACAACTGCCTCAGTCACGCCCGACTCTCGCTCATCGAGCGATTCGCCTACGCACAGAATGGGCGTCAACCCTGCGGCTTGAGCAACCACATATTTGCTTGCGACCAGTTCATCGGATTCACCATACAAACTGCGTCGTTCGGAGTGTCCGACGATCACATAGCGGCAACCGAAATCAACCAGCATGGACGCCGACACTTCCCCGGTAAACGCGCCTTTAGTTTGTTCGGAAAGGTTTTGCGCACCCCAGGCAATAGACGACCCACCCAATACGGCCTGCACTTGGGCCAGATAAGGGAACGGCACACACACCACCGCCTCGATTCCTGCCAAAGCGGGCTTGAGTGCCTCCAGCAGTACGGCGTTTTCAGCCAGACTACCGTGCATCTTCCAATTACCGGCTACGAGCTTTTTACGCATGGGAGTCCGCCAAACAAAAGTGCGCGATGGTAAGCGCAACGCGGCGCTCGGTCAACCGAAAACCCCCTGCATGCGTCTGGGAATCAGCCAAAACGACCCGTAATGTAGTCTTCTGTCTGTTTCTTCCCCGGCCGCATAAAGATCGTGCCGGTTTCGTTAAACTCGATCAGCTCCCCCAGGTACATGAAGGCAGTGAAATCCGATATCCGGGCGGCTTGCTGC
>MGZO01000024.1:6585-7696 GCA_001802655.1 Hydrogenophilales bacterium RIFOXYD1_FULL_62_11
AGTTCTTCGATTTTGGCTGTCGAAATTGGATCCAGTGCCGAGGTTGGCTCGTCCAGCAACACAATTTCAGGCTTGACGGAAACTGCGCGCGCGATGCACAGACGTTGTTGCTGCCCACCAGAAAGCGACAAACCACTCTGCTGCAGTTTATCTTTTACCTCTGTCCACAGTGCGGCCTTGTTGAGCGCCCATTCGACCCGATCATCCATCGCGCTTTTCGACAGACGCTCATATAGCCGCACCCCAAATGCAATGTTTTCATAAATCGTCATTGGGAACGGTGTCGGCTTTTGGAACACCATGCCGATTTTGGCTCGCACCATATTCACGTCCTGGCTCTTGTCCAGCAAATTCTTGCCGTGAAACATGATTTGACCCTCTGCTCGCTGTCCTGGATACAAGTCATACATGCGATTGAAGGTACGTAACAAAGTGGATTTGCCACAGCCAGACGGGCCGATGAAGGCCGTCACTTTATTGTCTGCAATGTCCAGATTGACGTTGTTGAGGCCTTTGTAGTCGCCATAGAAAAAATCCAGGTTGCGAATCTGCAGGGCAGCATTCTCGCCGGTTGACACGACTTGATTGGGCATAGTTGGCATGGCGTGAATGGACATGGGTTTGTTAGGTATGGGACTAGTTTTTGTCTTTGTTGCGGAAAGCAACGCGTACACCAATATTAATTGCCAAGACAAACAGCGCAATCAACAGTGCACCACCCCAAGCCAAATTGACCCAGTTGTCATAAGGACTCAGCGCAAACTGATAAATGACAACCGGCAGGTTGCCCATCGGTTCAGCCATATTGGTGCTGAAGAACTGGTTGTTCAGTGCAGTAAACAGCAATGGCGCGGTTTCACCGGTAATGCGTGCCATCGCCAGCAGCACCCCCGTCACCACGCCTGATTTCACCGCGCGCAACGTAATCTTGAGTGAAACCTGCCAACGTGGCGCACCCACTGCGAATGCCGCTTCGCGCAAGCTGGTAGGCACCAGTTTCAGCATGTTTTCGGTCGTGCGCACCACCACCGGAATCGCAATCAACGCCAGTGCCAGCGAACCCGCCCAGCCCGAAAATCCGCCTGTGGTCGCGACAAACAGCGCATAGACA
>MGZO01000024.1:7714-11075 GCA_001802655.1 Hydrogenophilales bacterium RIFOXYD1_FULL_62_11
TCATGAAGCGAGTGAATGATGCAAATTTGGATATGCGTCCATACTCAGCCAAGTAGATGCCTGCCAGAATGCCTACCGGCGTTGCGATCAGCATCGCAAACAGCAAGATCAGACCGCTTCCGACGATGGCATTGCGCAGACCACCTCCCTCGGAGCCGGGCGCTGGTGTGTCCTGAGTGAACAAGTCCAGACTTAACGCGGCAAATCCCTTGGAAAACAGGGTCCACAAAATCCACATCAACACAACCAGCCCAAGACTCATGGCAACCATGGACAAGGCAATGCCGATACGGTTGACCCAGAGTCGGCGACTATAGAGGCTCAACATGATTACAGCCCCTCGGAGCCCATGCTACGGCTGATGAGCCAGCGTGAAATCGCCAGCACGACAAAAGTAATGACAAATAGCACCAAACCCAATTCGAACAAGGAAGCGATGTGCAGCCCGGGATCCGCTTCACCGAACTCGTTGGCCAGCGTGGAAGCAATTGAAGTGCCGGGAGCAAACAAACTGCCGTTAATACGATTGGCATTACCGATCACGAAAGTCACTGCCATGGTTTCACCCAATGCCCGCCCCAGCCCCAGCATGATGCCGCCGATGACGCCAACCCGGGTATAAGGCAGCACGATATTGCGCATCACCTCCCATTTGGTACAGCCGATGCCGTAAGCAGACTCCTTCAGCACATGCGGAACGGTATCAAAGACGTCACGCATCACTGAAGCAATAAACGGGATCACCATCATCGCCAGCACGATGCTGGCCGTGAGAATGCCGACACCGATCGGCGGGCCGGAGAACCAGCCGCCGATTATCGGTACGTCGCCTAGCAACGCCTGCAGTGGCGGCTGAATATGATCGGAAAATAGCGGCGCAAAGATAAACAATCCCCAGATGCCATACACAATGGAAGGGATACCTGCCAATAATTCGATCGCTGTGCCCAGCGGACGACGCAACCACGGCGGGCAGGACTCAGTCAGATAAAAAGCAATGCCGAAGCTGACCGGAACCGCAAACAGCAGCGCCAGCACCGATGTCACCACGGTGCCGTATATGGCAGCCAGCGCCCCAAATTTATCGTCTGGCACGCTCCAGACGTTGGTCCACAAAAAAGGCAGGCCAAATTCCTTGATACTGGGCCAGGCTTCAAGCGCGAGCGAGATCAAAATCCCCAGCAACGCAGCCAGGAGGAGCACCGCAAAAAGCTGGGTGACAAGGTGAAAAAGCTGGTCCTGCAACCGAAATTTTCGAATCTGCACAGCCTGCAAATCGAGTCCGGATACTGTACTGGGTTCGCTCACGTTTAGCGCCTATCGGTTCGGTTCGTTATCTGCGAAAGAGGCCGCCCGCACAGGCAGCCTCTTTCGCAGAACACCGGGAGAAAATCTCTCCCGGCAAACCATCAAGCCTGCTTACTTGATGTTCTTCATCTCTGCTTCAACCATCTTCACCACGCTGGGCGGCAACGCTACGAAACCCAGCTCTTCTGCCATCTTCTGACCATTGTTCAAAGACCAGGTAAAGAAGTCGATGACACCTTTTTGCTTGGCGGCATCACTGCCCTTTTCATAGGCCAGCATGTAGGTGGCGCTGGTGATGGGCCACGCGTTCTTGTGGCTTTGATCCAGCAGATCGGGCGCCATGCCCTTGACCTTGAAGTTGGCCCCTGCAGCGGCATCAGCCACGGCATCCTGGTTCGGCACAATGTAGTTGCCAGCTTTGTTCTTGAGCGCAACGAAGCTCATTTTGTTCTTCATGGCATCAGCAATATCGACATAGCCAATCGTGCCCTTGATTTTCTGCACGTTGGCTGCAACACCCGGGTTGCCCTTGCCGCCCAGCGCATTGGCAGGCCAGTTCACGGTATTGCCTGCGCCGACATCACGCTTGAAATCGGCCGATTGCTTGGCCAGGTAATTGGTGAAAGCGTAGGTGGTACCGGAGCCATCCGAACGGTGTGCCACGGTAATGGCCATGTCAGGCAGCGCCATGCCGGGGTTCAATTTGGCAATGGCGGGATCATTCCACTTGGTGATGGCACCACGGAAAATGTTGGCGGCAGTGACACCGTCCAGCTTCAGCTTGCCGGAGGTAATGCCGGGTACGTTCATGACGATGGTCACGCCACCCATCACGGTCGGCACCTGAATCAACTTCAGGGCATCCAGATCCGCTTCGGGAACGGGCGCATCGCTGCCGGCGAAATCGACGGTCTTGGCCTTGATCTGCTTGACCCCACCCGACGAACCGATGCCTTGGTAATTGACCTTGTTGCCGGTTGCGGTTTGGTAGGCTTCAGCCCATTTGGTATAAACGGCATAGGGGAAAGTTGCGCCTGCGCCGGTAATGTCAGCGGCCAGCGCGCTAACTGAGAAAGCCAAACCCATTGCCGCAACCAACGCGCCTTGAGCCATTTTATTGAGTGTTTGCATGTTTATCTCCAGTAGTAATAGACGTTGCCGCATGGGCGACCACGCCATACTAACGACGGAATATTACAGTTATATTTCAGCTCGGGAAAATGTCCTTCCCAGCCTTAGGCACCCAACGCAGCCTGCCTCACCACCTCGGCAATGGTCTCAGCCGTTTGACGAACCTGATCTGCATCACGCCCTTCCACCATCACCCGAATCAGCGGCTCTGTGCCTGATGCGCGCAAGACAACCCGGCCAGTGCCGTTTAACGCCATTTCAGCTTGGGCGACCGAGGCACTGACTGAGGGTGAGGCATCCAGTTTGAATCCCTTGGCGATCGGCACGTTAATCATCACCTGTGGGTAGGTTTCCAGATCGGCTGTGAAGGCATCCAGCGTTTCGCCCGTTTCACGTAGCGCGCGCAGCACCTGCAAGGCAGAAACAATGCCATCTCCCGTGGTGTGCTTATCCAGGCACAGAATATGTCCGGAGGTTTCCCCCCCCAGTGTCCAGCCGTTGGCAAGCAAGCGCTCCATCACATAGCGATCCCCCACCTTGGCGCGCTCGAACGGGACTTGCGCGCGGCCAAGCGCGTGTTCGGTGCCGAGATTGGTCATCAAGGTGCCCACCACACCGCCCTTCATATAGCCGCTCTGAATTCGATGACGTGCGATGATGTAAACCAGTTGGTCGCCGTCGTAAATCCGCCCCAGTGCATCGGCCATCATCAAGCGATCGCCGTCGCCGTCCAGCGCAATACCGAGATCGGCACGGTGTTTGCGCACCGCGTCCGACAGCGTCTTGGTGTGAGTCGCGCCGCATTCATCGTTGATATTGAAGCCGTTGGGTTCATTGCCGATGGCGATCACCTCGGCACCTAACTCGTGCAGCACGTGGGGTGCAACGTGATAGGTCGCACCGTGCGCGCAATCGACTACGA
>MGZO01000024.1:11087-39580 GCA_001802655.1 Hydrogenophilales bacterium RIFOXYD1_FULL_62_11
GCAGGTCAAGATGGTTGGGATACGTGCTTTTACAAAACTCGATGTAGCGTGCAGCGGCATCCTCCATTCGCCGCGCGCGCCCCAACTGGCGTGCCCCGACCGTCACGATAGGGAAATCCAGCCGCGCCTCGATCGCCTCTTCAACGCTATCCGGCAATTTTTGCCCGCTGGCGGAAAAGAACTTGATGCCGTTGTCTTCAAACGGATTGTGCGAGGCGGATATCACCACCCCGGCCTGAAGCCGCAGTGCGCGCGTCAGATAGGCGACCGCCGGCGTCGGCATTGGCCCGGTCATTAGCACATTCACTCCGGCGGCAGTAAACCCGGCTTCCAGCGCGGCTTCCAGCATGTAGCCTGAAATACGGGTGTCCTTGCCGATCAACACAGTCGGATGCTGATTCGGTGGCAGGCTGCCACGATCGGCCACCAATACCTGTCCGGCAGCATAGCCCAAATGCATGACGAACTCAGGCGTGATCGGCGATTCACCAACCTTGCCGCGCACACCATCCGTTCCAAAATATTTACGTCCCATTTTTATGTCTCCTCCACTGCATTCCAAATGGCCAGCGCATCCCGCATGGCCGCAACATCATGTACCCGCAACACGCGCGCGCCACGTGCAACTGCAATCAGGTGAGCGGCCACACCAGCAAATTCGCGCTGATCAAGCCCGCGCCCGGTCAATTGCCCCAGCATCGATTTACGCGACATTCCAGCCAGCACCGGTATGCCCAACTCAAGCAAGCGATCCAGATGTTTGAGCAGACCCAGGTTGTGCTGCAGGGATTTGCCAAAGCCGAATCCGGGGTCAACCAGTAACCGCGCACGCGAAATACCTGAGGCTTCGCAGACCTGAACCCTGTCCCGCAAAAAATGCAGCACGTCTTCTACCACGCTGACATAAGTTGGCGCCTGCTGCATGGTTGGCGGGTCACCCTTCATGTGCATCAAGCATACCGCCGCATCAGATGCGGCCACGGCTTCCAGCGCGCCAGGTGCCTGCAACGCCATCACGTCATTCACCATGACCGCGCCAGCATCCAGTGCAGCGCGCATCACTTCAGGCTTTTTCGTATCAACCGACACCACACGTCCCTGTCGGGACAGTGCTTCGATTACCGGTAACACCCGATTAATTTCCTCAGCCGCAGCCACGTTCGCCGCACCAGGGCGAGTCGACTCCCCTCCGACATCAAGGATATCAGCCCCGTCTTCACATAGCCGCATCGCATGCCGGATGGCCGACTGGGCATCAAGGCAACGCCCGCCATCCGAAAACGAATCCGGCGTGGTATTGACGATACCCATGATCAGTGGCTTGAGCAGCGAGAGGCGGTGTGAACCTGCGTGGAGAACGGACATAAAAATAGAGGAGCCGAAGCCCCTCTATTGTAGTGCGTGTAACCAAACCGCTGCTCAGATTTCCTGTGCGGGCTGAACCGTTGGTGCTGGCGCGCTGGGCTTGTCACCCCCGCTCGCCGGTGGCTGGGGAGTCGCAGACGGTTTGGGCGGCCGCACCGGACGTCCTGCCATGATGTCGCCGATCTGTTCGGCATCGATGGTTTCATATTCCAGCAACGCAGCGGTCATCGCTTCCACCTTGTCACGGCTTTCAGTGAGGATTTTTGTCGCCAGTGCGTACTGCTCGTCCAGAATGCGGCGAATTTCGGCATCCACTTTTTGCATCGTGGTTTCACTCATGTTCTTGTGCGTCGTCACCGAACGCCCAAGGAACACTTCACCTTCATTTTCACCATATACCATCGGCCCCAAGGCCGCCGACATGCCATAACGCGTCACCATGTCGCGCGCGATACTGGTGGCGCGCTCAAAGTCGTTCGATGCGCCAGTCGAAATACTGCCGACGAAAATTTCTTCCGCCACCCGCCCACCAAACAACATACTGATCTGTGCCAGCATCTGATCCTGGTACAGACTGAAGCGATCGGTTTCCGGCAATGACATGGTCACGCCAAGTGCGCGGCCGCGCGGGATCACCGTCACTTTATGCACTGGATCGCAGCCAGGCAAAGTCATCCCGATCACCGCATGACCCGACTCGTGATAAGCCGTTTTTTTCTTGTCCTCTGGCGTAATCACCATGGATTTGCGCTCGGCACCCATGAAGATTTTGTCTTTTGCCTGCTCAAAATCGTCCATATCGACCAGACGTTTGTTGCTACGGGCTGCGAACAATGCCGCTTCATTTACTAGATTGGCGAGATCCGCTCCAGACATGCCCGGCGTACCACGCGCCAGGATATCGGCGCGCACGTCAGGCGCAACCGGAACCTTGCGCATATGCACCAGCAAAATCTGCTCGCGACCACGGATATCGGGCAGCCCCACCACCACTTGCCGGTCAAAACGACCGGGCCGTAGCAAAGCGGGGTCGAGCACGTCAGGACGGTTGGTCGCGGCAATCACAATGACGCCGCTCACACCTTCAAATCCGTCCATCTCAACCAATAATTGATTCAGGGTCTGTTCACGTTCGTCGTTGCCGCCACCCAGGCCCGCACCGCGCTGGCGGCCTACAGCATCAATCTCATCGATAAATATAATGCAGGGCGCACTCTTCTTGGCTTGCTCGAACATGTCACGCACCCGCGATGCGCCAACACCAACAAACATCTCCACGAAGTCAGAGCCTGAAATACTGTAGAACGGCACCTTGGCCTCACCAGCGATCGCACGTGCCAGCAAAGTTTTACCGGTACCAGGCGAGCCAACCAAAAGCACGCCGCGTGGAATCCGCCCACCCAGTTTCTGAAACTTTGTCGGATCTTTCAGGAAGTCAACCAACTCGGCAACATCTTCCTTGGCTTCGTCACAACCCGCCACGTCGGCGAACGTAACGGGGTTGGTATTTTCGTCAAGAAGGCGAGCCCGGCTCTTGCCAAACGAGAAAGCCCCACCCTTACCGCCGCCCTGCATCTGGCGCATGAAAAAGATCCACACACCGATCAGCAGCAACATGGGGAACCAAGAAATGAACAGACTCATCAAGAATGACGGCTGCTCTTCAGGTTTGGCCTCGACCGATACGCCATTTTTAAGCAGATCAGACACCATCCAGGGATCACTCGGTGCATAGCTGGTAAAACGCTGCCCATCACTGCGCTCACCCTTGAGCACATTGCCCTCGATCACGACCTTGGTAATTTGCTGTGCGCGCACCTCTTCGATGAACTGCGAATAAGGCAGTTGCGTCTGCGCGGTGCGCTGTGCGCCAAACTGGTTGAACACCGTCATCAAGACAACGGCAACAATCAGCCAGATAGCAATGTTTTTAGGCAAGTTGTTCAACAGTTACTCCTTCGTGCCTTGTTCAGCACATTTAATCGAGGCAAACATTTAGACTCATTCTAAGCCTGATTTTGCAGATTTGTCATGGTTGCGTCATCTGTTACCGATTCATTCCTATTCGGGTTGCGCCCCAACAGATACACCTCGGTACTGCGGTCACGTGAAGAGTCGGGCTTGCGGATATCAACCTGCCTGAAAGCTAGGCGCATTTGCGCACGAAAGTCTTCAAACCCGACCCCTTGGAATGCTTTGACAAGAAAAGCCCCGTTAGGTTTCAGCCAAGCGACCGCAAATTCCAGTGCCAACTCACACAATTCGTAATGCCGCGCCTGATCTCTAAGCATCACTCCGCTGATATTGGGGGCCATATCGCTTAGAACAAGGTCGACCCGCCCGGATTTCAGCTTTTCTTCTAGCCAGATCAAGGCTGACGGTTCGGTGAAGTCACCCGCCAAACTCTCGACCCCCGGCAACTCGGCTACAGGCAACAAATCAATTGCCAGCACCCTGCCCTTCTTTTTCAGCTTTTGCACTGCCACCTGGCACCAACTACCGGGGGCTGCGCCCAAATCCACTACGGTCATCCCTGGATGCAATAACAGGTCCCGTTTATCGATATCCAGCAATTTGTAGGCAGCACGTGAACGGTAACCGTCCAACTGTGCTTTCTTGACGTAGGGGTCAGTCACATGCTCATGCATCCAGGCACTGCCCGATTTAGTTCGCTTCGCTTTCTGGCCCATCGCTATCAGCTACAATCCTTGATCAGTTTAAGGAATACGTATGAAAACACTTACCACCACACAACGACAATATCTCAAGGGCTTGGCGCATAACCGCCAAGCCGTGGTCATGATCGGAAATCATGGCTTGACCCCAGCGGTTATGAAGGAAGTCGAGCTGGCTCTAAACGCGCACGAACTGATCAAGATCAAGGCTGGTAGCGATGATCTGGATACACGTCGCACATGGATGGCTGAAATCTGCGCCTCGACCGGCGCAGCGTCTGTTCAGCAAATCGGAAAAATACTGGTAATTTATCGCAAGGCTGCCAAACCTGCCATCACCCTGCCTCAGTAACGACTGACTGGTAGAGGCGGATTATCGAGCCAGCCCAGAGCGCCAGACCAGCAACACTCCCAACGCGCTCTGGATCAGGTAAAGAATGCTCGATACGCCATGCCAACGCGAAAAACGGTCGGCAAATACACTTTGCATGACCGCATGGGGCATCGCCTGATCTTTCAGACTCTGCATGATGGGCTGAATGCCAAAATGACCTGCCAGGGTCAACACCAACATCAACAACACCGCCCAGAAGAAAAATGTCTTCAGCGCGGCTCCCCCATCACGGGCAATGCGATAAATCAGCAAATATAGTGCTGCCGCAATTGCAATCCACGCCATTAATTCAAAGAGTTTTCCAGCCAGCATGCCGGCCAGTTGCTTGTCACCCAGGTTAGCAAACAGCATTGGCGCGGCAACGTAACCGATCGCCCACATGCCACCGATCCACAGCACCAGCGACACGCCGGCAAGGCCGTCCCAGAATCGTCGCATGTTTACTTGTAAATAACGTCGAGCACTTCGTATTGGCGAATCCCGCCAGGTGCTTGCACATCAACGCTGTCACCTGCGTACTTTCCAATCAAGGCGCGAGAAATCGGCGACGAAAAGGAGATTTTTCCCTGTTTAATGTCAGCCTCGTCTTCACCAACGATCTGATAAATAACGGTATTGCCCGCTTTAACATCTTCAAGTTCTACCGTCGCCCCGAAAACGATGCGACCTTCCGCATCAAGCTGGGTCGGGTCAATAATCTGCGCGTTGGACAGCTTGCCTTCGAAGTCAGCGATACGTCCTTCGATAAAACCCTGTTTTTCCTTGGCGGCATCGTATTCGGCATTTTCCGACAGGTCACCCTGTGCGCGCGCTTCGGCAATCGCCTGGATTACGGCGGGCCGTTCAACACTTTTCAGATGCTGCAATTCAACGCGAAGCTTTTCCGCGCCGACGACGGTGAGGGGGACTTTGGCCACTAGATTACCTTTTAAGATCAGTGCTGATTCAAATTCAATGCAGGCGCTGATGCAGCGCTTGCAGGGAATAAACTTCGAGTTCTTTACCGTGCTGCATGCCCATGCAGGCTGCATGCGCGCCAGCCAGCGTGGTGAAGTACACCACCCGTCGCACCAGAGCCTCAGCTCGGATTGTGTAGGAATCCTTTACGGCTTTTTTATCTTCAACGATATTGACGATGAAGTCGATGTCGCCATTTTTGATCATATCCACGATATGCGGACGGCCTTCCTTGACTTTATTCACTACAGTCACGGGAATGCCGGCTGCCTCTATTGCCTGGGCCGTGCCGCGCGTTGCCACAATCGAAAAACCCAGATCGCGAAGGGCCTGAGCAAGTTCAATGACCACACCCCGGTCTCCGGAACGCACACTGACAAAAGCCCGCCCACCTGGCTTGGGCAAATCGGAGCTTGCGCCCATCTGCGATTTAACGAAAGCTTCACCGAAGTTATTTCCAACCCCCATTACTTCGCCGGTCGATTTCATCTCAGGGCCAAGAATGGTGTCAACCCCCGGAAACTTTCGAAAGGGGAATACCGCCTCTTTTACCGAGTAATACGGTGGAATGATTTCCTTTTCAAACCCTTGTGACTTCAGTGAAATGCCTGCCATCGCGCGCGCGGCAATCTTCGCCAAGGGTGCACCAATGGCTTTCGATACATAAGGTACTGTGCGCGACGCACGTGGATTCACTTCCAGCACATAGACGGTGTCACCCTGGATGGCGAACTGCACGTTCATCAAGCCGACCACTTTCAAGGCTTTCGCCATAGACACCGTCTGGCGGCGCAACTCGTCCTGAACCTCTTTCGACAGACTGTAAGGCGGCAACGAGCAAGCCGAATCACCCGAATGCACCCCGGCCTGTTCAATGTGCTGCATGATGCCGCCGATGACCACCTGCTCGCCATCCGACAATGCATCGACATCAACTTCGATCGCATCGTTGAGAAAGCGGTCAAGTAACACCGGGGATTTATTCGAGACTTTCACTGCCTCGGTCATGTAGCGGCGCAAGTCGGCTTCTTCGCGAACGATTTCCATCGCGCGGCCACCCAGCACATAGCTAGGACGAACAACCAACGGGTAACCGATTTCCTCGGCCATGCGGATTGCACTTTCAGGGTCACGCGCGGTGCGGTTCGGCGGCTGCTTCAAACCCAGCTCATGCAACATGTTCTGGAAACGCTCGCGATCTTCAGCTGCGTCGATCATGTCGGGACTTGTGCCGATAATGGGCACGCCGTTACGCTCCAGATCGCGTGCCAACTTCAACGGCGTCTGGCCCCCATATTGCACGATCACGCCAAATGGCTTTTCGATGCGCACGATTTCGAGCACGTCTTCCAGCGTCAGCGGCTCAAAATAGAGGCGGTCCGAAGTATCGTAATCCGTCGAAACCGTCTCCGGATTACAGTTCACCATGATGGTTTCAAAACCATTTTCTCGCAGCGCCAACGCAGCATGCACGCAACAGTAGTCGAATTCAATGCCTTGACCGATGCGGTTGGGCCCGCCACCCAGCACCATGATCTTCTTAGCGTTGCTAGGTGCAGATTCGCACTCTTCTTCGTAAGTTGAGTACATGTAAGCGGTTTGCGTAGCGAACTCAGCCGCACAGGTGTCCACCCGTTTGTAGACCGGGTGAATCGCCAGAGATCCCCGATAATCGCGCACCGCATGCTGATCAGTATTCAACAGCTTAGCCAGGCGGCGATCGGCGAAACCCGCACGCTTCAACTGTCGCAACTCATCGTGGCCAATTTCGGATAATGCACGGCCAGCAAGCGAGGTTTCCATTTCGATCAGGTGCTGGATCTGATCCAGGAACCAGGGGTCGATTTTTGAGTGATCGAAAATCTCTGCCTGGCTCATCCCTATCCGGAACGCATCGGCAACGTACCAAATTCGCTCGGGGCCCGGCGACATCAATTCAGACTCGATTTCGTCACGGTCTGTCGTCTTCGGGTCGAGACCATCCACGCCCACTTCAAGTCCGCGCAAAGCTTTTTGCAGCGACTCCTGGAAGCTGCGGCCGATGGCCATCACTTCACCCACCGATTTCATCTGCGTGGTGAGGCGGTCGTCGGCCTGCGGGAATTTCTCGAAGGCAAAGCGCGGGATCTTGGTGACGACGTAATCGATCGACGGCTCGAACGATGCCGGGGTCGCTCCGCCGGTGATGTCGTTCTGCAACTCGTCGAGCGTGTAACCGACCGCCAGCTTGGCAGCCACCTTGGCGATGGGAAAACCCGTCGCCTTCGACGCCAGCGCAGAGGAACGCGACACCCGCGGATTCATTTCGATCACCACCATGCGCCCGTCTACCGGGTTGATGGAGAATTGCACGTTGGACCCGCCCGTTTCGACGCCAATTTCACGCAGCACTGCCAGCGAGGCATTGCGCATGATCTGGTATTCCTTGTCGGTCAGCGTTTGCGCCGGCGCAACCGTGATGGAGTCGCCCGTGTGCACGCCCATCGGGTCGAAGTTCTCGATCGAACAGATGATGATGCAGTTGTCATTGCGGTCGCGCACCACCTCCATCTCGTACTCTTTCCAGCCAAGCAGCGATTCTTCGATCAGCAGCTCTTTGGTCGGCGAGGCTTCGAGTCCGCGTTCGCAAATGGCGATGAACTCATCGCGATTGTAGGCAATGCCGCCGCCCGACCCACCCATGGTGAATGACGGCCGGATGATCGACGGAAAGCCCAATGCGGCCTGCACCTGCAAGGCTTCTTCCATGCTGTGTGCGATCGACGAACGCGCCGAGCTGAGACCGATCCTAGTCATCGCATGCTTGAATTTCTCGCGGTCCTCGGCCTTGTCGATCGCCTCTTTGGAGGCGCCGATCATCTCGACAGCGTATTTTTCCAGCACACCATGCTTGGCCAGATCAAGCGCACAGTTGAGCGCAGTCTGGCCGCCCATGGTCGGCAGCAGCGCATCGGGGCGCTCCTTGGCGATGATCTTTTCGACGATCTGCCAGGTGATCGGCTCGATATAGGTGACATCGGCCATGTCCGGGTCGGTCATGATCGTCGCCGGATTGCTGTTGACGAGAATGACTTTGTAACCCTCTTCGCGCAGGGCCTTGCAGGCCTGTGCGCCAGAGTAATCGAACTCGCACGCCTGCCCGATGACGATGGGGCCGGCGCCGATGATGAGAATGCTTTTGAGGTCAGTGCGCTTAGGCATGGTCAGGATACCGGGGCGTGATCGGCCATCAATTGAATAAACCGGTCGAACAGATAGCTCACGTCGTGCGGACCGGGGCTGGCTTCAGGGTGGCCCTGAAAGCTGAATGCCGGCGCATCGGTGCGGGCAATGCCCTGTAGCGAACCGTCGAACAGGGAAACGTGGGTGCTGCGAAGAG
The DNA here is from genome assembly GCA_001802655.1 of Hydrogenophilales bacterium RIFOXYD1_FULL_62_11. GTDB lineage: Bacteria > Pseudomonadota > Gammaproteobacteria > Burkholderiales > Thiobacillaceae > Thiobacillus. Next base: position 19,858 of record MGZO01000024.1, read on the forward strand.
TGGCTGGCAGGGTTGTCGCATCAACCGCAAAACCATGGTTCTGGCTGGTGATTGCCACCCGTCCGCTATCGAGATCCTTGACCGGGTGATTGGCTCCATGATGGCCGAATTTCATTTTGACGGTCTTGGCACCCGAAGCCAGCGCAAGCAACTGGTGGCCAAGACAAATCCCGAACACAGGAACCCGTGCCGCAACCAACTCGGCAATCGCGTGGATCGCATAATCGCAGGGCTCCGGGTCGCCGGGGCCATTTGAAAGAAACACGCCGTCGGGTTTGAGCGCCATCACTTCGGCTGCAGTCGCGGTGGCGGGCAACACCGTCAGGCGACAACCACGCTCAGCCAGCATACGCAGAATGTTGCGCTTGACGCCGAAGTCGAACGCGACCACATGAAAACGCGCCGCCTCCAGCTTGCCGTAGCCGCGCCCCAGACGCCATTCGGTTTCGCTCCAGTCGTATGCCGTTGACACGCTGACCACCTTGGCGAGATCCATTCCAGCCAGCCCTGGAAATGCACGCGCAGCTTCGAGCGCAGCCGCCTCATCCAGGGCGCCAGCCATGATGCAACCGCTTTGCGCACCTGTTTCCCGCAGCACACGGGTCAGGCGCCGCGTATCGATATCGGCAATGGCAACGACATTCTGGCTTTTGAGATAATCCGGCAGCGACTGGTTTGCGCGAAAATTCGAATACAGACGTGGCACATCGCGCACCACCAGGCCCGCCGCGTGAATACGGTCCGCCTCGACGTCTTCGGTATTGATACCGCTGTTGCCAATATGGGGGTAAGTCAGCGTAACAATCTGACGCGAATACGAAGGATCGGTGAGGATTTCCTGATAACCGGTCATTGCGGTGTTGAAAACCACCTCGCCGATTGCCGTTCCATCGGCACCAACTGAGCGACCGCGAAATACCGAACCGTCAGCTAAAACAAGGATGGCGGGCTGGGTACGTGACAAGAGAGACTCCGGAAGCAGGTGACAAAATTCAGGCGGGCTGCTTGCGCAACCCGCCTGAACTTGAATCTGGAGATTATAGCCGAATCGACGGCCCGCTTCAACGTCCGGCGACGCTTGCCAGACGATTCAAATCGCTATTCAAGGTTGCAAATGATCCAGTTCACCGTCCATGTCGAGCTCGGTCAACTCTGTAAAACCGCCGATGCATTTGCCTTCAATCACGATCTGCGGAACCGTGCGCGCACCATTCGTGACAATGGAAAACTCATTCATTGCTTCCCCATCCAGATCAATACGAATTTCGTCGTATCCGATCCCGCGTTTGTCGAGAAAGGCTTTGGCTTTGACACAAATCGGGCATGTTCCGGTACTAAAAACCTTGACGACGTTCATTAGGCCTCCTGCATTTCGTTATTTGAGATTGAGCACATCACGCATGTCATACAGACCAGGCGTTCGTCCTTGCAGCCATTTGGCGGCACGTAGCGCACCCTGCGCAAAAGTGGCACGACTGCTGGCCTTGTGCGTAAGCTCAACACGTTCGCCAATTCCGGCGAAAAGCAAAGTATGGTCACCCACGATATCGCCTCCTCGCACAGTGGCAAAACCAATGCTTTGGGGATCACGTTCGCCCGTCACACCTTCACGGCCGTAAACGGCGCACTGGGCCAGGTCTCGATGCAGGGCTCTAGCAACAGCCTGCCCCAGTCCCAGCGCGGTGCCCGAAGGCGCATCAACTTTATGTCGATGATGGGCCTCGATGATTTCAATATCGTAGCCGTCTTCCAGCACCTGTGCGGCAAGCTCTGCCAGCTTCATTAGCAAATTGACGCCCACGCTCATATTGGGCGCGAAAACGACAGGGACATGGCACGCCGCCGCCGCAATGCTAGCCTTGCCCTTTTCATCGAAACCCGTCGTACCAATGACCAGGGGCACCCCAGCGGCTACACACGCATCAAGATAACCCAGGCTTGCTTCGGGGCGAGTGAAATCAATCAGCACATGCGCGCCTTGCAGGGCGACAGCAGGCAAATCGGTCACCCGCACGTTGCTGACCCTACCCCAGGCGGCGCCAGGATCCGACCCCAACAACGGACTAGCCGGCCGGTCAATCGCCGCATACAGTGTGCAGTTCGCATCTGCAGCTACCGTCTCAATCAACGCGCGTCCCATCCTGCCAGATACGCCCGCAATAGCGATCTGCACAGTCATGGCTGACTTTCAGGTAAAACGGCTGCTCCGTCATTGGGCGATAACTCCGGTTCGACGTGCAAACGCGGATCGACATATTCCGGTGCGTTTTTTGGGCTGGGTAGCGGCTGAACGATGCTGCTTGGAGTGGCGGTCGATGACGATTCAGGCGCCTGCTTGATGGGCGATGTAACCGGCGCGGACGACACAGGTTCAGAAACAGACATGGGCTTGCCCTCAACCGCTGGGTCCGTCGTTTCTGAGGGTTGATCGGCCGGCCCCGCTGCAGGCACATCGCCCTCTATGCGCACCAGCACATCACCGTCAAAAAACAGGGTTATTCGTTTTTGCTCGACAAGTTTGCCTGCTTCGTAAAACACGTACACGTAATCCCAGCGGTCACTATGGAACGGATCAACCACCAATGGTGTGCCGAGCAGAAACCTGACTTGCGACCGGTTTAAGCCAAGTTTCAGACGAGCGACACTTTCAGGATCAAGCGCATTGCCCTGTTGCACGTCAATACGGTGAGGACCGATTTTCTGGACGACCGAACACCCGGCAAGCAGGCTGAAAAACAAAATGGAAAACAAAAAGCGACGCATAGCCAAGAAGCCGAAAGGGATGGGACGGGGGTTAAAAGACGTATCATAACGTATTCGTGTTCCCGTTCTGGAGCCCCCATTGAGCAATCCCTCCGATCTCAAAAACATCGGTCTCAAGGCCACGCTACCGCGCCTGAAAATTCTTGACTTATTCGAACACAGCAACAAACGTCACATGACGGCTGAAGAGGTCTATCGACTGCTCACAGACGATGGTCAAGACATTGGACTGGCCACGGTGTATCGCGTGCTCACCCAGTTCGAGCAGGCGGGCCTGTTGATGCGCCACCATTTCGATAGCGACAAGGCGGCATTCGAACTCAATCATGGCGACCACCACGATCATCTGGTCTGCCTGCAATGCGGCAAAGTCGAAGAGTTCATCGACGCTGAAATCGAGAAGCGCCAGCACCGCATTGCCAAGGAGCGCGGCTTCGCCATCCACGATCACTCCCTGCAGATTTACGCTGACTGCATCAAGGAGAACTGCCCCAACCGCAAGCCTGCCACTTCACGTCAACGCTGACCTGATTGATCTAATGCCGGCCTGAGTGCATTGCACAATGTTGCCACGCCCTCGATCAAACGTGGCGTTGGACGGTGCAGCCGATCCGCATCGATACGAACAAACGCCTTGTTTTTGACTGCGGGCAATCCGGAAAAGCGCAGCCACTGAGCGCGCATATCCGGCGCATCGCTGCCACTCACAATCACCTCGGGTGCGCGCTGCAACACCGCCTCGCGCGACACGGCCGGAGACAGCCCCCTCAAGTCGGCAAAGACATTACGCGCACCGCACAGCGTTAGTGCATCGCTGATCCAGTGTGTGCCGCCCACCGTCATCAGTGGCCGATCCCATACCTGATAAAACACGCTAAGCGGGGGGCGACCCAGCCTCGGCACGCGCAGCGCTGCCAGACGCGCACTGAAATCCTGTGCCGCCGACTCCCCCTGTAAATTATGCCCCGTGGTCTGCCCGAACAAACGCAACAAGCGTGCGACGTCGTCGAGCCGGGTGGCGCGGGTGTGCAACACCGGCAACCCCATTTTTTTCAAGCCATGAATATCCGCTGCACGGTTGCCGTCCAGCCAAACGACGATCAAATCGGGCTTGAGTGCCAGAACCCGCTCAAAATTAATCCGACTGTAGTCGCCGACACGTGGCAATTTACGTGCGGCAGAGGGGTAATCGCTGGCACTGTCTACGCCCACCAATTGCGATCCCGCACCCACGGCAAACAGGAGTTCGGTGAGGTGCGGCGTCAGAGAAATGATACGCTGCGGCGGATGGGAAAGCTCAAGAATTTGCCCCGCATCGTCGACCACACGAATCACCGCGGCCTGCACGGGCAACGCCAACAGAAGACACAACCACACACCCAGAAAGCGGATCACTGCCCGGGCAAGCTTCCGCCGTGGAAGATCAGGCTCGCATGCCCCCTGCTGAAACGCAGACGGGTTAACGAGGCGCTCGCCACCTCGATGCGGTAGGCATATTGCAAGGGGATATGCAGCGCCCATGCAAGCGCCATGCGCACCACGCCTGCATGCCCGACCACCAGCACATGCTGATCCTGACTCATGGACACCACGGCCTCCAGGCCCGCTGCCACCCGTGCCTGGAAAGCAGCCAGCGGCTCAGCGCCTTCGGGGCGCGCATGGACCGGATCAGCCTTGAAACGTGCAAGCGTACCGGGATCCTCCCGTTCGATATCGGTGGCTGTCCTGCCTTCCCACACACCGAATCCAACTTCTTGCAGCCGGGCATCAAAAGCCAGCGGCAGCTTGTGGTGCTCGGCCATCAACTCCGAAAAGGCTCGGCAGCGCAACAAAGGAGACGACACGATACGCGTCCACGGTGCCTGATCCCCCACTGCTGCGCGCATCTGTGCCCAGCCTTTGTCTGACAAGGGGTCGTCAATCTGCCCACGGTATTTACGCCCGCCAACCGGTTCGCCATGACGCATCAAATCCAGCGTCACACTCATGCCAGCAATACCAGATTGTCACGATGGATCAACTCGGGCTCATCTAGGTAACCCAGCTCGGACTCGATTGCACTGCTAGGCTTACCCGCTATCCGACGCGCTTCGCCGGCGCTGTAATTGACCAGCCCACGCGCGATTTCACGTCCGCTTGTATCGATCACGGCCACCACTTCACCGCGTTCAAACTCGCCGACAATGTTTTTCACCCCAACGGGAAGCAAGCTCTTGCCTTCGTCGCGCAATGCCCGCACCGCACCTTCGTCGAGCACCACGCCGCCATGCAATTGCAGGTGATCTGCCAGCCATTGACGCCGCGCAGCAAGCGGCGCCTGGCGCGCAACCAATTGGCTGCCAATCGCTTCACCCGCAGCCAGGCGCAACAGCACGCGATCCTCACGTCCGCTGCAAATAACTGTGTGCGCACCGCTGCGCGCCGCGCGCTTGGCGGCGAGTATCTTGGTCAGCATGCCGCCCGTGCCGACACTGCTGCCCGCCCCACCCGCCATGCGTTCGAGTTCAGGATCACCTGCAAGGGCATCGCTCACCAACGTCGCTGTCACATCACGACGCGGGTCGGCGGTATACAAACCTGTCTGGTCAGTCAAAATAATCAGACAGTCAGCCTCGATCAGATTCGTCACCAGCGCGCCCAGCGTATCGTTGTCACCCAAGCGGATTTCATCGGTGGCGACGGTGTCGTTTTCATTGATGATCGGCACCACTTTCAATTCCAGCAACGTACGCAGGGTAGAGCGCGCATTCAGATAGCGCGTGCGATCAGCCAGATCTTCGTGAGTAAGCAGCACCTGCGCAGCGTGCAGGCCATGGGTGCGAAAAATGGACTCATACGCCTGCACCAAACCCATCTGGCCCACTGCTGCTGCTGCCTGCAATTCGTTGACCGCCTTGGGGCGCTTGTTCCATCCCAGACGCGCAATGCCCTCGGCAATGGCACCGGAAGACACCAACACGACTTCTTTGCCTTGTGCAGCGAGGGCTGCAATCTGCTCGGCCCAACGTGTCAATGCGGCATGGTCGAGACCACGCCCATCGGCGGTGACCAGGCTCGACCCCACCTTGACGACTATGCGCCGCGCCTCCTTGACAATCGAGGCGTTCATCGTGCCGCCTGCTGCAAATTGGCGATGGCTTCCTGACTGTCCCTGACCGCAAGGCCGTCAGGACAGAAGTAATCTTCGGACAACGCTTTCTGATAGGAAAGCAGGGAACGGAATTTAATCGCTTCCCAGCCAGCGTTGCGCGCTTCCGACCAGGTACCGTCAGACTGCCCATAGGCATACAACCGGTACTCGCCGGAATCGCAGCGCAGCCCCTCGAACGAGACATTTTTCGCCCCACCTGCCGCTTCGATTACGACCGTGTAGCGGATCACACCGTCGCTGCCCACGCTAACCGACGCGGAATCAATGAAATACCGGTTTCGACTCGCCGACGAGACGTTGAATGGAAGCAGGCTCTGGGTTTTTGGGTAGGCGGGGAGTTGCGCCGCCGCCTCCACCCAGGGCTTGTCCTCTTCAAAGTCGCGTTCGACTTCTCCCCATTCAGCGTGGGCAAGCATGGGGAAACACATTACAAACATCAGGATTTTTTTCATGCGTGCCATTTTATGGACTCTACCCAAGAATGTCTTCGCCCATATGCCAACGCACGGAATCAGCCACCTCTCAGGGGTGTCGGTTATTTTTACAAATGCATTAACCATGCACATGAAATAACGCCATTAAAAAGATCAAGCCATTGAAGTTAATGGCAATTATTTGAATAAAATCAAGCCTGAATCCAGCCCGGTTTCGGCAAAACGGCAACGCATTTGCGTTGCCGTTTTTCGTTTCCCCGAACCGTCTTGCATTTCGTCAAAAAGACTTCTGTCGACGGATGTAACGACCTTTACACTCAAAATCTGAGCGCGTGCCGACTAAAAGCTCACGCCAGATCAGTCACCAACTCGGCGCGCACGTTTTCAGCCAGCGTGGTTCCGTTCACCGGATAAGCAGCCAGATCGATCCCCACATGGATGGCCGAACCTGATTTGGCGGCCGCAATCGAGGGGACATCAAGCTCAAATCGTAAAAAATGCACTGCCGAGGTTTTTTCCGCATTTTCGCGTTCCATGTCCTCGTCCGCAATGGCGTAGCTGCGCGCCTGATCGGACACCTGCACCCACACACGTTCCTCGATCCCCTTCAACTTTGACAGCGCAATCTGGCGCTCGTCAGGGTCGGGATACTCGATCATCATGGTGGCTTTCCAGTTGCTGCCGTCCGGAATCAACGGGTTATAGGCGTCAAGTTCGTCCTGGATACCCGCATCCTCGAACGTACGCTCGGCACGCAGCATTTCCTGGATCTGGTAACGCATGGTTTTTTCATCTTCGAAAATCAGCGTCACGTGCTCGCCCAGCGTCACGGAGCGGTTTTTTTTGTGCGCGATCATTTCGCTGCGATAGGCTGGGCGAACCTTGGCGTAGCTTTCCAGGCTCATCAGGCTGTCACGGGTGATCTGGGGCATGTTCTTCTCCTTGCTCAACGGATTATTCGAGGCCATACGCAATACGCAACAGCGTGATCGGATGCTGCTTCTCGGCGGTTGCGCCCTCGCCCATGCCCTGCAGGATGTGGCGCGCGGCAATCGCACAGTCGGAACTGACGTAATCGGGCTGCGGCTCAGCCATCAGGCGGAACACCGGCTTGCCGATCTTCATCGACTTGTCGAAGTATTCGGACTTCACGCCCCAGGTGCCATCGTGACCCGAGCAGCGCTCGACCAGCGTCACCTTGGCGCCGGCCAGTTGTAACGCGTCGCGCGTCTTGTTGCCGATGTTCTGCACCCGCTGGTGACACGGCACGTGATAGGCGACCTTGCCGAGCGGGTTGTTGAAGTCGGTTTTCAGCAGGCCGTCTACGTTGCGCGCCATCAGGTATTCAAACGGATCCCACATGGCCTCCTTCACCGCCTGCACGTCGGCATCATCCGGGAACATCAACGGCAGTTCCTGCTTGTACATCAGCGTGCAGGATGGCACGGCGGTGAGGATCGCGTAGCCTTCATGTGCCAGCTTCGCCAGATGCGGGATGTTGACTGCTTTGAGCTTCTGCACCGCATCAAGATCACCCAGCTCGAGTTTTGGCATGCCGCAACAGACCTCTTTTTCCACCAGCACGGAGGGGATTTCGTTGTGCGCCAGCAGCTTCAGCAGATCGTGGCCAATGCCAGGCTCGTTGTAGTTCACATAGCAAGTGGCATAGATCGCCACCTTGCCAGGCGTTTTAGCCCCGGCCTTCACCACGAAATCGCTGCGCGGTTTGGCGGTGGAACGGAATTTGGCGCTGTCGTATTCAGGCAGCTGGCGATCGGGGTGAATATGCAGCATGCTGTCGACCATCTTGCGGATTGGCTTGCTCTTCAGGCTGGCGTTCACCACCTGCACTACCACGGGGATCGAGGCGAGCTTGCCCATCGCATCGGTCGACGACAGCAACTTGTCGCGGAAGCTGGTTCCGCCTTTCTGGAATTTGATGGCCTTGGCACGCAGCATGGTATGCGGGAAGTCGAGGTTCCACGGATGCGGCGGCACGTAGGGGCATTTGGTCATGTAGCAGAGATCGCACAGATAGCACTCGTCGACCACTTTCCAGAAATCAGGCTTGGCTACGCCGTCGACTTCCAGGGTCGGAGATTCGTCGATCAGGTCGAACAGCGTCGGAAATGCGGTACACAACGACACGCAGCGGCGACAACCATGGCAAATATCGTAAACGCGCTCAAGCTCGTGCATGAGCTTTTCTTCGTTGTAGAAATCCGGATTTTTCCAGTCGAGCGGGTGACGGGTAGGGGCTTCGAGGCTGCCTTCACGTGTGCTCATGCGAACTCCAATTTAGACTTGGTATAAAAGACAAGATTGATACAAAAAAAGCGGGTCGCAATCGACCCGCTTTTTACTGTGGCCTGATTAAGCGCCCAGGGTGTCCAGCGTTTTCTGGAACTTGTTGGCGTGCGAACGCTCGGCTTTGGCCAGCGTTTCGAACCAGTCGGCGATTTCGTCAAAACCTTCCGAACGTGCATCCTTGGCCATGCCAGGATACATGTCGGTGTATTCGTGGGTCTCGCCTGCGATTGCAGTTTTCAGGTTGTCAGCAGTCGGGCCAAAAGCCATGCCGGTTGCGGGGTCGCCGCATTTTTCCAGATATTCCAGGTGGCCGTGTGCGTGGCCAGTCTCGCCTTCAGCGGTGGAGCGGAACACGGAAGCCACATCGTTGAAGCCTTCCACGTCAGCTTTTGCTGCGAAATAGAGGTAGCGGCGGTTAGCCTGTGATTCGCCAGCGAAGGCCGCTTTCAGATGGTCTTCGGTTTTAGAGCCTTTGAGTTGCATGTCCTGATCTCCTGTATTGAATGGAATGCCTTTCGGCATGTTAAGTGCTTCACTCCTGTCCGGCATTGCGACAGGGGAAACAGGTTTTTAGACTAAGTCTAAGACCTGAATGAAGAATAAGCTCGGCAAGCGGGGCCTGTCAACCGGTCAGCGAACACCCCTGAAGAGACAAGGACAAAGCGTCCAGCCAGCCCAGTCAAGAGGTAAACTTCCATTTCAGCAGGAGACAGACATGACCTTCGACAAGACTAAAACCGATGCCGAATGGCGCGCCGAACTGAGTCCCGAACAGTACCGCATTCTGCGCGAGCACGGAACCGAGCGAGCCTTTACGGGACAGTACTGGGATAACCACGCAGCAGGCGAATACCGTTGCGCGGCGTGTGGCGAACCGCTCTTTGCATCACGCACCAAATTTGATTCAGGCACGGGCTGGCCAAGTTTTTACCAGGCGATCAACCCCGATGCGGTTGCCGAAAAAACCGATTCCAGCCACGGCATGACGCGTGTCGAGGCCCTGTGCCATCGCTGCGGCTCTCACCTCGGCCATGTTTTCCCGGACGGCCCTGCCCCCACCGGAATGCGCTATTGCATCAACTCGGCTTCACTGACATTCGAAGCTGTCCCGTCGAGCCAGGAACGGGACTGAATCTTGCATATTTTTGACGCGCGCATCACGGCAATTACCCCAGCCACGCCCAGCATTCACGCTCTACGCCTGGCCATTCCCGATGCAGGTTTCCGGTTTCTGCCAGGGCAATGGGTTGATCTGAGCATCACCCTTGACGGCACGCCCCATACTGCTGGCTATTCCATTACCACTTCGCCCCTTCATTCGGATCAAATCGAACTGGCGATCAAGGCCAGCGCGCGGCATCCCCTGGCACGCTGGGTGCATGAAACTGCACGCGTCGGTGACCGGGTCACCGTCACCCAAGGCCAGGGGCCCTTTGTCTACCTGCCGGAAATGAGCGACAACGTCGTGTTGATCGGCGGCGGGGTCGGCATCACCCCGCTGCTCTCCATCTTTCGCCATGTGCGTGATGCAGCTTTACCCACTCAGGCGCATCTGGTTTACAGCGTGTCGGACAGCAGCGAAATCCTGTTTCACGACGAACTCGAAAGTGCGGTGCGGTCCCACCCCAACCTGCACCTCAGCATTACCGTCACCCAGCCCGATCCCCACTGGCACGGCCTCACCGGACGCATCGACCCGGTCAAGCTGCATGCTCTCGACGTGCCCGATGACACACTGTATTACCTGTGCGGACCGAAAGGCATGGTTGAAGACATGAGCACACTGCTACACGGGCTGGGCGTGCCGATGAGCCGAATCATTTTTGAAAAATGGTGGTAAGGATGCGAGCAAAACAGCCTTTCGTACCATCGCCCACCTCCCCGAACCGCACTACGCTTGCATCATCGTAACCTGGAGTTATCCATGCGCCTGACCGCTCTCTTCTTCATCGCCAGCCTCGCCTTCGCCGCTCACGCTGGCCCCGGCGATACCATCAAGGCCTACCCGGCCGAACAGGTTGCCCCGGATACCTGGGTGATTACCGGCCCGCTGGGCGAACCCTCGGTCGAGAACCAGGGATTCATGAACAATCCGGCATGGATCATCGCGGGCGATCAGGTCATCGTCATCGACCCCGGCTCCAGCGTGCAGGCCGGACGCATGGTGGTGAAAGCCATCCAGAAAACCACCGGACTCCCGGTCACTGCGGTGTACAACACCCACGTCCATGGCGACCACTGGCTGGGCAACCAGGCCATCCTCGAAGCCTGGCCGAAAGCGGTTTTCATTGCGCATCCGGACATGATCGCCAAAGCCAAAGCGGGTGAAGCCGAATCCTGGGTCAAGCTGATGAGCAACCTGACCCAGGGTTACACCGACGGCACCCGTGCCGAAATTCCCACGCTTGCCACGACCGACGGCATGGTCTCGAAGCACGGCAATCGCTCCTTCAAGATTCACTCGTCGAACGACGCCCACAGCAAGACCGACATCATGATCGAGGTCGACAACGGTGTGCTGTTTACTGGCGATAACGTCCTGAACCAGCGCGTTGCGCGCATGGACGACGGCACCTTCATGGGCAACATCAAGGCGATCGACCGCGCGCTGACGCTGCCGGTCAAGGTGGTGGTACCGGGACACGGCAAACCCGGCAGTCCCGCCATCATGAAAGCCCAGCGCGATTATTTCCAGACGCTGTTCGATGCGGTCAAAGTGGAATACGACGCCGGTAAAAGCGACTTTGAAATGAAGCCCGAGGTGGTCAAAAAACTTACCGCGTTCCAGAAATGGCACGGCTTCGATACGGCGGTCGGCAAGCAGATCAGCCTCGCGGTGCTGGAGATTGAACAGCAGTGATCCTGCGCTTGCTCAGTCAGGCAATCGGGTGACGCCCGCGCGATGTCCTGGCTGCCACTCCCCATCCAGACTGACCCATTCAACTCGATCGCCCAGCATGCGCACCACGCCCGGGCGGCGGTTGTTTCCGGTGTCGGAAAACTCGAAGCGGTAGTCACGTAAGAACTGCAACTGGCCGTTATGGTTACGGGCGAAACGGGTACGGCTCAACGCCACACTGTCATCGAGAAACTGCAGTTTTGCGTCGTTGCAGGCACGGCGGCCAACGGCTACAGCCTGTTCACGCGTATTCAGCCCGGCATACCAGTACCAGCCCAGTCCGCCGAACCCGATCAGCAGGAGAATTTCCCAACTCATAGCACAGCCTTCATTGCTCGGTAGATTCGGGCTTTACCGGGCTGCGGAACAAGGCTGCAACGGGCTTCCTGGAGGGCTGGCGGCTTGCCGCAGGCGCGGCAGCAGGCGCCGCACTCGGGACATAAGGTGAATCAAACAAGGCATCGCGCGATGCAGGGCGTTGGCCACGCGGAGCACTGCGCTCGATAGCGGGCGTGACCACGCGTTCAACCGGACGCTCGGCTGAACGTTCTGCCGGGCGCTCCGTCCGTGGCGGACGTGACTCGTACGCGGGCACATCGGCCACGCCAGGTTCGAAACCCGGAACGATCGTGGGCTCGAGCGCTGTACCGATGAGTTTTTCGATGTCTTTCAGATAACGCGTTTCCGATTCGCTTACCAGCGAGATCGCCTCGCCCTTGATCCCCGCGCGACCGGTACGGCCAATGCGGTGAACATAATCCTCGGCGTTGTGCGGCAGGTCGTAATTCACCACGAAGGGCAGCGCCTCGATGTCGATTCCGCGCGCGGCGACATCGGTGGCAACCAGTACGCGCAGCGTGCCTGCCTTGAACGCATCAAGCGCCTTGATGCGTTCCTGCTGGGTCTTGTCGCCATGAATGGCGTCCGCGTGCAGACCGAGCTTGTTGAGTTCATTGGCCAGGCGATTGCACCCCAGCTTGGTTCCCGTGAACACCAATACCTGTTTGAGGTCACGCGTCTTGATCAGGTGCGTCAGCAGTTGCCGCTTGCGCTCGTGGTGTACCGGGTGCACCACCTGGGTCACGGTTACTGCGGTGGCATTACGCGCCACTTCGATAAAGGTCGGCTGATTAAGAATGGTGTCGGCGAGTTTGCGGATTTCCTCCGGAAACGTAGCCGAGAACATCATGTTCACGCGTTGTGCCGGCAGCAGCGCAACAATCCGCTTCAGGTCGGGCATGAAGCCCATATCGAGCATGCGGTCAGCCTCATCGAGCACTAGCGTGTTTACCTGATTCAGCATCAGTGTCTTGTTTTGCACGTGATCGAGTAAACGGCCGGGGGTGGCAACCAGAATTTCGACGCCGGTTTTCAGGATGGGGATCTGCGTATTGATGCTGACTCCGCCATACACCACCAGCGAGCGTAGCGGGATGTGCTTGCAATACGCCTTGACGCTCTCTTCGACCTGAATCGCGAGCTCGCGCGTAGGGGTCAGAATCAGTGCGCGAATGGGATGTTTGGCGGGCGAGGTGCCGGTGTTGGCAAACGGCAGCAGGCGTTGCAGCAGCGGCAGTGCAAAGGCGGCCGTTTTGCCGGTGCCGGTTTGCGCTGCGCCGAGGATATCGCCACCTTGCAGCGCAAGCGGGATCACCTGCTCCTGAATCGGCGTTGGCGTGGCGTAGCCCATCTCGTCGAGGGCACGCAGGATGTCGGGGGCGAGGCCCAGTTCAGCAAAAGTGGTCAAAATCCATCCAGTTGAATTCGGGCCAGGATCGATCCCGGCCCTTAAATAGAGATCCAGTCAAAACCCGCAGATTGGCACGCCACACGCACATCGTCGTCCGCGCAGTTCAGCACCTCGGCCAGCGCACGCTGCGCCAGCGCATCGGTGTTGTTGGTGCGTGAAACGTGAGCGGCCATGACGCATTGCAATTTATCGTGGCGCAGCTTGTGCAGCAAGGCGGCTGACTGGGCGTTTTCCAGATGGCCGTAGCGCCCGCCCACGCGACGCTTGAGTCCTGTTGGATAAGGGCCTTTTTCCAGCATGGTCGCGTCGTGATTGCATTCCAGCACCAGAGCATCCACACCGCTCAAGGTTACCTCGATGTGTGGCGTACTGCATCCCACATCGGTCAACACCCCGAGCCTGCGCTGGCCATCGCCAAAGACGAACTGCACCGGCTCGCGCGCATCATGCGGCACCGGATAAGGCTGAATTTCAAGCGCGTCCACCGCAAACGCTGCGTGGCTATCGATGACTTGCACTGCCACGCCATCAAGATCCTGCGCCATGGCCAGCGTACCTGCCGTCAACCACACGGGCAGCTTGTGCTTGCGTGCCAGCCGTCCGACGCCGCCGATATGGTCGCCGTGCTCGTGGGTGACCAGGATCCCGGCAAGATCAGACACCGCCAGATCAAGCCGTGCCAATCGCGCAATGCTGTCGGCCAGGCCGAATCCGCAATCCATCAGCACCCGGGTAGCACCGGCTTCGACCACCAGGCCGTTGCCTTCACTGCCGCTACCGAGGCTGGCGAACCGCATCACGCTTGTTTCGACCTCACTTCAAATCCGTGTACAGCAATTTGATAATGCGATTCCGGGTATCGGCATCGACCGTCTTGCCTTCCGCCGCAGTAACGGCAACCTGGCTTTTCTCACCCATCTCACTCACCACGATTTGCATCTGTGGCGAGGACTGTTCTTTCTTGCTGCGCCAGAAGGCCAGACCGCTCAACAGGCTGTCGCTTTTCTTGCTGGCGTTGTCAATTTCCGGGTCAATGTAGCGCACGAAATACACGCCCTTGGAACGGTCGCGGTCTTCCACGGCAAAACCGATACGATCCAGCGCCAGGCCGACACGGCGCCAGGCACGGTCGAAGTTTTCATCCATTTCCAGTACGGAACCGCTGGTCTGTTGAACAATGCGCGCCTGCTCGGGTGCCTGCTGTTTGACCAGCAGGCTTTCGGCCTTTTTCTCGTCAACCCCGAAACGTACCATCAAGCGCCGCAGCATTTCAGCTTCAAGTTCGGGATCGACCGGACGGGGCTGCCACTTGGTCTGATCTTTCCCCTCAGTGGTATAAATTTCCATCACGCCGCGATGGCTGATATAGATTTCGGTGTTGGGTGAGCCCGCTTCACCGGGAACCGTCTCAATCCGTGTGCGAAACTTATCGCGCTCGGGGGTGGAATAGACGCCATCGATTACCTTTCCCAGCAAGCTGCGGATCCCGTCTTTTGGGATGTTGGCGCGATTTTCCGCCCAGTCGGTTTCCATCACGCCGGTCTCGGGTGACTCCAGATTGATGATGAAACCGTTTTCCTGCCAGAAATCCTTGACCACCGGCCACACTTGCTGCGGCGTTGCCTGCACCACCAGCCAGCGCTGCGAACCCGATTTTTCGATGCGCACCTTGTCCTGCGTGGGCAACAGCGTCGACTCGGCGGTCGGCGTGCTCTTGCGCTCCTCACTGTAGGCCGACAGCGTTGCCGTACCGCCTTGGGCATCGGGAATGGCATAACGGTTATCTCCCGTTGGCGCAGTGAGGTCGGGCGGAATTTCGAGTGTCGATATTTTTTTGGCTGATTTGTAATCGATTTTTTTCGACTCCATGCTGCAACCAGACACAGCCAGGCTAACCAACAGAAACAAGGGCAATAAACGCATAAAGAGTCCTAAAACAAATTTCTAAAGTAGCGGTGCGTGACGCTTCGCGCCAAGCTAGATGAGGTTGGCGTGACGCATTGCGCCACGCAGGGTGTCATGCAAACCGGCTGACAACGGGGTGAGCGGCAGACGCAAGCCGGACGGGATAAGCCCCAACTCTGCGCAGGCCCATTTGACCGGGATGGGATTGGCCTCAACAAACAGCTTGTTATGCAAAGGCAACAACGCGTTATTGAGTTCGCGCGCTCGCGCCAGGTTCCCCTCGAAAGCGGCGACACACATCTCGTGCATCAATTTCGGCGCAACGTTGGCCGTCACCGAGATCACGCCATGCCCGCCCAGCAGCATGAACGGCATTGCCGACGCATCGTCGCCACTGTAATAGGCAAAGTCCCTGGGCGCCTGCCGCAAAAAATCGCCTGCCCGTTCCATGCTGCCGGTTGCATCTTTCAAGCCGATGATGCCGGGCACGCTCGCCAGTCGCAACGCCGTGTCATTCGACAAATCCGCCACGGTACGCCCGGGGACGTTGTACAGAATCAACGGCAAATCGACCGCCTCGGCGATTTTCCTGTAATGCTGGTAGAGCCCTTCCTGGGTCGGCCGGTTGTAGTAAGGCACCACGGACAATCCGGCCTGCGCACCCGCGCGCTTGGCGCATTCGGTCAACTCGATTGCCTCGGCGGTCGAATTCGCGCCAGTTCCCGCAATCACCGGCACCCGCCCGGCGACCTGTTCAACTGCCGCGCGAATCAACTGGCAATGCTCGTCGAACGTGACCGTGGGTGATTCCCCGGTCGTGCCGACGATCACAATGCCGTCCGTACCTTCGGCAATGTGCCAATCAAGCAGACGCCGCAGCGCATCGAAATCGAGCGCGCCATCGTCTGACATGGGGGTGACAATCGCAACCAGACTGCCTTTGAGCATTTTTATTCCTGCCATTGTGTTTCCGCCGCTATTTTCAGTGTCACGCCGTTCATTCGGCGGAGTAAATCCAAGCCCCGCATTCTAATCCATCTCACTGGGCGAGCCTATCCGGCCGCTGGCACGGAACGGCACACCTGGCCCGACGTTTTGGCCACCCTGTGTTCTACAATCCGGAGTCTGCGACAAGACACCACAAAATCGCCGTTCACCCAATGAATATTCAGGAACAAACCAAATCCCTGCCCCCATTTTCCCCTCCTTAATACCGCCACTCAAAATGAACCTTGTCCTTTTCGACCTCGACAACACCTTGCTAGCCGGAGATTCCGACTATGAATGGGGGCAATTTCTCATCGCCAAGGGCGCAGTTGACGGCCCCCACTACGAAGCCAAAAACAAGGCGTTCTACGAAGATTACAAGACCGGTCGACTGGACATTTACGCCTTTCTCGCGTTTGCCCTGCACCCGCTCGCCACCCACACGCGCGCGCAACTCGACGCCTGGCATGCCGAATACATGGAAACACACGTCAAGCCAATGATCACCCAGACTGCACGCGACCTGGTCAACAAACGCCTGGATGACGCCGACCTGGTCGCCATCATTACCGCCACCAACAGCTTCGTCACTGCGCCGATCGCCCGGGAGTTCGGCATTCCCTACCTGATCGCCACCGACCCCGAGGAAATCGACGGCCGCTTTACCGGTGAGGTCGCCGGCACCCCCTGCTTCCGGGAAGGCAAGGTCGCCCGCCTCGAACGCTTTCTGGAAGCCCACGGCACCCACCTCGACCGCCTCGGCAGCAGCTGGTTCTATAGTGACTCGCACAACGATTTGCCATTGCTGGAAAAAGTACAGCATCCCATCGCCGTCGATCCCGACACCGTGCTGCACGCCCACGCGCTGGCAAAAAACTGGCCGGTCATTTCGCTGCGCGGGGATCAACACGCCTAGCCGTTGCGTTCACCGAGTGATTGCCGGGCATCGTTTGATGCCTGTTCCTTCCTGAATGGCTACTTAATACCCATCACCAGAAAGCATCGTTGTATTCGCGCCAGGCCCAACCCGGCAAAGCCGGGCTTTTTGCATCCACAAGGTTCAGAATATCGCCTAGACATAGCGTCTCCCCTGCAACACCTTGCCGCCGCCGATGCGACTTGCCCTTGCAACCAAAGCAGGCTAACGTTTGACTCGCTAACGCCCACCCCTCGTCACCCGAACCCTGACCTCATCAAACAGCCTGAAAAAGCCCATTTGACCTCATGCCCCCCCCATCCGACACTCTTGCAGACAGCATCTCCCGTCAGCGCGAAATGCTTAAAACCTTGCTGCGCGAACCGCTGGCACAAGCTGCCCAGGCTTGTAGCCTGGTCTGGGGCGACCGCCAGGCGCTGAACGCAATCCTCGGCCAGACCCTGGCACAGCAGGCAATCTGCAAGTACATGTACGCCCTGGACACCCAGGCCATTCAGATCAGTGACACCATCAGCCGCGACGGCCCGCTTGCAAACGATATCGGACGCAACCGGGCCGACCGTCCCTACATGAACGAGCGGGTGCCCAGCGAAGGCTTCTTGCTGTCGCAGGCCTACATCAGCCTGCGCGCCAAGCGTCCCTCGCTCACCGCCATCCAGATCGTGCGCGACGCCAACAGCCGCGTGCTCGGATTCATCGGCGCCGACTTCGACCTGCGCAACCTGCCACTCACCGGCAAGCTCTACGACGAACCCACGCACTGGCGACAGATCAAGGGCGACCCTGCCATCCGCGGCACCGTGTTCCACCAGACCCGCAGCGACAGTCAGATGGACATCAACATCGACACCGTGCTGGGCGTGCTCGAAGAACTGATGGCGGGTCACGGCGTGTATCACGTCATCCTGCACTTTTCCAGCAGCCGTGCCGTCATCTGGCTGTTTGACGACCCCTACCGCTACCGCCTGCTCGACATCGACGCCCTGATCGACCCCAACACCTGCCTCGCCTACCCCAAGCGCAGCTATCCCGATGACGCCCTGGTTCCTCGGGACCAGATCCGCGCAGTGCTCGACGGTCTGCGTGAACTGCGCTTCATGGACGACATGTTTTATCTGCGTAGCGGCACGCTCAATATTTTCAACGGCGTCGTCGGCCTCACCTTCTCGTGCGACGGCTCGCACTATTTGCCATGGGACGAGTTCCTGAGCAAAGGCTATGAGTTCTGGGCCAGCGGCAAAATGCTCGGCTGACCACTGTTCACCTGCGAATTCAACCGCTGAGCAGCCACTCTCTCTAAAATACCCCGCTGCCTGGCTGCGCTTTCTCCGGGCAACATCCTCTGCGTGCTGTTGCTCATGACCGTCAAACACACTGCACGCACAGGGTTGAACCCCGCTGCCACATCGGCGGATAATGCTCCATTCCCCGGAACTGCCTGCTTTGGAAACCTACCTTCTCATTCTCATCTCCACGGTGTTCGTGAACAACATCGTGATGGCCAAGATTTTGGGGCTATGCCCATTCATGGGCGTGTCAAAAAAACTCGAAACCGCCATCGGCATGGGTCTTGCGACGACCTTCGTGCTGACGCTGGCGTCGGGTGCAAGTTATCTGGTCAGCGAATATCTGCTCGGCCCCGACCTGATCTATCTGCGCACCCTGTCATTCATTGTGGTGATCGCCGGAATTGTGCAATTCACCGAAATGTTCATCCACAAGACCAGTCCGGTGCTGTATCAGGTACTGGGCATTTACCTGCCGCTCATCACCACCAACTGCGCGGTATTGGGTATTCCGCTGCTGAACGCGCAGGAGCAGCATGGTTTTGTCGAGTCGCTGTTTTTCGGCGCAGGCGGCGCGATCGGTTTTACGCTGGTGTTGATTCTATTTGCCGGGATTCGTGAGCGCCTGGAAACCTGCGATGTGCCCACGCCGTTCAAGGGCACCAGCATTG
The DNA here is from genome assembly GCA_001802655.1 of Hydrogenophilales bacterium RIFOXYD1_FULL_62_11. Classification (GTDB taxonomy): domain Bacteria; phylum Pseudomonadota; class Gammaproteobacteria; order Burkholderiales; family Thiobacillaceae; genus Thiobacillus. The sequence goes on from MGZO01000024.1 coordinate 38,951, forward strand.
CCATGATTACGGCCGGCCTGATGTCGCTGGCGTTCATGGGCTTTTCCGGATTGGTCAAGTAATGCTCACTGCGATTCTGGTGATTGTCGGCATTGCCGTCGTGATCGGGCTGGCACTGGGCTGGTCGGCGATCCGCTTCAAGGTAGAAGGCAATCCGCTGGCAGAAAAAATCGACGCGATCCTGCCGCAGACGCAATGCGGCCAGTGCGGCTTTCCGGGCTGCCGACCCTATGCCGAAGCCATCGCCAAGGGCGAGGCCGACATCAACCAGTGTCCGCCGGGCGGCGAGGAAGGCATGAAGAAGCTGGCTGATTTGCTGGGTGTCGAACCCAAACCACTGGACGAAAGCCATGGCACGCCCAAACCCAAATCGGTGGCGTTCATCGACGAGCAGATCTGCATCGGCTGCACGCTCTGCATTCAGGCCTGCCCGGTCGATGCGATTGCCGGCGCGGCCAAACAGATGCACACCATCATTGCGGCGGAATGCACCGGCTGTGAACTCTGCTTGCCACCGTGCCCGGTTGACTGCATCACGATGGTGCCGGTTGCCGAGGATTTGCCGCACTGGAAATGGAAGCATCCGGTCATTGAACTGAAGCGCGTCGCATGAGCCGCGAACTGTTCAAA
>MGZO01000024.1:39705-40203 GCA_001802655.1 Hydrogenophilales bacterium RIFOXYD1_FULL_62_11
GCTGGTCGATGTCGGCGAGCGGGTGCTGAAAGGCCAGATGATCGCGGCGGCCAGCGGCGCCATCTCGGCAGCGGTGCATGCGTCCAGTTCGGGCATTGTCACTGCCATCAGCGAGCAGCCGGTGCCGCATATTTCCGGTCTGCCCGATCTGTGCATCACGATCGAAACCGATGGCCGCGACGAATGGATCCCCCACGCGCCGCTCGATTACCAGAAAATGGCAGCAGCCGACCTGCGCCTGCACCTGCGCGACATGGGCTTGGCCGGGCTCGGCGGCGCGGTCTTTCCCAGCGCGGTGAAACTCGATCCAGGCACAGCCCAAACCTGTCCCACCCTGATCCTCAACGGCGGCGAATGTGAGCCGTGGATCACCTGCGACGATGTGCTGATGCGCACCCATGCCGATGAAATTCTTCAAGGCACGGCGATCATGCGACATCTGCTGGGCAGTACCGAAATCCTGGTCGGCATCGAGGACAACAAACCCGAAGCCATTGC
>MGZO01000024.1:40215-45223 GCA_001802655.1 Hydrogenophilales bacterium RIFOXYD1_FULL_62_11
CGCCGCAGCCAAAATGGACTTTGCGGTTGAGGTGATTGCCGTGCCGTCATGCTACCCCGGCGGCGGAGCCAAGCAGATGATCGAGACGCTCACCGGCAAACAGGTTCCTACTGGAAAGTTGTCCACCGACATAGGCATCCAGGTGTTTAACGTTGGCACTGCGCATGCCCTTGCACGTGCAGTGCACCACGGTGAACCGCTGATCTCGCGGCTGGTCACCGTTACCGGCCACGTGTTGCGTCCGCAGAATTTCGAGGTGCTGATCGGCACACCGATGCATCTGCTGATTACGCTGGCGGGCGATCGCGAAGGCATGTCCGGCGTCTTGATGGGCGGACCGATGATGGGGATGCCGATGCCCGATCTCGACGTGCCGGTGGTCAAAGCCACCAACTGCATTCTGGTCAAGTCTGACGCACTGTTTCCGCCCCTGCCGCGCGCGCTGCCGTGCATCCGCTGCACCCGCTGCGCCGATGCCTGCCCGGCCGAACTGCAACCACAGGAACTCTTCCGCTTCGCCAAGGCGGGCGACTTTGGCCGTGCGCAGGAATACCACCTGTTCGACTGCATCGAATGCGGCTGCTGCAGCTACGTCTGCCCCAGCCATATCCCACTGGTCGACTTTTATCGTTACGCCAAAAGTGAAATCTGGGCACACGAAAAAGACAAGCAGGCTGCCGACCTCGCGCGCGAGCGCCACGAATTCCGCCAGTTTCGCCAGGAACGCGATAAAGCCGAGAAAGCTGAAAAGCTCGCGGCAAAAGCGCAAGCCAAACGCGCCGAACTCACCGCCGCGCCCGCCACATCGGGTCACGCCGCCACCAGCGAGGCGGATGCCAAGAAGGCCTTGATCGCCGCCGCACTGGCTCGCGCGCAAGCCAAAAAATCCGAATCGGTCCCCCTGAACACCGACAACCTGTCGCCCGACACCCAGCACGAGATCGCAGAGATCGAAGCGCGCAGGGCTAAAATCCTTGAACTGGCGCGGCAACCGCTGGAATCCGAAGAGAAGACCTGATGCCCTCCCCGTTTATCATCGACCGCAGCAGCGTCACCCAGATCATGGCCTGGGTGCTGATTGCCCTGCTGCCCGGCATTGCGATCTATGTCTGGCTGTTTGGACCTGGCATCCTCGTCACGCTCACCCTCGCCACGGTGACCGCGCTGGCAGCCGAGGCGGCGATGCTGAAAGCCCGCGGCTACCCGGCCAAACCCTTCCTCACCGATCTGTCGGCCATCGTCACTGCCTGGCTGCTTGCGCTGTCGTTGCCATCACTGGCGCCGTGGTGGCTGATCATCACCGGCACGTTGTTCGCTATCGTAGTGGCCAAGCATTTATATGGCGGGCTGGGGCAGAACATTTTCAACCCGGCGATGGTGGGGTACGCCGTCCTGATCGTATCGTTTCCGATGCAGATGACCCAATGGCCCGGGCCGCTCGAATTGACCTCGCTCGAATCCAGCGCGGTGCATCTCAACCTGCTGCAAAGCGCAGCGGTCATTTTCGGTAGCGACGTGCCCAAGGCCACGCTCGATGCCATCACCATGGCCACACCGCTCGATGCATTGCGAACCGGCTTGCACCAGCAGCTGACAGTTGACGAAGTGATGACGCAACCAATTTTCGGCCATTACGGCGGCGTCGGATTCGAGTGGCTGGCCGCAGCGTTCCTGCTGGGCGGCTTGCTGCTGTGGGCGTTGCGCATCATCAGCTGGCAAGTGCCGCTGGCTTTTTTGGCCGGCATCTGGCTCACTGCCGGCTTTCTGCATTTCTTTGATGCCGGGCGCTTCGGCGCACCGTGGTTTCATCTGTTTTCGCCATCGGTCATGCTGTGCGCCTTTTTCATCGCCACCGACCCGGTATCGGGCGCGACCACCCCGCGCGGCAAACTGGTTTTTGGACTCGGCGCAGGTTTTCTCACCATCGTCATCCGCACCTGGGGCGGTTTTCCGGACGGCGTAGCCTTCGCCATTCTGCTGATGAATGTTTGCGTACCGCTGATCGATCAATACACTCAGCCGCGTATTTATGGCGGCGCCCGCAAGGAGCCACGCGCATGAAGGCCAGCGCAGCCAGCCGCAACGCGCTGCGCGCCGGCATCATCCTGCTGGTGTTTGCTCTTGTCGCCACCGCTGTGCTGGCATTCACCTACCAATCCACCGAACCCACCATTGCGCGTGGTCAACAAGCCGCAAAACTTGCCTTGCTGAGCCAGGTTCTGCCGGCCACGCTATATGACAACGACCTGCTGACCAGCCGCAAAAGCCTGCTACCCGACGACCTGCTCGGCACCCGGCTCGACTCGTCGATGTGGCTGGCCCAGCGCAACGGAAAATTCAGCGCCGTGGTGCTGGAAGCCATTGCACCCGATGGCTACAGCGGCAACATCGCACTGCTGATCGGCATTGATGCAAACGGCAACGTGACAGGCGTGCGCGTCACCGCCCACCGTGAAACGCCGGGACTGGGCGACTACATCGAGCGCGCCAAAAGTGCCTGGGTCGATCAGTTCAGCGGAAAATCGCTCAGCAACCCGGCAGCCAAGCACTGGAAGGTCGTCAAGGATGGCGGCACATTCGACGCCCGCGCCGGTGCCACCATCACCCCGCGCGCCGTGGTCCGGGCAGTCAAAGGCGCGCTCGAATACTTTGCCAAGCACCGTGCCGAATTCAGCGCGCCACCCGCCAAGGAGCCCTCCGCATGATTTCCCTGTCCGAATTCCGCAGCCTGTTTCACAACGGTCTGGTCAAGCAAAATGCCGGGCTGGTTCAGCTGCTGGGCTTATGTCCGCTGCTGGCGATCAGCAACAATGTCGTCAACGCCCTGTCGCTGGGACTGGCGACCATGCTGGTGATGGCGTCCTCCAGCGGAGCCGTGTCGAGCGTGCGTCATTTCATCCCGCACGAAATCCGTATACCGGTTTTCGTTCTTGTCATCGCAGCGCTGGTCACGGTGATCGATCTGGCGATGAATGCCTTCGTGCATCCGCTCTATCTGGTACTGGGCATTTTCATTCCGCTCATTACCACCAATTGCATCGTGCTGGCGCGGGTCGACGCGTTTTCCTCCAAGAACCATCCGCTACACAGCGTGATTGATGCGCTGGCGATGGGCCTGGGCCTGACACTGGTGCTGGTGGTGCTGGGTGGAATCCGCGAAATCATCGGCCAGGGCACCCTGTTCTCCGGCATCGATCTGGTGTTTGGCGCTTCGGCAAAATCCCTCGTATTGCACGTGCTGCCCAACTATCACGGTTTTTTGCTGGCCATACTGCCACCCGGTGCCTTCATCGCGCTGGGGCTGCTGATTGCTGCAAACAATCGCTACAACGCGCGCAGCACGCAGCGTGCGCGTGCTGCGATCCCGGTTGCAGCCTGATTCAGGCAACATGAACCCTGCCAAGCGCCACGAGATTTTCAGCCGCCTGCGCGCGGCCAATCCGAACCCCACAACCGAACTGGAATACACCACGCCATTTGAGTTACTGGTAGCGGTAGTGTTGTCGGCACAATCAACCGACAAGGGCGTGAACCTGGCCACGCGGCGGCTGTTCCCGCGAGCCAACACGCCGGAAGCCCTCTACGCGCTGGGTGAAGCCGGACTCGCCGACGCGATCAAGACGATCGGACTATATAAAAGCAAGGCCCGGCATCTGATCGCCACCTGCCGGATGCTGATCGATCTCCACCACAGCATCGTACCGGCCGACCGCGCCGCGCTGGAGGCGCTGCCCGGCGTGGGGCGCAAAACTGCAAATGTGATATTGAATACGGCTTTTGGCCAGCCGACGATGGCAGTCGATACGCATATCTTCCGGGTCTCCAATCGCACCGGCCTGGCAAAGGGAAAAACAGTGCTGGAGGTGGAAAAAAAGCTGCTCAAGACCATCCCGCAGGAATTCCGTATCGACGCGCACCACTGGCTGATCCTGCATGGGCGCTACGTATGCCAGGCGAGAAAACCGAAATGCGGCGAGTGCATCATCGCCGACCTCTGTGAATTCAAGGACAAGCCAGATCATGCTTGATCCGTGTCATGTTTAACCCCAGTCGCGACCAGGTGCGCCAGTTTTTTTTCGCCGTGTGGGCCAAGTACCGCGCTGGACAACCGCTGGCGGGCGCCGAACAACCCGCGCTTGACGCGATCCTGAGCCATCCCGAATACCACGCCCTGCTTGATCAGCCCGAGCGTTACCAGGAGCGCGATTACCCGCCCGAGTCGGGTGAAACCAATCCGTTTCTGCATTTATCCATGCATCTGGCGATCAGCGAGCAATTGTCGGTCGACCAGCCCACGGGCATCCGCGCGCGTTACCAGAGTCTGCTGACACTACATGGCGACGCGATGCCGGCACAGCATGCAGTAATGGAGTGTCTGGCGGAAATGATCTGGCAAGTACAGCGCTACCAGAGCGCATTTGATTCAGCGGCCTATTTGCGCTGCCTGGACCAGCAATGCGGTCATTCCTGAACAATCGTTGCTGACAAAGCCCCTTATTGCCACCCGCATGGGGTGCCTGGCTTCAGTATGCAAGAAATCTGTCGATATCCTTAAACAGAGCCGACCGTGCTTACCTGTTGCCCCGCGCAGATAGATTGATGAATCCACTTGAACAATTAAAGCTCAGCGCCCAACTCCCTTCTCCCAAAGGGGTAGCTCTGGCCGTGCTCGAAATCTCCCGGCGCGAAAATGCAACCCTGGGTGAAGTCGCACGCGTGGTGCAAACCGATCCTGCGTTATCCGGACGCCTGATCAAGCTGGCCAATACCAATTCGTACATCTCGCGGCCAGTCGTGTCCGTGCAGGAAGCCGTGGTGCGTCAGGGCATGACATCAGTGCGCCAGCTTGCTCTGGGGTTTTCCTTGCTGGACCAATACCGTGCGGGCGCCTGCGAAGGCTTCGACTATCAGGCGTACTGGTCGCATTCGCTGCTGATGGGACTGGCCATGCAGGCACTTGGCACACGGGTTCGATCGGCTTCCACCGATGAATTGTTCATCTGCGGTT
>MGZO01000024.1:45274-62539 GCA_001802655.1 Hydrogenophilales bacterium RIFOXYD1_FULL_62_11
ACAGCAGCGTGCTGGCCGCTTACCAGTCCGACCGTTCGCAATCGCTTCTCTCGCTGGAACGGGCACAACTGGAAACCGACCATACCGAACTGGGCATCGTAATGATGGCCGACTGGGGCTTGCCCAGGGTATTCACCGAGCCACTTGCCTGTTACGAAACACCACAACACGCCAATTTCGCCCAGGATTCGCGCTCCCACAGCCTGATGCTGATCTTGCAGTTGTCGCACCGGCTGGCAGATTTCGGGCTTGCCGGCGCCGATGCCCGTCCGTATTTGGCGAAAGAGTGGATCACCCAGGCCGAAGCACTCGACCTCACGCCCGAAACAGCTGGCGGATTTATCGACAAGGTGATTGCAAGCTGGTGCGAATGGGGCGAAATGCTGAAAATTCCGACAGCATCTCTCCCCCCCTTCGAGGACATCAGCCAGGGGCAGAGCGTCCCCCCGGACGACCAGTTGCCCCTGCGCATCATCGTGGCGGACGGCAATGTCGCAAGCCGCCGCAAAACCGTCGCCTTATTGGTCGAGGACAGCGCACATATCGTCTACCCGGCAGAAGATGGCAAGACCGCGCTTGCGCTGGCTATGGAAGTGCTGCCACATGTCATCATTACGCGCGACAAGCTCCCCGGAATCGACGGCGCCGAGTTGTGTCACGCCTTGCGCGCAACAGAAGAAGGCCGCCGCATGCATATCCTGCTGATGGACGACGACGACGCTGAACGTCAGCAGATGCATACCGACGAATCCAGCATGGATGGCTATGTTTCCAGCGCGATCAGCGCGCAAGGGCTGCGCATCCGGCTATTCGCCGCACAACGCCTGCTGCAATTGCAGAACAACTGGGAAAAAGATCGAGCCCAACTACGCCAGATTGCCGCAGAACTCGCCGTGGCCAATCGCCGTCTGGCCACGGCTGCGCTGACTGACTCACTGACCGGTCTCTCCAATCGTCGCTCGGCAATGGATCAACTCCAGCAAATCTGGAGTGCCTCCACACGCTCCGGCATGCCGCTTTCCCTGATCGTGCTCGACATCGATCACTTCAAGCTGATCAATGACACCTACGGCCATGCGGTAGGAGATGTCGTGTTGCGTGAAACCGCCGAGATACTGCGCAAATCAGCCCGTCTGGGAGACAGCGTCAGCCGCATCGGTGGTGAAGAGTTTCTGGTCATTTGCCCCAACACCGACATCAAGTCAGCCACTCAAGTCGCTGAACGGCTGCGCATGACGCTTGAATCCAACGAGATCACGGTTGGGCGCGAAGAAAAAATCATTAGCGTCACCGCCAGCTTCGGCATATCCGCCAGGCAAACCAGCACGTTCGACATCGATGCCCTGGTCAATACCGCAGACCTTGCGCTTTATGCGGCCAAACAGGCGGGGCGCAATCGATCTTGCGTCCGCTAACCGGGCCAAGGCTTGTCCGGGGCAATAAAAAAGGAGTGACCGTTCAAATGGCCACTCCTTTTGATTGCCTTCCCCCAAGTTCAATACTTCAGATATAGGCCTTTTTGCTTGGCGTAATAAAGTGCCAGATCCTGCATATCGGCATCGGTCAGGGTCTGAACCTGACCAGCCATGATGGGATTCTTGCGCTTGCCGGATTTGTAAGCCTTGAGTGAGTGATACAGGTAATCACGATTCTGCCCCGCCAGCTTGGGGAATGACGACACCGAACTCACGCCATCAGGACCATGACAAGCCATGCAGGCGCTCGATTTGGCTTTTCCCGCTTCAACATTGCCGGCGGCGTATACAGGTAACGAAAAAACCAGCGCAACACTCGCAGAGACAAGAAGGATTTTTTTCACGAGAGTCTCCACGATTATTTGACAGGGCCGCTATACGACGATGCGTAATAGGCCGCAAGGTCATCTATGTCCTGCTCGCTCAAGCTCCCCACGATGCCATCCATGCTGGGATGGCTGCGCTCGCCTGATTGATATGCCTTGAGCGCCGCGACCAGATAATCAGCGTGTTGCCCGCCCAGTTTGGGCACACTGTACACACTCGGATAGGCGGTACGCCAACCTGGAATGCCATGACAACCAGCACACATCGAGGTTTTTGTTTTCCCCATCACAGGGTCGCCTGCCGCTTGAGCAGGCAAAGCAAGACTTATTAGAACGGATACACACAGTGTCATCGTGGTCAGTTTCATCATCCTCGCTCTTTCCGGTTGGATTGCTGAACCCTGTTCTTCGCAGGCGTTGTCCGCAATTATGACCCGAAGTGCCCGGACAATACGTATACGACAGACAGAAAATCCTTTTATGACAATGAGTTATAACATTATCCGCTAATATTCTTCTGGAGTGTTTTGAGCAGACTGAATGCCTGATCCAATAAAAATGGCACCTGTTTCTTAAACAAATAACAAGGTCAGACTCAAGCGTGAACGAGCCAGACCCCGAATGCCACTGCATCAAATTCATGGCGGAAAATTTCGGTATCCCCATCAAACAACAAGGGCACATCCCAGCCAAAGCGTGCTTTCAGCGCCGGATCCTTATCCACATCCACTTCGATCAGACGATACGTGCCGGCCCGTGCGCGCACCTGCTCCGCCATCTCATCGCACAGCGGGCATCCCGTTCGTGTGAATAGCGTTAGGTGCCGCTCAGGCATGCATCACTCTGCCGAAATCTTCAGGGGAATGTACAGCGAGCCTTCGCCGCGGCGCACCAGAATGGCAACGACTTTTCCAACAGGCACAGACGCGATGGCATTACGATAGGCATCAACCGTGGGCAGTTTTCTGTTGTTCAGGGCCAGGATGACGTCACCGCTGCGCAGGCCTGCGCGCAGGGCGTCACCCGTGACATCTTCGACCAGCAAGCCATAGTCGATTTTGAGTTCGCGTCGCTGCTCAACCGTGAGCTCGGACAGCGCCAGGCCGCCACGAGCAAAGGCTTTACCCGGCTTGCCCGCCACCTGATTTTCGGCGGGCAACTCGGTCAGCACGACGCGAATCGTCTGGGCTTTACCTTTGCGCCAGACTTCGAGGGGTATCGTGCTGCCGGGTTTGACCGTGCCCACCATGCGCGGCAGATCCCCGGAGTTTTCTACCGGCTTGCCGTTGAACTTCAGGATCACATCGGCAACTTGCAAGCCTGCTTTGGCCGCAGGTCCATCAGGCTGCACCTGTGCAATCAATGCCCCGCGAGCGCGGTCCAGCCCAAACGATTCCGCAAGATCGTTGCTGACTTCCTGAATCACCACCCCCAGCCAGCCGCGCGAGACTTTTCCGCCTGACTTGAGTTGCCCCACCACTTCCATCGCAACGTCGATAGGAATAGCGAACGACACGCCCTGATATCCCCCGCTGCGGCTATAGATTTGCGAATTGATGCCGACTACTTCCCCCTTCATGTTGAACAGGGGGCCGCCCGAGTTGCCGGGATTGATCGCCACGTCAGTCTGGATGTAGGGCACATAGCTTTCCGAAGGTAATGAACGGCCCTTTGCTGAAACGATGCCGGAAGTAACCGAGTTTTCGAATCCGAAAGGCGAACCTATCGCCGCGACGGCTTCACCGACGCGCAAGGCATCCGGACTACCCAGTTTCACGGCAGGCAAACTTTTAGCTGTGATTTTCAGCACGGCGACATCGGTACGCGCGTCGGTGCCGATCACCTTGGCGATGAATTTTCGCTTGTCGGTAAGTTTGACGACAACCTCATCGGCCCCGTCCACCACGTGGGCATTGGTCAAAATGGTGCCATCGCTGCCAACGATAAACCCCGACCCTGTTCCATGGCTGGGTGTACCCGGCATGGCCCCACCCGGGATCCCTGGCATGCCCGGAAAAAAGCGACGAAAAAACTCCTGCATGTTTTCGTCGTCCGGCATACCCTTTGATCCGCGTCTGGCGAGCGTCGTGGTACTGATGTTGACCACGGCCGGACCCTGCGATTCGACCAGATCAGCCACATCCATCACAGCTGTTGCCCATGTAGACCAAACCAGCGCGCCTACCATTGCCATCCTAGTCAAAACCATCCGCATACTCGCTACCCTTTCATCAAACGAATCATCTCTTCACGTCGCAACACCACTGGCCGCGCGGCCTGCGTATTGCGTGCCAGCAACCAGGCGACCGCCCCCCCCAGCAACACACCAATCAAGGCGGGTCCGTCACCCAACTCAAAAACCTGGGAAAGCAATGCCCCTCCCAGCATCAAGGCCAGAGGCCGACCATAGGCACGCAGTGCACTGTTCAACACGCTGCCGTTGGCAATTCCGACAATCGCACGGTCACCCGGTGCCAGTGACAAATCACAATCCACCCGGAACAGACGCGGCTTGCGCTGGAACAACTCGGCAATCCGCCGCGACGAACATCCCTGCCCCCCGCACGTTCCACAGCCTGATGGCTCGACCGCCTGCACCCAAATTCCGTCCGAAGCTGTCTTGATAACCTCGACAGTCTGTTCGAGCATGTTTGGCTCAGGCACCGAATTGCGCCCGGTCTGGCTCACTGTTTTTCCACCGAATTACCTGTTTCGATCAGTGCGGCGTTGGGGACTTCACCCAATGTGGTGACGGAATAGCCATCCACCTCGCGCGCATACACCCCAATGGCACCTTCGGCTGCCAGCCCCTGCATCTTCGGCATTTTTGGATTGACCGGTTCGAGGAACATTGACAACACGCTCAAGCCATCGGAATAAACCAGATGTGTCACCGGCATCTGTTTGCCGGGCAGCGCTCTGACTGCTGCTTGTACCTGGACAAAGCCGGGCGGCGGCGTGACATTCCAGGTCACGCTGGTGGGCTGATCCAGGCTCGCTTTCAAAATGCTTTTGCCTGCCAGATCATTGAAAAAGAATCGGGAATCGGGCGCTTTACCGACCTGAACTTCAGAAAAAACGAACATCGACACCACTTTTCCACTGTCATTCACAATGCGCGACTTGAGGGGCAGTCCCGTCAATTTGTCGAGCCACAGGTTGTAAGCGTAGCGATAGCCATCTCGCGGTTCCAGCAGCAGCACCTGGCAGGAGCGCCCCGCCACACGTTCGGAGCCGCCCAGTTTGGCGGTGTAGAAATCCAACAGCGTGGCCGGATTCGCCGGCAGCAACGCCGGGAAAAAACGACGCGGCGCGTTGCGCTCCAACCGCACCTGTTTGCCTCCCGGAAGATGGCAGTAGACGTCATTGTTGATGCGCAAAAACTGGCGCGGCATTCCGTCCAGCACTTCGACCTTTTCCTGTTCGCCCTTTGCATCGACGCGATGCAAAACACGCAAGACTTCTATGTGTTCGCCATGGTGATAGACATACACGCCGCTGTAGTTCTGTTGCCTCGCAGCCGTTTCGGCCCGCTTGAGCCAGTCAAGGGCACTATCGGCATAGGCTGGAGCCGCCATAGTCAAAACAGACAACACCAGACATCCAGCCAGTACGGCGAACCAGTCGACTCGCTGCACCCTACCCATCGTCTGCATTAACGGGGCTCCTCCGCAAGCGCCACCGTACGTTGATAAGGTGAGACCACCGCCATCGGGGCAAACTCCTGATGCGCAACCAGATAAGGCGCCAATCGGACCTCGTCACGAGCCGGCACGGTTGCTTGCGCAACCTGCTGAAAGGCTGGTGCCATCGCCATTGGCAGGGTCGCCGGCGCATCTTGCTGCATGCCGCTGAGCGTCACCATGCCCCACACCGCAAGCGACGCAAACGAAGCGACCGCCACGCGCTGCGGCCAGACGCTGCGACGTGGCGCAAGCACGGTCGGCTCCGTCGCCAATTGCGCCGACAAACGTGCCATGAAGTCATCCGACACCGGCGCTGTGCCGCGCATCAGGTCGCCGATGAGATGGTAATCAGACCAGTCTTGTCGCAGGGTTTCGTCACGCTTCAGGGCTGCAACACAGGCCTCGATTTCAGCGTGCGTCGCCGCGCCATCCAGCGCAGCGGACAACAATTGACTACTGTCTTCCGACGGGGAAAAGGTCGTCCGGGAAAAGACATTGGGTTTGCGGAGTGCTGACATGGTTACCACCTTTTATCCTGACTGGTGCCCAACATCGGGCGTATCTTGATTGCGATCGCTTCGCGCGCGCGGAAAATCCGAGAACGAACCGTACCGATCGGACAGTCCATCATCTGCGCAATGTCCTCGTAGCTCATGCCCTCGATCTCGCGCAGCGTAATGGCTGTTCGCAACTCCTCGGGCAAGGCTTCGACGGCTTCATTCACGGCTTGGGCGACTTGTTTGGACTGAAGTTCCGTTTCCGGTGTGGCAATTTCGCGCAGCAAATCACCTTCTTCATAGTTTTCGGCATCTTCTGCCTGCACATCCGACGACACCGGCTGTTTCTTGCGCGCCACCAGATAGTTTTTGGCGGTATTGACGCCAATGCGATACAGCCAGGTGTAAAACGCACTTTCACCCCGGAATCCAGGCAATGCGCGATAGGCCTTGATGAAGGCCTCCTGCGTGATGTCTTCCACCTCGGCTGAATCGCGCACCATGCGCGATAGCAAACGACCGAGCTTGCGATGATATTTGATCACCAACAGCTCGAACGCACGCTTGTCGCCCTGCTGGGCCCGTTCGACCAACACTTGATCCAATTCGCGATCCGACATAACTCCCTAGCTGCTTTTTATTGTGGTGAGAAGTATACGTGACCGCATATTCCAAACCTGTGAGCATGCCGTAATGAAAAAGTTCATCCGGAACCGGGTTATTCTTGCCAGGTTTGAGCCCACCCGCATCTCCCGACACCATGCACAGATATGACGTCCTCATCCTCGGCAGCGGCCTCGCTGCGCTGACCACCGCACTCAAGCTGGCCGATCAGCGCCGGGTGGCCATCGTCACCAAGCGCCAGATGATCGATGGCGCCAGTGACTGGGCACAAGGCGGGATTGCTGCGGCAATCGATATCGGTGACTCGGTCGAAGCTCACGTGCATGACACCATGGTTGCCGGCGGCGGATTGTGTGACGAAGCCGTTACCCACCAAGTGGCCAGCCAGGCACGCGAGATGATCGCCTGGCTCACCACCAACGGCGTGGCTTTTACGCCCGACCCCGCCACCCCGGGTGGGCTGCATCTGGCGCGCGAAGGCGGCCACTCGATGCGCCGCGTGGTGCATGCCACCGACGCCACCGGGCATGCGGTGCAAACCAGCCTGCTCGACAAGGTGCGGAGCCATCCCAACATCGACGCGTTTGAGCAGCACGTCGCGATCGATCTCATCAGCGGCAAACGCGCAGGCGGGTCTGACCGGCAAATTCACGGCGCCTATGCGCTTAACAAAGAGACGGGCGAAGTCGAAACGTTTTCCGCTGGCCACACCGTGCTGGCCACCGGCGGTGCAGGCAAGGTCTACCTCTACACCACCAATCCCGACACCTCGACCGGCGATGGCATCGCAATGGCCTGGCGCGCCGGTTGCCGCGTCGCCAACCTCGAATTCGTGCAATTCCACCCCACCTGCCTGTTCCACCCGCATGCCAAATCCTTCCTGATCTCCGAAGCGGTGCGCGGCGAAGGCGGCCATTTGCTGCTGCCCGACGGCAGCCGCTTCATGCATCTGCATGACGAACGCGCCGAGCTCGCACCCCGTGACGTGGTGGCACGCGCAATCGACTTCGAGATGAAAAAACGCGGTATCGATTGCGTCTATCTCGACATCAGCCATAAACCCGCTGAATTCGTGCGTGAACACTTCCCGACGATTTATCGCCGCTGCCTGGAATTCGGCATCGACATCACCCGACAGCCGATCCCTGTGGTGCCGGCCGCGCACTACACCTGCGGCGGCGTGGTCACCGACCTCAATGCGCGCACCGATTTATGCAATCTGCATGCGGTCGGCGAAGTCACATTCACGGGCTTGCATGGCGCGAACCGGCTGGCGTCGAACTCGCTGCTCGAATGTCTGGTATTCGGCCATGCTGCAGCCGCAGACATTCTCGTCACGCCGCCCGCTCCCACGCTGGACTTGCCGGCATGGGATGCTTCGCGCGTCACAGATGCCGACGAAGAAGTGGTGATCTCGCACAATTGGGACGAGCTGCGTCGTTTCATGTGGGACTACGTCGGCATCGTCCGCACCAATAAACGTCTCGTTCGTGCGGCACACCGCATCCGTCTGCTGCGAGCCGAAATCGACGAGTTCTACCGCAACTTCCGCGTCAGCAACGATCTGATTGAACTGCGCAATCTGGTGCAAAGCGCCGATCTCATCATTCGCTCGGCGCAATTGCGGCAAGAAAGCCGGGGACTCCACTTCAGCCGAGACTATCCCGACACCATGCCAGTCGCCGGAAATACCGTGCTCAACCCGCGTCCGGGGACGATGTGTCCGAGCGTGTGCGGCGTATCCAGCGCAGAGACACCCTGAGTCGACGTAGATCGTCAGTAGGGGCGCTGTCGGGCAACAGGGTCAGGCTATGTAAAGCCTGGCCGTCCAGGCAATAACGCAGCACGATCAGGCCGGATGCGACAAAGCTGTCGCCCAGCACTTCGACATCGCACCATTCGTCCGCATCACCCAGACCTTGCAGCCGGCCATCCGCAGCAATGCGCAGACGCGGCAATTTGGAAGTCTGCCGCAAGCCCCACCCACTAAAACCCGCCACCATGACACCCAGCACCAGTTGAACGCTGCCCGGCAAGTTCGCAAGATAAATGGCAAGTAGCGCCAACAACGCCATGCCCACCCGCAACAGCCCCAACAGGCGTGAGGATTTCAGCTCAATCTCGTGCATCCGCGTGTACACTTTCGACGGTTAAATCTGCCGGAATAGTAACGTGATCGAATCCTGGAAAGTTTTTCTGCAATCCCAAGGCGCACTGATTGAAGGTCGCAGCGTGCTGCACTTCGGCGATCCCGCCGCCGAACGCGCGGCTGCGGTGGACGGCACTATCTTGGCTGACCTGTCGCAACTGGGCGTCATCGCTTTTACTGGCGACGATGCCGCCACGTTCCTGCAAAACCAGCTGACCAACGACGTTCGCAACCTGAACGCCGACAATGCCCAATGGAATGGCTACTGCAGCCCCAAAGGACGCCTGCTCGGCAACTTTCTGATGTGGCAGCAAGCCGACATTTATTGCCTGCAACTTGCGGGCGATATTCTTCCCAGCGTGCTTAAGCGCCTGACCATGTTCATCATGCGCGCCAAGGTTCAGGCGCGCGATGCCAGTGATGACAGCGTACGTCTGGTGGTGGCTGGCAAGCAGGCCGCCGCCGCAATCAGTGCCGCAATGGGCGCGGCTCCAGAGGCGGCCATGCGCTCGGTCACGGTAGAAGCGGGTCAGGTGGTTCGGGTCGGCGACGACAAGTTCGTGCTGTCGGTCTTGCCCGAACGCGCCGCCGCCGTGTGGCAAGCTCTGCGCGCATCCGCCACCCCGGTTGGCGCGCCGGTGTGGGACTGGTTGCGGCTCAATGCGGGTATTCCGATGATCGTCAGCGCGACCCAGGAGCTGTTTGTGCCGCAGATGGTCAACTTCGAAATCATCGGCGGCGTGAGTTTTCAGAAAGGCTGCTATCCCGGCCAGGAAATCGTTGCGCGCAGCCAGTACCTGGGCAAGCTCAAGCGCCGCATGTTTCTGGCCCACCTCGATGCAGAAGCCGCACCCGGTGACGCGCTTTACAGTGCGGATATGGACGGCCAGGCCACCGGCACCGTGGTCAATGCAGCGCCGGCACCTGATGGCGGATTCGATGTGCTGGTCGTCGCCCAGGTCGAAAGCGCAAACACACACACCCTGCACCTGAAAGCCGTCGATGGTGCTGCGCTTACGCTCAAGCCCCTACCTTACGCGCTGCCCGAGTAAATGCGGCACGCCTATGTCTATTACCGGATTGACCTGACACAGACCAGACTGGCCGGCAACTGCATCGACGCGCTCCTGCTCGCGATGGCGACCCATTGCGGCCAGCCACCGCATCGCATGCAGCGGTGTGACGATCCGGCGACCTGGATGGAAACCTACCCTGGCATTAGCGATTTTGAAGCGTTTTCTGCTGCCTTGAATGACGCGATCAATACGCTGGCCTGTACCGAATTTGTTGTGGGGAAACGCCATCTTGAATGCTTTTCCGCACCCGTCATTTCCCTCTAGGCATTCCGTCGAAGGATGTCGAACGGGCGTGGCGCGCTTGGATTTTGCCCTGCACGATCTATACATAACGCTCCTTTAACCCGAGGAGATCTTCATGGCGGACAACAGCAAAATGGACGCGCGGGGAAACGGCGAAGCGCAGGAGCGTGGCCATCTCTTCGAACTGGATGAGTGGACAGAAGAACTGGCCATTGCCATGGCTCGACAGGATGGATTGGAACTCGGCGACGACCATCTGGCCATCATCCGCTATCTACGCGACTGCTACGCCGACCACGGCGGCACGATCACCGCCCACATGCTGAGGCATACGCTGGAAGAGCAGTATGCCGGGCTGGGCGGAAACAAGCATCTAAGCAACCTGTTTCCACTGGGACTGATTGCACAAGCCACCCGCTATGCCGGGCTACCCATGCCGCCAGGAACACGCGATCCCTCGTTCGGCATCACCCATTAACGCGTCTTCAGTCGGTTTCCTGCACCGTAACGCGCGCAGCCAGCGCGCACAGCAGTTCATAGCTACTGGTGCGGGCAGCTGCGGCGACCGTATCGACCGGTATCCCTTCCCCCCACAGCACAACCGGGCTTCCCACCCCAGTGTCAGGGTGTTCGCTCAAATCCACACACAGCATGTCCATTGATACGCGCCCAAGCGTTCGGGTCAGACGGCCACTGACCCGTATCGGCGTGCCTGTTGGCGCATTCTGCGGATAACCGTCCGCATAACCGCATGCAACCACTCCCACCCGCATTGCACGTTTGGCACGGTACAGCTGGCCATAGCCCACACCCTCGCCTGCCTGCAGGGTCTGCACACTGATGATTTCAGATTGCAGCGTCATTGCGGGGCGTAGCCCCAGATGTTCGGCCGACACCTCGGCAAAAGGCGACGCGCCATACAACATCAAACCAGGACGCACCCACGCCCCCTGCGTATCGGGGTAGCGCAGCAGCGCCGCCGAATTGGCACTGCTCCAAGGCAAATCGTAATCAGCCATTTCGCGCAGAAACGGCTGCAATTGCCACGCCACCCCGGCAGCTTCATCCGCTTGCGCAAAATGGGTCATCAAGGTGACACTGGCCACCCTAGGTAAATTCCGCGCCCGCGCGACGATGTCCGCATGTTCCGCAAGCGGAAAGCCCAACCGGTGCATACCGCTATCGAATTTCAGGAAAACATGGATCGGACGTGCGGGAGGCAGCCGCTGCAACCAGTCGAGTTGCGCTGCATGATGCAGCACAGGCCGCAAATCCAGCTCGGCACACGTCGCAATCTCGTCAGCGCCAAACAAGCCTTCGAGCAACAGAATCGGCTGCTGCACCCCCATCAACCGCAGGTTGGCGGCCTCTTCAAGCGTCAATACCGCAAAGCCATCGGCCGATGCCAGCGCCCGTCGAGCACGGGACAGCCCGTGTCCGTAAGCATTCGCCTTGACCACCGCAAACACGCGCGCCGCACCCGCATGGTCGCGCGCCACGCGCAGGTTGTGCGCCAGTGCACCAAGGGAAATACGCGCCAGAATGGGACGCATGAGCTCAATACGAGCCGGGCTGCGCCAGCGATTCGAAGCGCGTGTACTCACCAATGAAAGCAAGCCGCACAGTACCGATCGGGCCGTTACGCTGCTTGCTGATGATGATTTCGGCCGTGCCCTTGTCTTGCGTGTCGGGGTTATAGACCTCGTCCCGGTAAATGAACAGGATGACGTCGGCATCCTGCTCGATGGCGCCCGATTCACGCAGGTCGGACATCACCGGACGCTTATTGGGCCGCTGTTCCAGTCCACGGTTCAACTGCGACAGCGCGACCACCGGGACCTGCAGTTCTTTGGCCAGGCCTTTCAGCGCACGCGAGATTTCCGAAATCTCGGTTGCCCGGTTTTCGCTGCTGCCAGTATTACTGCCCGACATCAATTGCAAGTAGTCGATCACGATCAGGCCCAGCTTGCCACACTGGCGCATCAGACGCCGCGCGCGGGCACGCAGTTCAAGCACATTGAGTCCGGGCGTTTCGTCTATGAATATCGGCGCTTCGTTGAGCTTGCCCAACGCATAGGTGAGGCGCTGCCAGTCGTCCTCACCAAGTTTGCCAGTACGCAAACGATGTTGATCCAGCTTGCCAACCGAACCAATCATCCGCATCACCAACTGCGCACCGCCCATTTCCATTGAAAACACCGCCACCGGCAAGCCGGTATCGAGCGCCACGTTTTCGGCCATGTTGAGCGAAAACGCAGTTTTACCCATCGATGGCCGTCCCGCGACAATGACCAGATCGCCTGGTTGCAAGCCCGAAGTTTTTTGGTCTAGATCATGGAAGCCGGTGGGCACGCCAGTGATGCCGGAATCATTGTCCCGGTGATACAACTCATCGATGCGCTCAACAACTTCTTTCAGCAAGGGCTTGATTTCGACAAACCCAACCTGACCGCGATTACCGGACTCGGCAATCTCGAACACCTTGGCTTCAGCTTCGTCGAGCAATTGCGAGGCGCTACGCCCGCCGGGAGAATACGCGGTGTCGGCAATGCCGGTCGCTACTTCTGCGAGGCGGCGCATCACCGAACGCTCGCGCACGATTTCGGCATAGCGGCGAATGTTGGCGGCCGATGGCGTATTGCTTGCCAACGCGACGATGTAAGCAAGCCCGCCGACGCTTTCCAGATGGCCGAGTGACTGCAAGGCCTCCGCCACCGTCACGGCATCGGCAGGCCGGTTCTCTGCAATCTGCCGCACAATCGCACGCAAAATCTGACGATGATCCTGGCGGTATAGATCGCTTTCCGACACCACGTCACCAATACGGTCCCAAGCGCTATTATCAAGCAGCAGGCCACCCAAAACGGCTTGTTCAGCCTCCAGCGAGTGGGGCGGCAAGCGCATTTGCGCCAATTGGGGATCGGTACTTGCGGATAAGGGATAGATAGCGGCCATCACGGGATTTTAGTCTTCGCGCCCCTGCTGACCAAGGGATAAGGCTGTGGATAAGGCGTGAACAGAGGGGTATAAAAAAGGGGAGCCCAAGGCTCCCCTTTTTGGCATCCTCGGCGAGATTACTGTTCGCCGACCACCACCACCGTAATGTTCGCGGTGACATCGGAATGCAGCGCCAGCACCACGCTGTATTCGCCAATGGCCTTGAGCGGACCCTCGGGCAAACGCACGTCGGCCTTGGCAACATCATGGCCTTGTGCTTTCAATGCATCAGCAATATCAGCATTGGTAATGGAACCAAACAACCGGCCATCGACACCGGCTTTCTGGCCGATTTTGACACTGCTGCCTTCCAGTTTTGCGCCACGGCTCTGCGCGTCTGCGAATTTCTCGGCGGCCACCCGTTCCAGTTCAGCCTTCTGCTCTGCAAACGCAGCCATGTTGGCCTGCGTGGCACGGCGCGCACGCCCGGAAGGAATCAGGAAGTTGCGGGCATAGCCGTCTTTCACCTTGACCACATCGCCCAGGTTGCCCAGGTTGACGACTTTATCGATCAGAATGATTTGCATGGTCGTCTCCTTAATGCAGATTGGTGTAAGGCATCAACGCAAGAAAGCGCGCACGCTTGATTGCGGTACCCAGCTGGCGCTGGTAATGCGCCTTGGTGCCGGTAATGCGTGCCGGGATGATGCGACTGTTTTCAGCGATGAATTCCTTCAGCACTTCGATGTCCTTGTAATCAACTTCAACCACCTTGTCGACGGTGAAGCGACAGAACTTGCGACGCTTAAAGAGACCACGATTGCCGCTGTCGCGACCCCCTTTTTTGGCGAATTTGCCGCCTGATTTACCACCCATGGGACGTGCCATGATTATTCCTTTTCGATTCGATTCAATATCAAGAGAAGTTGCCGGCTGTTCACACTGCGTCGATTCAACGCGCCTTCCATCTTGACCTGCGTACCAACGGTAATCTGCGTGAGCTGACTTGCCAGCGATCCACTCGCCTGCACGGTCAGTTCGCATTCCACCTGTCTTGCCTGGTTGGCGACGGTCTGACTGCTACGGTGATGAACCACCGCTTCGGCAATCGGCACGCCAGCCGGGCTGTAACGCAAGGGGTCAATCCGGATAAGCGCTCCGCTGATGACCAGCCTGTTCACTCATTCAGGCTTCGGCGGGCTGCTCGGCGGCGGCGACTTCTGCCTTAACCGCTTCAGGCTTGGCGCCTTCCATCATGTCGCGCGATTTTTCTTCCTTCATCATCGGCGATGCCGTGGTTTCGGCAGCTTTACGCTTGATGGTCAGATGGCGCAGCACGGCATCATTGAACTTGAAGCCATGATCGAGTTCGTCCAGCGTTTCCTGATCGCACTCGATGTTCATCAGCACGTAATGTGCCTTGTGGATTTTCTGGATCGGGTAAGCCATCTGACGGCGGCCCCAATCTTCCAGGCGATGGATGCTGCCGCCGCGCGCGGAGATATTGGCGCGATAACGCTCGATCATGGCGGGCACTTGCTCGCTCTGATCCGGATGGACGATAAATACGATTTCGTAATGCCGCATTAAGATTCCTTTCGGTTAAGCCCCCCGCTGCGGTGCGGTGGAGCAAGGTTAACTTGGCCAAGGTTAAAAACAGACCGGACCAAAAAACAATCCCCGGCAAACCGGGGACTGCGCATCTTACGCTTTTCGTCTGATTAATCAAGCACACGGGTCGTCGGTAGCGAGTACGCAGTCGACGTAATACTTGCCTTCGTCTCCATTCTCGACCAGACCATGCACATCTGTTTCGAAACCGGGGAAACGCCCATTGAAATCACGGGTAAATTGCAGATAACGGACAATGGTTGCATTGAAGCGCTCCCCTGGAATCAGCAACGGAATACCAGGCGGATACGGCGTCACCAGCATGGCGGTGATACGGCCTTCGAGCTTGTCGATTTCGACTCGCTCGATCTCACGATGCGCCATCTTGGCAAAGGCATCAGCCGGTTTCATCGCCGGATCCATCTCGGACAAGTACATTTCTGTCGTCAAACGAGCAACGTCGTTGGCTTTGTAGACTGTGTGGATCTGGTCACACAACTCCTTCAGCCCGGTTCTTTCGTAACGCGGATGTTTGACCACAAATTCGGGCAACACACGCCACAGTGGCTGGTTCTGGTCGTAATCCGACTTGAACTGCTGCAACGCCGTGACCAGCGTGTTCCAGCGGCCCTTGGTAATGCCGATGGTGAACATGATGAAGAAGGAATACAGCCCGGTTTTCTCGACGATGACACCGTGTTCAGCCAGATACTTGGTCACGATCAAGGCCGGGATGCCTGAATCGGCAAAAGCACCGTCCATATCCAGGCCCGGGGTGATGAGCGTGGCTTTGATCGGGTCGAGCATGTTGAAGCCGGGCGCAATGTTGCCGAACTCGTGCCAGCGGTCGTTGGCCGTGAGCACCCAATCTTCGCGCTCGCCGATGCCTTCCTCGGCGAAGTCGTTTGGCCCCCACACCTGGAACCACCATGAATCACCGAACTCGCCATCCACCTTGCGCATGGCGCGGCGAAAATCGAGGGCTTCCTTGATTGACTCCTCGACCAACGCGGTGCCGCCGGGCGGCTCCATCATCGCCGCGGCGATGTCGCACGAGGCGATGATCGCGTACTGCGGGCTGGTCGACATGTGCATCAGATACGCTTCATTGAAGCGATGAAAGTCGAGTTTTCGGTTCTGCGCATCCTGCACCAGGATTTGCGAAGCCTGGCTCAAGCCGGCCAACAGCTTGTGGGTCGACTGGGTGGCGAACACCAATGCATTCTCCGCACGCGGCCTGTCCTTGCCGATGGCATGCATGCCGCGATAAAAGTCGTGGAAAGTCGCATGCGGCAGCCAGGCTTCATCAAAATGCAGGGTGTCTACCGTGTCGCCCAGCAGTTCCTTGATCATGTCGACGTTGTACAGGATGCCGTCGTAGGTCGATTGCGTAATCGTAAGAATGCGCGGACCGCCCTTTGCGTGCTTGGCAAAGGGATGCGCGGCGATTTTGCGAGCGATATTCTCGGGGCGGAACTCGTCCATCGGAATCGGCCCGATGATGCCGTAGTGGTTGCGCGTCGGCGTCAAGAAGATCGGGATCGCGCCACACATGATGATCGCGTGCAGGATCGACTTGTGGCAGTTTCGGTCGACCACGACGATGTCGCCCGACGCCACGTTGGCGTGCCACACCATCTTGTTCGACGATGAGGTGCCGTTGGTTACAAAGAAAAGATGATCGCAATTAAAGATGCGTGCGGCATTGCGCTCGGATGCAGCAACGGGGCCGGTGTGGTCCAGCAGTTGCCCCAGTTCGTCAACTGCATTACAGACGTCAGCACGCAACAGGTTCTCGCCAAAAAACTGGTGGAACATCTGGCCAATTGGTGATTTCAAAAACGCTACGCCACCCGAATGCCCGGGGCAATGCCAGGAATACGAGCCGTCAGCGGCATAGTGGGTCAGCGCACGGAAAAAGGGCGGCACCAGCGAATCGAGATAAGTGCGCGCTTCACGCAGGATGTAACGCGCAAGAAACTCCGGCGTGTCTTCCAGCATGTGGATAAAGCCGTTGAGCTCGCGCAGGATGTCGTTGGGAATGTGACGCGCGGTGCGGGTTTCGCCATGCAGAAAAATCGGGATTTCGGCATTGCGGAAACGCACCTCCTCGACAAATCCACGCAGTTTTTGCAGCGCTGCCTGCGCATCCTCGGCACTCCCTGCAAGTTCCTCATCGTCGATCGACAGCACAAAGGCCGAGGCGCGTGCCTGCTGCTGAGCAAACGAAGTCAGATCGCCGTAATTGGTGACGCCCAACACCTCGATACCTTCTTTTTCAATGGCATCAGCAAGCGCACGTATACCCAAACCCGAAGCGTTCTCGGAGCGAAAATCTTCGTCAATAATGACGACAGGGAAACGAAAGCGCATGGCGTAACCTTTGGAAGGCCGTAAGAAAGACGCGGATTGTACGACCTGGAAGTTAAATCTTTACCAGCGTCAGATTTTGGGGAGGGTGACGCCCATCTGGCCTTGGTATTTTCCGCCGCGATCCTTGTACGAGATTTCGCACACTTCATCGGATTCGAGAAACAGCATTTGCGCCACGCCCTCGTTAGCGTAGATGCGCGCAGGTAGTGGCGTGGTATTGGAAAACTCGAGCGTCACGTGGCCTTCCCACTCAGGCTCAAGCGGTGTC
>MGZO01000024.1:62548-66453 GCA_001802655.1 Hydrogenophilales bacterium RIFOXYD1_FULL_62_11
ACGTTGACAATAATGCCGCAGCGGGCATAGGTGCTCTTGCCCAGACAAATTGTCAGGACACTGCGCGGAATACGGAAATACTCCACCGTGCGCGCGAGTGCGAATGAATTGGGCGGAATGATGCAGGAGTCGCCTTTGACCTCAATGAAGGAATTCGGGTCAAATGCCTTGGGATCGACAATCGTGCTGTTGATATTGGTGAACAACTTGAATTCGTTCGCACAGCGCACGTCGTAGCCGTAACTGGACGTGCCGTACGAAACAATCGAGCGGCCGCCGACCGCTTTGACTTGACCGGGTTCAAATGGCTCGATCATGCCGTGATCCGTCGCCATGCGACGGATCCAGCGGTCAGACTTGATGCTCATCAGGTATTGGAAATCACAATGCTGGGGAATTTGGCAGAGTGATCTACAGCGGTTTCGCCAATCTTGACGGCCACGCGACGTGCAATCTGCTTGTAGATATCGGTTACGCGACCATCCGGGTCGGCCACCACTGACGGCTTACCAGAATCGGTATCGGCACGGATCGCACCGTCCAGCGGCAATGCGCCGAGGAACTCCACGCTGTAATCCTTGCACATGCGCTCGCCGCCGCCTTCGCCAAAGATGCGCTCCTCGTTGCCGCACTTGGAACAAATGTGCAGGCTCATGTTTTCCACCACGCCAATGATCGGAATGCCGACTTTCTCGAACATCTTCAGACCCTTGCGCGCGTCGATCAAGGCGATGTCCTGCGGCGTGGTCACGATCACCGCGCCAGTCACCGGCACACGCTGCGCCAGCGTCAACTGAATGTCGCCGGTGCCAGGCGGCAGATCTACCACCAGGTAATCAAGGTCGGTCCAGTTGGTGTTATTCAACAGCTGTTCCAGTGCCTGGGTAACCATTGGGCCACGCCACACCATCGGGGTTTCGACGTCGATCAGGAAGCCGATCGACATGGCCTGAATGCCATGACCGATTAGCGGATCAAGGTTTTTACCGTCAGTCGACTCCGGCTTGTCGGTGATGCCGAGCATGGTCGGCTGTGATGGCCCGTAAATATCGGCATCCAGCATACCCACGCGCGCGCCTTCGACTGACAACGCCAGCGCCAGATTGACCGCTGTGGTTGATTTTCCGACGCCACCCTTGCCGGATGCGACAGCAATGATATTTTTCACGCCGGGGATCAGCTTCACACCGCGCTGCACGCTGTGCGACACGATTTTGAAGCTGACGTTGGCGGTCACGCTGGTGACGCCCTCGATAGCCTTGATGCCGTCCTCTACTTGTTGCTTGATGCCGGCCAGTTGGCTCTGCGCGGGATAACCCAGCTGAATATCAAGCGAAACGGCGCCGCCGTCGATCTTGATGTTGCGAGCGGATTTGGTCGAGATGTAATCTTTTTGGGTATTGGGATCAATCAAGGCTTGCAGTGCGGTTTGCACCTGAAGTTCGGACACGGCCATATTTTGCTCCAGCAGGTTTATACGTAATCGCCCATTTTAACGAATTCCGCTGAATTAGGAACGACTCAATTTCACTTGTAAGTAGAAAATGCGCGGGATTCCATGCCATTTACAAGGGTATTAACTGCTTTTGCCGGCCATCAGCGGACAGGCCCGAACCTAGCGAGGCTTGACGTAGTGTGCGATCAACACGGCCTCGGGCACACTCAGGCGAATCGCTGCGGCCAATTCGCTGATCGCACCCTGCCGGGGGCGTAAAGACACCCACAACAGATTCAACTTCAGGTTGAGGTCGGCAAACACCACGTCCTGATGCAAAGCCAGAATGGCCTGAATGCAACGCGAAACGTGCTCGATCTCGATGGGCGGGCGGCTGCGCAAACGTGGAATGAGCATCATGAAATCGGTCAGACGCTGCCCTGCGCTGTCATGCGTGGGGGCGATTTGCCACAAGGGCAAACCGGGCTGCGCATCTGGATTGATCGCCAGTGTGGTGGAAGCATAGGCACAAATCTTCATCACCCCTCCACAGTCCTGAACTCAGGGCTTGAACTGCAAATCCAGCGCTGCACCCCGACGCTCATAAGGACGGTGCGTATGTTGCCGGACATGACGCACATCTTTATGCAGATACCGCTCCAACTCCTCGAGCGCTAGCCGGTACACCTCGCGCTTGAAGTCGACGACAGCATCGGTTGGCACCCAATATTCGTTCCAGCGCCAGGCATCGAACTCCGGATGACTGCTGGCCCGTAGCGCGACATCACAATCTCGGCCGGTCAGTCTAAGCAGGAACCATATTTGCTTCTGGCCACGATACAGCCCGCGATTGTCACGTCGCGTCCAATGCGCCGGCACGTCATACCGCAACCATTCACGCGTGCGCCCCAAGATACGTACATGCTGGGGCAGCAACCCTACTTCTTCCTGCAACTCCCGGAACATGGCTTGTTCCGGCGTTTCTCCGGCGTTGATACCACCCTGGGGAAACTGCCAGGCGTGCTGATTGATGCGCTTGCCCCAGAAAACCTGGTTGTTCGCATTGCACAACACAATGCCTACGTTCGGGCGGTAACCTTCTCGGTCGATCATGGCCGCCACCATCAGTAAAGTTTGATTGCCTGCATTCTTTCACACCCGCCGGAAATTGCAAACCGGACGCAACACGAAATATGCTATTACCCATTGTTTATATTGAACTAAACGACTCAACAAGTGTTTGAAAATAGATGGCTAAGGCTAGCCAGCTCTTGTTCATGCTGCGGTCAATCCAGCAACGGCACAATGTCCGCCGCCCACTGAAAGTCTCTTGCAAAGCCGCGCAAATCAAGCCCGTATCGGGTTGACAACTCCGCCAAACGGGGTTGCATGGTGTCAAGCCGCTGCATTGCGCCCGGCTCGGCAAAAGCAAACACAATCACATTGGTTTTATTCTGCACCGAGAGCCAGCCCACTTCGCCATCAAATGCGCGCGTCAGGCGTGCAAAGTATTCAGCAAAGTCGCCGTCGCGCCCCCACAGATTCACCACCAGCACGCCACCTGGCCGCAATGCGCGGCGGCAGGCTGCATAGAATGTTTGCGTTGCCAGCGCTTCCACCTGATTACCGGAATCGAAACCGTCGAGCAAAATGATGTCGGTGCTACTGGCGTGCTGGCGCATGTAGAGCGCGCCATCTGCCTCAACCACAGTCAGGGTTTCATCGTCTGGCGGCACTTCGAAATGCGCGCGCGCGGCGGCAATCACCCGTGGGTCGATTTCGACTGCCGTAATGCGCGTCTGCGGGCGCTGCTTGCGAATGAACTTGGCGAGCGAACCGCCGCCAAGGCCGATCATCAGCACATCCTGCGGCATCGGGTTGAACATCAGGAAACCCATCATCGCGCGGGTGTAAGCCAATTCCAGATCCCAAGGCCGGGTGATCCGCATTGCGCTTTGAATCGCCCGGCTGCCCAAATGCAGCACGCGCATGCCACGTTCCTCAGTTACTTCCAGCCCGGCATCGTCTGCCCGGCGCTTGCCCAACTTCAATCGCATTGCCATTTCATCCCCAAATCGAGCGCGAAAGATTACACGTCCACACGGTAAAATGCCGTCTTTCGTCCTTATTGCCCCGTTTTCACCATGCGCGCCAGCCAGTTTTTCATTTCCACCACCAAAGAAGCCCCTTCCGATGCCGAGCTGGTCAGCCACAAGCTGATGCTGCGCGCCGGCCTCATCAAGCGCCTTGGCTCGGGCTTGTATACCTGGATGCCGCTGGGCTTGCGCGTGCTGCGTCGGGTCGAGGCGGTGGTGCGCGAAGAAATGAACCGCGCGGGCGCAATCGAACTCCTGATGCCCGCCGTGCAGCCCGCCGAATTGTGGCAAGAAACCGGACGCTGGGCGGTGTTTGGCCCACAGATGCTGAAAATCAAGGATCGGCACGAGCGGGATTTCTGCTTCGGCCCCAC
>MGZO01000024.1:66499-71052 GCA_001802655.1 Hydrogenophilales bacterium RIFOXYD1_FULL_62_11
TATCGGCAGTTGCCCGTCTGCTTCTACCAGATCCAGATGAAATTCCGCGACGAAATCCGTCCACGCTTTGGCGTCATGCGCGCACGCGAATTCCTGATGAAGGACGCCTACTCCTTCCACCCCAGTCATGACAGCCTGGTTGAAACCTATCAAACCATGTACGCCGCCTACACGCGTGTCTTCACCCGCCTGGGGCTGACTTTTCGCGCGGTGGCGGCCGACACTGGCGCCATCGGCGGCTCGGGCTCGCACGAATTCCATGTGCTGGCCGATTCTGGCGAAGACCTGATCGCCTACTGCCCGGACTCGGAATACGCAGCCAACGTCGAACTGGCCGAAGCGCTCACCCCCGCGGCTCCGCGTGCCGCGCCGCAAGAAATGCTGCGTGAAGTGGATACGCCGAAGCAAACCACCTGCGAAGACGTCGCAGCCCTGCTCGATATTCCGCTTGCCCGCACCGTCAAGCTCATTGCCGGAATGGTGGGCAGCGATACAGGCGAACAGATGGTCATCCTGTTGCTGCGTGGCGACCACATGCTGAACGAGGTCAAGCTGGGCAAGCTGGACGGTATGGCTGATTTCCGGCTGGCGAATGAAGCCGAAATTCGCGCAGCCTTTAATTGTCCTCCCGGCTTTCTGGGCCCCATCGGCATCGACCGCGCCAAAATGCGCGTCATCGCCGACCGTACGGTTGCCGCAATGAACGATTTTGTCTGCGGTGCCAACAAGCCCAAATTCCATCTGGCCGGGGTCAATTTCGGGCGAGACCTACCAGAACCGGATTTTGTAGCCGATATAAGAAATGTCGTCCCCGGCGATCCCAGCCCCGATGCCAAGGGAACATTGCAGTTGTGCCGGGGCATCGAGGTCGGACACGTGTTTCAGCTCGGCAACAAATATTCTCAGGCGATGAACGCGACCTATCTGGACGAAGCAGGCAAGGCACAAGCGATGGAAATGGGCTGCTACGGGATAGGCGTATCACGCATTGTCGCCTCAGCCATCGAGCAGCACCATGACGACCGCGGCATCATCTGGCCAACGAGCATGGCACCGTTCTTGCTCGTAATTGTGGCAATTGGCTACGGCAAAAGCGAGATGGTTAAAACTGCCGCAGATAACTTGTATGCTGAACTGGTCGCTGCCGGGTTCGATGTCCTGCTGGACGACCGTGACGACCGCCCCGGCGTGATGTTTGCCGATGCTGAATTGATCGGCATCCCACACCGCGTGACAGTAGGCGAGCGCGGGCTGAAGGATGGCGTAATCGAGTATCAGCCCCGCCGTGCGGAAGCGGGCCAAAGTGGCGAAGCGCAAAAAATTGCGCTCGCTGATGCGAAGGGATTTTTGACGGGACTGTTGGAGCGCTGACATGATTAAAGCTACGCACATCGGAATGCTGATTGCCACCCTGCTGCTGCCCCTATCCGCCTACGCGGGTGGCCAGCGCGAAGAGGCCCTGTCAGCCAATGTGCGTTCATCGCTGCAGCGGGGACTGGCCGACACGCCGATCACCCGTACGGCATTCTCCAATATTGCTGATGAAACAGCCTGGCTGAAGGAAATGTCGCGCCGCCTTGCCAAGCGCATGCCGGACGAAGCAGAACGACTCGAATTTCTGACCACCCTGCATTGGGAAGCCTCACGCGCAGGCGTCGATCCGCAACTGCTGCTCGGCCTGATTCAAGTTGAAAGTGGATTCCGCAAATACGCTGTCTCGCCGGTCGGCGCCCGGGGTTATACCCAAGTCATGCCATTCTGGATCAAGGCCATCGGCAACCCTGAACACAACCTGTTTCAGTTGCGCACCAATCTGCGCTACGGTGCGCTGATCCTGCGCCACTACATCGACATCGAGCGTGGCGATTTGTATCGCGCGCTGGGGCGCTTCAACGGCAGTCTGGGGCGCCCGGAATACCCCAACCTTGTAGTCGGTGCCTGGAAACGCCACTGGGACTACGTGCCCGCCACCCGCTCGGCCAACAACAACACCGCTTCGCGCAGCTAAGCAAGCCGGTAATCCCGCTTGATCCCGCGCACTGCGAGAACAAGCCCGGCCTCGCCGTTCCACCACCCCTCGCCTGTCAAGTTTTCAACTTTCCGCCGTCCCTTCGTCGAAATGACGAATGATTTTTGCGTGCCCGTATTGGTCGCAAAGCAAAAATCACTTGATATTCAATAAGCTGGATTTATCAGTCGGCGCTGGCACAGCCTATGCGAGTCTAGGGTTGCAGGAAAAATCCTGCTCACTCTCAAGGAGACGACCATGGAAATGAACATGCAATTGAGCCGCACCGACAAAGGGCAAGATGAAATCTTCAATCTGGGTCACACCCTGCGGCCCCGGTTTCGCCAGATTCTGTTCAGCGTTGGCGGTGGCATTTCGTTCGGTGAGTTGTGCCACAAACTGCCCAACTGCAGCGAACTGGAAAACATGGTGAACGATCTCCTGCAAAACGGCTTTATCCAGGCGTTGCGGCACTAGGCAAGACAGCGTTCTGCAACGCCCAGCCATTTCGGTTAAGGAAGGGTGATACGCAAACCCGTAATGCCAAACGCTGCAAAGTAAACCCTAGAGCCCTTTCAGGGGCTGGTCGAAAAAACAATCAGGGGTTTCGGCTGGCAATCGGCTGCCACCACCGTTCCCGGCCCGCCTGGCACCTCCTTCACCACGCCATCAAAGGGCGCTTTAAGCTCGGCGTCCTGCACGTTCTTTTGCGCAATCACACGACGTGCCTTCGCGATTGCAAGCGCCGCTTGGGCGCGTGCATCCAGCAACATGGCGGCATCAAGCTCGCTGGTGGACGACACGGTGCGGTTGAACAACTCCTGCGCCCGCTCCTTTTCGCGCCTGGCTTCGCTTGCATCGGCCTGCGCGCGCGCCTGTTCTGCTGTCGCTTCGGCCAGGCTTGCCTGCAAAATCGTGCGGTCCAGACGCAGCAAAGGCGTGCCTTTTTTTACCCGTTGGCCGGGCTTGACCCAAACAGTCTCGACCACGCCGGACACCCGGGTGCTGAGTTCCACCGACTCGGCTGCCCACAGCGGGCTTGCGACCGCACCCATCCATCCTGCCAAGGCCATGACGACCACACGCTGCTTCATTTCGCTATTCCCTCTACAGGCGGCAGGTTGCCGCCGGACAGGGCCTCGAGCCGAGCCAGCGCCAAGGCCAACTGATAATCCACCTGCTTGCGGCGCAACGCTGCCACTTGTGTATCCGCCATGCTGGTACCCAGATTGGTTTTCATTTCGAGTTCGTATTCCGCGCGCGAACGCTCCAGCGCCCAGTCGCGGTATTCAATCTGCTTGTCTGCCGATGCGCGGGCACTGCTGCGAAGCCACTCGATTTCCTGCAGCGTGCTCAGCAAGCTGTCTGCCAGTTCGAGCTTGAGCTTTTCCAGTTCGGCGGTGCTGTGTTCTTTTTGCGCCCGTTCGCGCGCAACCAATGCATCCACCCGCCCGCCCTGATACAAGGGAATCACGAACAGCAGGCCGGCACTGATGTTGTCACGCGTAGTCGACACACGGCTGTAATCGGCCCCCACCACCTCGGCATCCAGCATCGGATTGCGCTCCGCTCGCACAGCTGCAATCCGCGCGTCGGCCGCTGCAACCTGCGCCTGCAACACCTGTACCTGCGGATTTTTTTCCATTACCCAGGGCAACAAGGTTTCATAATCCTCCAGCGGCAGGGCATTACCCGCCAAAACGGGCTCGGCGAGTTCGGTTGGCAAATTGCCGGGCCTGTAGAGAGCATGTGCAAGACGCTGCCGGGTACTGCGCACGGCCTGCAAGCTGGCCTCGCGACGCTCGCGGATAGTCTGATAATCACCTTCCAGCCGCAGCAGCTCAGGCTGGCTGATCTGGCCCACCTTGAAACGATCCTGCGCGTTGTCCCACGACACATACGCCACTGCCATGAATTCGTTGTCGGCGGCGTACTGCATGTCGGCCAGCAGCACATCAAAGTAGCGCGCCATGATGTCGATGCGGCGCAAACTCTGCACATGGAACAGCGCCGTCTGGCGCGCCGCGACCTCCTGATTCGCCGCCGCGATGGCCTGACCGCTCCGGCCAAAGTCGAACAAGGGCTTGCGCGCAACGATCCTGCCGATGTTGTTGGCCCGCCAGCCACCGGTGTCGCCCTGCCCAGTGGCCAGGGAACCCTCAAGATACAGACGAAAATCCCGGAGGCTCGCCGCCTGATCACGATCGGCACGTGCCACAGCCAGATCGCTCTCGGCAATCCGGCGGTCGGGATGCGGTGCGGCCACCGTGGCCAATGCCTCGTCCAGGGTAAGCGTTTCAGCCGACGCGGCAGTCATCCATGCCCACGCCAGCAGCGCGACCCACACTTCACGCATTACTTGGCTTGCTTGTATTGGGTGAAGGGCTGGGTCACATAGGCACCCTCGGTGACGTAGCGGCCAAGCAGCAGAAATTCATCTTTGTTTTTGTTGGGCCCGGTAAAGCGGGTAATCAGTTTGCCGTCGAGATTAAAAAACAGCAGTGTCGGCGTGGCGCGCACCCGGTTTACCAGTGCGAAGGCTTTC
>MGZO01000025.1:0-533 GCA_001802655.1 Hydrogenophilales bacterium RIFOXYD1_FULL_62_11
GACGGCCTGGCCGCGCTGGGCTCGGCCACCGTGCACGAAGCCATGGGCCGTGTCGGTCTGTTGAAGCCCTACATGCGCCCGATCCAGACCGGCGTTCAAGTCTCGGGCACGGCGATCACCGTGCTGCTGCAGCCCGGTGACAACTGGATGATGCACGTGGCCGCGGAGCAGATCCAGCCCGGCGACATCGTGGTCGCGGCCGTCACGGCCGAGTGCAGCGACGGCTATTTCGGCGACCTGCTGGCCACCAGTTTCCAGGCGCGTGGCGCCCGCGGCCTGATCATCGACGCCGGCGTGCGCGACGTGAAGACGCTGAAGGAAATGAACTTCCCGGTCTGGTCCAAAGCGATCAGCAGCAAGGGCACCATCAAGGCCACGCTGGGCTCGGTGAACATCCCCATCGTCTGCGCCGGCATGCTGGTCACGCCCGGCGACGTGATCGTGGCCGACGACGATGGAGTGGTCTGCGTGCCAGCGGCGCGTGCAGCGGAAACGCTGGCGGCGGCGATCAAGCGCGAGAGCTTCGAAGGCGA
>MGZO01000025.1:677-1493 GCA_001802655.1 Hydrogenophilales bacterium RIFOXYD1_FULL_62_11
CCCTCCAAACCCAGCTTCAAGCTGCCCGCCGGCGCGGTGGACGCGCACTGCCACGTGTTCGGCCCCGGGGCCGAGTTCCCCTACGCACCCGAACGCAAGTACACGCCCTGCGACGCATCGAAGCACGAGCTGTACGCGCTGCGCGACCACCTGGGCTTTGCCCGCAACGTGGTGGTGCAGGCCACCTGCCACGGCGCCGACAACCGCGCCATGGTCGACGCGTTGGTCAGCAGCGGCGGCAAGGCGCGTGGCGTCGCCACGGTCAAGCGCTCGGTGACCGATGAAGAATTGCAGGCCATGCACGACGCCGGTGTGCGCGGCGTGCGCTTCAACTTCGTCAAACGCCTGGTGGACTTCACGCCCAAGGACGAGCTGCTGGAGATCGCTGGCCGCATCGCGAAATGGGGCTGGCACGTGGTGATCTACTTCGAGGCGGTGGACCTGCCCGAGCTGTGGGACTTCTTCACCGCGCTGCCGACCACCGTGGTGGTGGACCACATGGGCCGGCCCGATGTGTCGCTGCCGGTGGACGGCCCGCAGTTCGCGTTGTTCGAGAAGTTCATGCGCGAGCACAGCAACGTGTGGAGCAAGGTCAGCTGCCCCGAGCGCCTGTCGGTCACCGGGCCCAAGGCGCTGAACGGCGAGCAGAACGCGTACACCGACGTGATCCCGTTTGCCAGACGCATCGTCGAGCAGTTCCCCGACCGCGTGCTCTGGGGCACCGACTGGCCGCACCCCAACCTGAAGGACCACATGCCCGACGACGGCCTGCTGGTGGACTTCATCCCGCACATCGCGCCAACCGCCGAACTGCAG
>MGZO01000025.1:1538-2186 GCA_001802655.1 Hydrogenophilales bacterium RIFOXYD1_FULL_62_11
GAATGTTGACCCCCACGCTCCGCCGCTGCGCGGGTCGCTGCCCCCCGAGGGGGTGCGAATCGCCTTGGGGCGGCCCGGCGGCGATTCCCGTTTCAACAAGGAGTACCCATGGCACTCGATAAACCCTACAAGGACGTGCCCGGCACCATCATTTTTGATGCCGAGCAATCGCGCAAGGGCTTTTGGCTCAACCAGTTCTGCATGTCGCTGATGAAGGCCGAGAACCGCGAGAAATTCAAGGCCGACGAGCGCGCCTACCTCGACGAGTGGCCGATGACCGAAGAGCAGAAACAGGCCGTGCTGGCGCGCGACCTCAACTGGTGCATGCGCACCGGCGGCAACATCTACTTTCTGGCCAAGATCGGCGCCACCGACGGCAAGAGCTTCCAGCAGATGGCGGGCTCCATGACCGGCATGACCGAAACCGAATACCGCGACATGATGATCCAGGGCGGCCGATCCGTCGAAGGCAACCGCTACGTGGGTGAAGACGGCGACGCGCAAGCGCACCGCCAGCCCCAGGGCGCCGCAGGAAAGAAAGTCTGACCATGGCCAAAATCACCGCATCCGTCTTCACCTCGCACGTGCCCGCCATCGGCGCGGCCATGGACCTGGGCAAGACCCAGGAGGACTACTGGAAACCCGTGT
>MGZO01000025.1:2207-4846 GCA_001802655.1 Hydrogenophilales bacterium RIFOXYD1_FULL_62_11
TGAAGGATAACAAGCCGGACGTCATCTTCCTTGTCTTCAACGACCACGCCACGGCCTTCAGCCTGGAAATGATCCCCACGTTTGCCATCGGCACCGCGGCCGAGTTCCAGCCGGCCGACGAAGGCTGGGGCCCGCGCCCGGTGCCCAAGGTCATCGGCCACCCGGACCTGGCTTCGCACATCGCACAGTCGGTCATCCAGCAGGACTTCGACCTCACCATCGTCAACAAGATGGACGTGGACCACGGCCTCACCGTGCCGCTGTCGCTGATGTGTGGCGAGCTCGACCCGAAGACGGACGCCTGGCCCTGCCCGGTGATCCCGTTCGCGGTCAACGTGGTGCAGTACCCGGTGCCCTCGGGCAAGCGCTGCTTCATGCTCGGCCAGGCCATCCGCAAGGCGGTGGAAAGCTACGACGAAGATCTGAACGTGCACATCTGGGGCACGGGCGGCATGAGCCACCAGCTGCAGGGCGCACGCGCCGGCCTGATCAACCGCGAGTGGGACAACGCCTGGCTCGACCAGATGATTGCCGACCCCGTGGGCTGCGCCGACACGCCGCACATCGACTACGTGCGCGAAGCCGGCAGCGAAGGCATCGAACTCGTGATGTGGCTGATCGCCCGCGGCGCCATGTCCGACATCGTCGATGGCAAGGTGCAGGGTCCGGCTCCGACCGTGAAGCACCGCTTCTACCATGTGCCCGCATCCAACACGGCCGTGGGCCACCTCATCCTGGAGAACAACTGACATGACCATCAAAGTAGCCCTCGCCGGCGCCGGCGCCTTCGGCATCAAACACCTGGACGGCATCAAGAACATCGATGGCGTCGAAGTGGTTTCGCTGATCAGCCGCGACCTGGAGAAGACCAAAGAGGTCGCCGACAAGTACGGTATCCAGCACGTCACCACCGACCTCGCCGACAGCCTGGCGTTGAAAGAAGTCGACGCAGTGATCCTCTGCACCCCCACGCAGATGCACGCCGAGCAGACGCTCGCCTGCCTCAAGGCCGGCAAACACGTGCAGGTGGAAATTCCGCTCGCCGACAGCCTGAAGGGTGCCGAAGACGTGGTGGCGCTGCAGAAGCAGACCGGCCTGGTCGCGATGTGCGGCCACACCCGCCGCTTCAACCCCAGCCACCAGTACGTGCACAACAAGATCCAGGCCGGCGAATTCAACATCCAGCAGATGGATGTGCAGACCTACTTCTTCCGCCGCACCAACACCAACGCGCTGGGCCAGGCGCGCAGCTGGACCGACCACCTGCTGTGGCACCACGCCGCCCACACCGTGGACCTGTTCGCCTACCAGTGCAACAGCCCCATCGTGATGGCCAACGCCATCCAGGGCCCGATCCACCCGGTGCTGGGCATCGCCATGGACATGAGCATCCAGCTCAAGGCCGCCAACGGCGCGATCTGTACGCTGAGCCTCTCGTTCAACAACGACGGCCCGCTCGGCACCTTCTTCCGCTACATCGGCGACACCGCGACCTACCTCGCGCGCTACGACGACCTGTTCACCGGCAAGGAAGAAAAAATCGACGTGTCGAAAGTGGCCGTGTCCATGAACGGCATCGAGCTGCAGGACCGCGAGTTCTTCGCCGCCATCAAGGAAGGCCGCGAGCCGAACTCCAGCGTGGGCAAGGTGTTCAACTGCTACCAGGTGCTGCACAACCTGGAACAGCAACTGAAAGGATAAGCCCGCCCCTGCGGCGCTGCGCGCCTTCCCCTCAAGGAGACGACGCCAGCGGCCCGGCAAAGCCGGTTCCGCGGCGTCACTGGGTGGAGCCACCTCGCGCCGAGGCATACCATTCACGGCTCCATCCTCACGGCTGGGGCCGTTTTCCATTTCAGGAGCTCACTCCATGCAACAACGCCAACTCGGCCCCTTCAAAGTGTCAGCCATCGGTCTGGGCTGCATGAACATCTGCCACGCCTACGGCGCCCCCGTGTCCGAGCAGCAGGCCGAGCGTGTGCTGCTCGGCGCGCTGGACGCGGGCGTGACCCACTTCGACACCGCAGCGCTCTACGGCTTTGGCGCCAGCGAAACGCTGGTGGGCAAGGTGCTGTCGAAGCACCGCTCGAAGTTCACGCTCGCCAGCAAGTGCGGCATGCAGGGCGTGCCCAACGCCGACGGTGTGAAGGTGCGCGTCATCGACGGCCGGCCCGAGACCATCAAGGCCACCTGCGAAGCGGCCTTGAAGCGCCTGCAGACCGATGTGATCGACCTCTACTACCTGCACCGCTGGGACAAGCAGGTGCCCATCGAAGACAGCGTGGGCGCCTTGAGTGATCTGGTGCGCGCGGGCAAGATCCAGACCATCGGCCTCTCCGAGGTGTCGGCCCCCACCTTGCGCCGTGCGCAGGCGGTGCACCCCATCGCGGCCCTGCAGACCGAGTACTCGCTGTGGACGCGCAACCCCGAGATCGCCGTGCTCGACACCTGCCGCGAATTCGACATCGCCTTCGTGGCCTTCAGCCCGGTGGGTCGCGGCTTCCTGTGCGGCGAGCTGGATGTGAGCACCTTCGACGCCAAGGACATCCGCCGCAGCATGCCGCGCTTTGCGCCCGACAACTACGCCGCCAACCTCACGCTGCTGCCCGGCTACCTGGCCATGGCCAACGAGGTGGGCTGTA
>MGZO01000025.1:4885-5220 GCA_001802655.1 Hydrogenophilales bacterium RIFOXYD1_FULL_62_11
CTGCAGGACGACCTGGGCGCGGTGAACGTGAAGCTCAGCGCCTCGGTGATGGCGCGGCTGGACGACCACATCAACCCGCACACCGTGAAGGGCGAGCGCTACAACGCGCAGGGCAACAGCGAGGTGGACACCGAGGTGTTCTGAGTCGCGGTGGCGCAGCGGGGAACCCACCGGTTGCCGAGGAGTAAGCTGGGGCGGTCACACCAGCCAGAGCAACGGGAAAAGGGACCGCCATGAAGCACATCAAACGGTTTTTCTGGGCCTACCTGCTGGTCCTGGCGGGCCTCTGGTGGTTCACCGATCAGACCGTCTGGGCCGAGCTTCCCCACTTTTTC
>MGZO01000026.1:0-1586 GCA_001802655.1 Hydrogenophilales bacterium RIFOXYD1_FULL_62_11
TGCTGCTCGGCAGTTTTGAATCCAGCCCTAGTGCGCCCGGCTTCGACGCGCTGGTCGCGCCTGGCCACGTCTCCACCATCATGGGACCGGAGGAATGGGCCTTCGTCGTCGACCGTCACGAGATTCCCGCCGCGGTCGCAGGCTTCGGCACCGAGTCGCTGCTGGCGTCGTTCTATTCGGTGCTGCGCCAGCTGAAAACCGGCGAGCGCTTTCTCGACAACTGCTACCGCGAAGTCGCGCATCCCGGCGGCAATTCCACCGCGCGGCGCATGCTCGATCAGACCCTCGACATCGTCGACGCCAACTGGCGTGGCATCGGCTTCATTCCCCACTCGGGCTATGCGCTGAAGCCTGCTTTCGCCAAACACGATGCACGCCTGCAATTCCCCGACCATACCGACCCCACCCGTCGCCGCGCCGGCGAAATGCCGCCCGGTTGCGATTGCGCACAGGTCGTGCTGGGCAAGATTTACCCCAACCAGTGCCGCATCTACGGCAAGGCTTGCACCCCGCGCAACCCGGTCGGCCCCTGCATGGTGTCGGACGAAGGCGCCTGCCGCATCTGGTGGGCCGGCGGCGTACGCGTAGCCGTCGATGCCTGAGCGCGTCGCGCAGCGCATTTCGATCAGCGGCCGGGTGCAGGGCGTGGGCTTCCGGCCCTTCGTCTATCGCTTGGCGCATCTGCATCAGATCACCGGCTGGGTGCGCAACGTCGATGGCGCGGTGGAAATCCACGCCGAAGGCAGACCCGCGCAACTCCAGCTTTTCAGCGACGCGCTGCTGAACGATGCGCCACCGCTGTCGGTGCCTGGCCCGTTTGCTATCACCGCTTGCGAGGCCGAACACGCCGCAGCGTTTGCCATCCTCGACAGCGCAGCATCGAGTCATGCCGACATCCATCTGCCGCCCGACGGCTTCGTCTGCGCCGACTGCTTGGCCGAGTTGCACGACCCAGCCAACCGCCGCTACCGCTACCCCTTCATCAACTGCACCCAGTGCGGCCCGCGCTACACGCTGATCACCGCCCTGCCCTATGACCGCCCCAACACGTCGATGCGCGACTTCGTGCTGTGCGCGGACTGCCGTACCGAATACGAAAACCCGCTCGATCGGCGTTTTCATGCCGAGCCGATCGCCTGCCCGGTGTGCGGGCCGCATCTGCAGTTTGTGTCGGGAGATGAAAAGCTCGAGGGCGATGAAGTGGCGCTGGCCGCAGCCGTCGCGGCATTGCGCGCGGGAAGAATCGTCGCGGTGAAAGGCGTCGGCGGCTACCACCTGCTGTGCGACGCCAGCAACGATTCAGCTGTTGCCGCGCTGCGCGCCCGCAAGCCGCGTCCGACCAAACCGCTGGCTGTGATGCTGCGCGACCTCGATGCCTTGCGCGCGGTGATGCACACCACGCCGGAACTGGACAATTTCCTGGCATCCCCCGAACGTCCCATCGTGCTGCTGCCGAAACGCGTTGATTCCGGTCTGTCCGAACACATCGCCCCCGGCCTCACAGAAATCGGCTGCCTGCTGCCCTACTCGCCACTGCACGACCTGCTGTTGAACGACTTCGGCGGGCCGCTGGTGGCCACCTCGGG
>MGZO01000026.1:1609-5721 GCA_001802655.1 Hydrogenophilales bacterium RIFOXYD1_FULL_62_11
CGCCTTCCTGCACCACAACCGCCCCATCGTGCGCCCGGCCGACGATCCGGTGTATCGCGTCATCGCCGGTCACCCCCGGCCGCTGCGCCTGGGACGCGGCCTCGCGCCTCTGGAACTGGAACTCCCCGTGTCGCTGGCTGAACCCATGCTGGCGCTCGGCAGCCACATGAAGAACACCCTCTGCCTCGCCTGGGGCACACGCGCTGTCGTCTCGCCGCACATCGGCGAGCTCGACACGCCGCGCAGCCTCGACACCCTGGCGCAGGTGGCGGCCGACCTGCAGCGCTTGTATCAGGTGCAGGCAACCCGGCTCATCGCCGACCGCCATCCCGGTTACGGCTACCGCCGCTTTGCGCGCGACAGCGGCTTGCCGCTGGCCGAGGTCTGGCATCACCACGCCCACGCCTCGGCGCTGGCCTGGGAGTTTCCGCAGGTGGACGAATGGATCATGTTCGCCTGGGACGGTGTCGGCCTCGGCGAGGACGGCACGCTGTGGGGCGGCGAGGCCTTTACGGGTGCGCCCGGCTGCTGGCAGCACGCCGGTTCGTTCAGGCCGTTTCGGCTGCCCGGCGGCGACAAGGCCGGGCGCGAGCCGTGGCGCGCTGCGGCAGCGCTGCTGTGGGAAACGGGTCAGGCGGCGCCGTTTGCACCCGGGCCCCTGCACCAGGCATGGTCGGCCAGGCTGAATAGCCCTTCAAGTTCGTCGGTCGGCCGCCTGTTCGATGCTGCTGCGTCTTTATGCGGAATTTGTACTCACGCCAGTTTCGAAGGCGAAGGCCCGATGCGGCTCGAAGCCATGGCCACCCAGACTGATGGCGAAGTCGTTTCGCTGCCACTCGAACGCGACCCGCTTGGCCTGTGGCGCACCGACTGGGCACCGCTGCTTCCCATGCTCGGCGATAACGCCCTGCCAACTGCCGAACGTGCGTCCAGCTTCCATCTCAGCCTGGCGCAGGCGTTGGTCGAACAGGCCAAACAACTGCGTGCGCAAACCGGCATCCAGTCGGTCGGCCTCACCGGCGGCGTGTTCCAGAACCGCGTGCTGGCCGAAGCCACGATCAGCCGGCTTGAGGCCGCGGGTTTCAAGGTCCATCTGCCGCAACGCGTTCCCGTCAACGACGCCGGGTTAAGCTTCGGACAGGTCATCGAATTTCTCCATTCCTAAAAAGCCCATGGACGACACCCGCATCCTCCTCGCGCACGGCAACGGCGGCCGCCTGATGCGCGAACTCATCGCCGACATTTTTGCCAAGCATCTAGGCAACCCGCTGCTCGACACCGACGCCGACGCGGTGACACTGCCGCCGCTCGATGGCGAACTCATGGTCACCACCGACGGCTTCACCGTGCAGCCGCTGGAATTTCCCGGCGGCAATCTCGGCTCGCTGGCGGTGCACGGCGTGGTCAACGACCTCGCCGTGGCCGGCGCCGATCCACGCTATCTCACCTTGTCGGCGCTGATCGAGGAAGGGCTCGAAGTCGAGGTGCTGAACCGGCTCATCGCCAGCTTCGCCGCAGCGGCGCGCGAATGCGGCGTCGCCGTGGTGGCCGGCGACACCAAGGTGGTGCGTCGCGGCGAAGGCGGCGGCCTGTATCTGTCGGTCGCCGGCATCGGCGTCAAGCGCGCCCAGGCGCCGCTCGACATCAAATCCATCGCGCCGGGCGACGTCGTGCTGGTATCCGGCCCGGTCGGCGATCACGGCATCGCGGTGATGCTGGCGCGCGAACAGTTCGGCCTGTCCGGCGAACTGCGCTCCGACGTCGCCTCCGTGCTGCCGCTGGCCCAGGCGGTGCGCGATCTGCCCGGACTGCGCTTCATGCGCGACCCCACGCGCGGCGGCCTCGCCACCGTCGCCCACGAGATCGCGCGCGCCTGCGGCCACAACGTCAAGCTGAATCAAAGCGCCGTGCCGCTGCGTCCGGAAGTCGTATCGGTGTGTGAAATGCTGGGATATGACCCGTATTTTCTGGCATGCGAAGGCCGCATCGTCGCCGTGGCAAACGCCGCTACGGCAGAAGTCATCCTTACCCGCTGGCACGCCCTGCCCGAAGGCCTGGGCGCTTGCATCATCGGCCGCATCGAAACCGGCGACAGCCGGGTGATTCTGGAAACCGAGCTGGGCGGCCGCCGCGTTCTCGACGAACTGGAAGACGATCCGCTGCCGCGCATCTGCTGAATGGACATGGGGCGGTTCATTTTTTGACCTGTTCCGGTTTTTCGTGATCCCGGAAGTTTATTTCCTGCCCACCCCGCACTTACCCCATATCCGGGCACACGATGTGACCCTGTCATGAGCGGCTTTCTACAACGAGTCATTAGGGGAAATCTGCGAATGCCTCGCTATCTCCCCCGGCTGTTTGGACAACTGGGCGAAGATCAAAAAGCTCCCGCCGAGGCAACGCTTCGACAAGCGCGATGACAGGACCGAGACGGCGGTCGAGCGTCGGGTACAGCTGCTTTTTGGTGCCCAGGAAAACGGGGAACCCAAGTAACAACGCAAATCAACAGGCTTCCTGCAAGAACAACGGCTACCCATTGTGAGATACAACACTTAACACTTAAGGAATCAGCCATTCACTGATTGCTGACGGTGTGCCGTCCGTTCCGGGTGGAAATCGGATGACATAGCCACCTTTTGATGCAAATCGCTGTCCGGGACCCAGGCTAAGATGCGGGTAGATTGAGGGTGACAAGGAGGATTGCGTCATTTGTTCGATGCGTTCGATTAAATAATCCCGGGAAAAATTGTCCCCCAGATGAGATACCGCATCCCCAGTGACGGTGGCTGCGAAGAATGCGTTGGCCTGAGTGCGCTCATCCGTCAGCGGAATTTTCCTGGCGTGCAGCCAGGCCTTCATGCGTAACAATCGTTGCTCGCGACTCGCAGGCAAGTCAAACGGAAAAACCATATTTAACTTGCTCAACCAGCCCTGGGGAAAATCAGGTCGATGCATGCCAGACAGACTGGCTGAAATATAAATGTCCTTTAATGCCGCTGGCGGCCCACTGGCAAACCCAAGATCCTTGAGATCGGCTGAATCCAGCCATGCAACTAGCACATAAGGCCGATCCTTGCCGGCTAGCTTTGCCAGCGTTTCCATCGATAGCTGGGCACCTTCGGCCAGCGGATAATCCACAACCACTGCCCCCTTGTTGCGATGCAGCGCTTGGCGCAGAACCTCTACCGGCACACGCCCCAAGGCATTGTCGCGATACACCTGCACGACCGTGTCATTCCTGGCGGATTGGCGGGTTTTCAGAAGATGCTTGGCCAGCACCCCGGCTTCCAGCGTGACGCCGCGCGAGAAATAAAGCGGGTAATAGCCTGTTCCCGTCACATCGGGATAGTCCACATCGGGAAAGATGCAGGGAACCTCGAAGGTTTCACAGAACGTGTGCACCGGTTGCCAGGTGCCGCCGCCGACGCCGCCGATGACGGCAAACACGGGTTGTTGCCGATAGTAGGCTGCCAGTTGATCGCCCCAGGTTTGCGGCGGGCCGCTCAGTTCCCAGGGATGAAGCACCCAGGTCCGGAATGCCCGCTACATCTGCTCGCGCCCGATTTCCCGGCGGCGCGTTTCCTTGCGGGTGCCGCCGTTCTTGTCGCTGACAAACGCCTGCAACACCTGCAGCATGGCCCGGGTTTTGTCCGGGCTAACGCCCGGCGCGATGATGGTTGCAAAGTGAATCGTTGTGTCGCTTACCCCTGGCGCAGGTTCGGCTGACAGCGCGCCAAGATAGGTGTGAAGCTGGGCAATATCAGCGCCGCTCAGCTGGTAGCGCGGCATCAGCGGGGCGAGCGTGTGACCGGCCGGGTCAATGCCCTCGCGGAGCGCCCGCGCCAGCGTCGCCTCGGTATAGGCCGGCCGCTCCGCTACGCGCGCGCCGGCAGCTACGCCACCGCCGGTTTCGACCGGGCGCGCAGTTTCGGGTTGGGCAAATAGCAAGCGTCCCGCTATCGGCCGGATGTTATTGCTGCCCTCGCTGCTGCCGAGTCCGCTCCGGCGGTGACACTTGGCGCAAGCCGCATCGGCACCGCTCAGCCCCACCCCTTTCTGCACCGTCGCGCGCACGGGTTCACCCGATGGAAGCACCCCGTCACGGTAGATAC
>MGZO01000026.1:5750-10099 GCA_001802655.1 Hydrogenophilales bacterium RIFOXYD1_FULL_62_11
TGACCCGGCAGGCTCGCCCCATCGGCAGGGGTCGCCACTGCCAGACCGTGCCCGGCCAAGGCAAGCAGCAGCGCCAGAATGGGGGCCGCGCGACACATGATTTCAGGGATGACAGCGCGGCCCGAGGGACACGGCTAACGGAATGTGAGCTGGCGGTACTCGCGCAGGATGTCTTCGGCGCTGGCGAATCCGTCCAGCCGCACCCAGGGCTGCCCTGCCCTCGCCCGCAGGAAGGTAGCCGGGGTATGTCCCATCTTGTCGCCGCGATAGACATCGAACGCGCGCTGCACCGCGATGCTGTTGTCGAGGCTGCCCGTCAGCAGCTTCCACTGCGGTCCTGCGCCGTATTTTTTGGCATAGATTTTGAGTGCCTCCGGGGTGTCGTGCTCGGGATCGATGGAAATCGACACCATGCGCACCGTGTCCCGTTCCTGCCCCAAGGCTGCCTGCACCTGGGAAAAAGTCGTGCTCATTACCGGGCAAATGGCGCCACAGCTGGTGAAAATGAAATTCAGGATGACCGGCTTGTCGTCGAGCTGGCTGCGCAGCAAGACCCCTGCCCTGTTGGCATCCAGCAGCTTCACATCTGGAATGGTGTAGGTCGCCTGCGTGCGCACATAGCCGTCCTGCTCGCTGGGCATGGCGTGATGATGGTGATGCTCATGCTCCTGCGCGATCGCGGCGGGAAATGGCGCCAGTCCCAGTGCCAGTGTTGCGAGTATCGCGAAACCGAGGTGTCTGGCTGCCCTGCAGCCTGCCGCTTCGGTAGCAGAACCACGGTGTACCGGATCATTCGCATTCATCTTGACTTCCCTCCTGTTCAGATTGCGCGTTTCAATTCACGGATACGCGTACGTAGGCCGTGTTCGAGCTGGCAGGCGTGATGTAGGTGTCCATCACCCGGTAGCGGAATGTTTCGGTGCCACGGAAGTTGAGCTTGGGTGTGTAGGCAAGGGTTCCGTCCGCATTGACGACCACCCTGCCGCCCTTGTTGGGTGCGCTCGTAATCGTCACGCTGGCCGCGTTGATGACGTTGGCCGGGTCGATCACGGTATCGGGGTCGCTGTCGTTGGCCAGCACGTTGATGACGATGGGCACATACGGCGGCGAAGTGCGGCGTACCGGTGCGGTCGCCGTGTCGTCCACGGCCAGCGGCGCCCGGTTGGCGTTGACGCTGATGGATACCGTGGCCACATTGCTGGTGGCAGCGTGGCTGTCCTGTGCCTGATAGCTGAAGCTCACAGAACCGCTAAAGTCGGGCGGCGGGGTGAAACTGAAGCCCCCATCGTTATGGGGCACCAGCGTGCCGCCGGCAGGCGACAGCGCACCGAAATTCACCGCGGCCAGGGTGTCGCCGGCATCCGGATCGCTGTCGTTGCCGAGGATGCCGGGGGCCGGGATACTGAGCGTGCCGTGCTTGATCATGCTATAGGCATCGCTCTGCGCCTGCGGCGGGTTATTCAGGCCGGCCAGCAGCACCTGATAGGCCGCCTGCACGTCAGCCAGGCCGTAACCATAGCTGTTGTCCTCGCCGGCCACGCCCAGATCCTGCGCGCT
Organism: Hydrogenophilales bacterium RIFOXYD1_FULL_62_11; assembly: GCA_001802655.1. GTDB lineage: Bacteria > Pseudomonadota > Gammaproteobacteria > Burkholderiales > Thiobacillaceae > Thiobacillus. The sequence continues at coordinate 7,308 of MGZO01000026.1, forward strand.
CTGTGACAGCGCCGCTTCGATCTGCATGACGCCGGCACCGGGAAAGGCGCCTGCCAGCAGCGCCATCGCGCCCGCCGCATGGGGGGCAGCGTAGGACGTGCCGGAGACCACGGCATACAGCGGCAACCCGCCGAAGGAGAGATCGGCCGTGTTGATGTTGACGCCGGGCGCGACCAGTTTCGGGTACACCGTGCCGTCGCAGGCGGACTGGCCGCGGCTGCTGAAGCTGGCGATGGCCAGTGAGGCATCGATTGCGCCGGCAGAAAAGCCTTGTGGATTGTTGGCCGGGCTGACGCTGGTCAGCGGCGCCGGGCCGTCGTTGCCTGCGGCAAATGCCACGGCAATGCCGGCGTTTTTGAGCACCTCGATGTCCGCGCTGAATTCGGTCATGCACTGCCCGGCCGTGCCGGCCAGGCCCCACGAAGCATTCACCACATCCGGTGCATCCACCGTAGTCAAATCGCCATCGGGGTCGAGCAGCCATTGAAACGCAAGGTGAATGTCGCTGTAGTGGGCAAGGCCGGCGTCGTTATAGAGCTTGGCTGCGATCCAGCGGGCATCCGGCGCCATGCCGATGGCGGTCCCTCCAGCGCCCCCGCCGACCATGATGGCCATGGTCTGGGTGCCGTGGCCGTCGCTGTCATGCGGGGTGACGTGCTCGCCGTGGGGGTCGTACCAGCTGTTGTCGCCGCCGCGCCATTGGGCGGCCAGATCGGGATGCAGGGCATCGACGCCGGTATCCATGTTGGCCACCACCACGCCGGCGCCGCTATGGCCCAATGACCACAGTTCCGGCGCCCGCACCACGTTGAGATTCCACTCCGGTGGCGCCGTATCGCCAAAGGTGGTCACGGGGGCCTGCATGGTCGAATCCAGGCGAATGCTTTCAATGCCGGGACGGGACGCCAACTGGCGGATGACACTGGCGCGCGCCGTCACGGCGATGCCGTTGATGGCCCACAATTCACGCAGCCGCCGCCCGCCATTGTTCTGCAGGAAAACCCGATGCGTGCCTTGGGCCGCGGCGGCTCTTTCCTTGAGCGCCCTGACCAGCCGGGTATCGCGTTTGCTTCGGTCTGCCTGCCTGAAAAGGCGGGGGTTCACCTTATCGGACAAGGATACGATCACCGCAATTTCCTCGTATGGCGCCCGGCCCGCCAATTCCGCTGTCAGGTCGGGCGCAATCGACGCAGCCTGCGCGCCGCTGCAGGCCAGCCAGCCGAACGCAGCCAGAACGCCGACTCGGTGTCCGTTTCTGCGTGTGCGGGCGGTCATGATTCATGCCTCCTGCTACTCGACCGTGAGCTGGCTGATCCGGGTATCCCCGGCAATCAGGCTGACCTTGCTCCCCGCCTTCAGATAGCGGCCCGGATTGGCGAACAGGATGTAGTAATTGCGCCCCGGGATGACATTGTTGCGCGAGGTCGGGCGCAGCTGGCCGACCTTGGGCGCATCGGGCACGCCCAGTTGCGCGCCGGTGGCTTCGTCCAGCAAATAGGGCCGGATCGTGCGATCCAGCAGCGATGCCGCTTTGGCGGGATCGAGCAGGCGGTAACGGAAATCGAGCATGTAACCGGCCGAGGAGCGTCGCAAACCCACGATTTTGATCCCCAGCTGGTTCTCGATTTCGCTGCGCGGTGTCGGCTTGACGGGCGCCTCAGCGGCAGCGGCAGTGCCGCTGGCAACCACCATGACAATCGCGGCAGCCAGCAAGAGCGCCCACAACACTTCGCCGAAACCCGCAGAAAGCTGGCGACCATGCCTGTCAGACAAGAGATCATGCTGTTTCATATTGCCCCCTCTCGACACCTCAGTTCAGCCCAGGCAGAGACTTGCCTGTTTACTGGCCCCTTGGGGCCGACTGGTTCCATCACTGCACGTTCACCCGTACCGTGGCGGCGTTAGATTGCGCATTCAGGTTGTCCCTCACCCGATACCTGAACACCTCGGTGCCACGGAAGTTGAGCTTGGGTGTGTAGGTGAGCGTGCCGTTTGCATTGACGATGAGGCTGCCCCCTTTGTTGGGCGCAGTCGAAATCACCACCGTGGCCGGATTGATGACGTTGGTCGGATCGAGCGCCGTATCCGGGTCGCTGTCGTTGGCCAACACCGTCAAGATTTGCGGCACATACGGTGGCGTGGACCTGCGAACCGGCGCGCTGAAGGTGTCGTCCACCGCGACCGGCGCCTTGTTGGCATTGACGGTAATTGAAACCGTGGCGACGTTGCTGGTGGCGGTGCTGCTGTCCTGCGCCCGATAGCTGAAGCTTGCCACACCGCTGAATGCGCTTGCCGGCGTGTAGACAAAGCTGCCGTTTGCATTGCCGGCCAGCGTGCCGTTCGAGGCTGCGCTGAAATTCACCGCCGTGAGCGTATCAGCAGGATCCGGATCGCTGTCATTGCCCAGCACACCAGGGGCACTGACATTCAGGGTGCCGCCCTGGATCATGCTGTAGCCATCGTTCTGCGCCAGCGGTGGATCATTGACATTGGCCACCGTGATGCTGAACGACTGCGTGGCGAACAATCCGGTCGGGTCGGTCACCCGTGCGGTCACCGCCTGACTTCCGATCTGGTTCGCGGAGGGCGTCCAGGCAATCAGACCACTGCTGGCATCAACGTTCATTCCCACAGGACTGACGTCGAGCGAGTAGTTCAGCGTGCCGCCATCGGCGTCGGTCGCAGTCAGGGTGGGGTTGTAAAGAACACCCTGTGTCGCCGTGGTGACCGCAGACGAGGTGAACTCGGGCGCGTTGCCGCCGCTGCCCACATCGAGAAACGCAAGCATGCCG
>MGZO01000026.1:10140-17958 GCA_001802655.1 Hydrogenophilales bacterium RIFOXYD1_FULL_62_11
CCGCCCGCCACCGCTTTCGGGACGATGATCGCGTCGATGGTTTTGGCGGCAGGCAGCAACACCGAATACTGCTCGCGAGGATTGGCCGGCCAGGGATAGGGATTGCCGTCCTCGGCGACAAGCCGCATGGTGAGACCATTGATCACCGGCACATGGGTTTGCAGGCCGGCGTTAAGAAAACGCAGCAGTGTGGGCTGCCCGGCGGTCAGGCTTGCCAGTACGGGATCGCCAGCCTGGAAGGGTTTTCCGTTGATCAGGAAATACCTCGGCTGATAGTTCAAGGTGCTGGGCATGGCCGTGCCTGGACCATAGTTGTCTGTAGTGACTGCCGTATGCAGCGCCGGATCGATCTCGCTATAGAGCAGGGTGACCTCGTTGTTGTAGGCCACGCCAGAATAAGCCTCACCGGCCGCGAAATCCTTTTTTACGCCGCCATACAAGCCCATTTGCACCTGCACCTGCGGGTGCGTGCCGCTGTGATAAAGATAGGTGCCGGGTTTCAGATTGGTCCAGCCGTAATCGCCCACGCCTCCGCCCGCCAGGGTTTCATGGGTAAATGAACGCACCCGCTCCCGTCCGGTGGAATCGGTGAATTTGACCGGAACCATGTTTGTGATCTGCCCGGGAATCACGATCGAGGTGTTGGCCGACAGATCGTTCTTCAAGTGCAGGGTCAGCGAAGCGTCGCCCACCGGAACGGTTAGCGCTGGCCCCGGCACGGTCGCTGCGGTGCAACTGCTGAAAGTCGAATCCGTGCAGTTGGCGTAACCCCACATCGGTACGTTGGCCCCCCCCGGCATCGACACCGTAAGCGGCTCAGCGCGCAGCCAGTACTCGATGGCGGACGCCGCGGAGGGGAAGCCGAAAAGTCCAGCCAGTGCGAGCGCATGGGCCATCCGGCTGATGGGTAGCAACTTGGTTTTCATGATCGTATCTCCCCCTTGATTACGGGATGGTCACGTTGGCAGGTTCGATGATCAGCATCGTCATCATGCCGCCGGGGAAGATGTCGTTATTGACGATCTCCCGCTCGTTATGCGAGTGCCACATGTGGAAGTAGCCTGCGTTCTCGTTCAATACAACCGACCCGGGTGGCAGGGTGCCGAAGCGGCCAAGATAGGGGCTGCCGCTGTAATGCGGGCCAATGGTGAGGTCCTGTAGATTGGGCAGCACCACCGGAATCGGCTTGCCGTGATCCGGCGCGTATTCGTTCGGTTGCAGCGGTTCGCCCGGGGCGTGTCCATAGACGTCCCAGCCCAGGCCCTTGCCGGTCCACTCGAAGGTGGCGTCGTAGGTTTGGCCCGGCACGGTGCGCAGGGTGAAATCCGAGACGGCCAGATCAGGCCCCGCGCCGGGCGCGCTCTCCAATACCCGACCATCACGCGCGATGACCCAGAAGTTGTTGCCGTGGGTGTGGAACGGATGCAGGTCGCGTCCGCCACCGATCACGCGCATCAACAGCTTCTCGCCCGGATGCATGCGCGGCATGCTGTTGTAGGGCTGGGTGGGCAACCAGGGCACCCCGGCATCCAGCATGGTGTCCGGCGCATTGCGGCCGTTGATGAACCACAGTACCGGCTTGTACACGCTGGTGTCGACGTTGACCGGCAGCCCTGCTGCTACCAGCGCCTCGACCTGCTGGTGAATCTTCGGGTCGACCTCGGTGAGCATGAACAGGTGCTCGCGGGAAAACGCGGTGCCCGGGTGGGCGTAGGCCTGATGCAGCGGATCGGCCACATTGGCCGGGCGCACGATCAGCGCGCCCACCAGCCCCATCTCTGCCTGCAGCGCGGGCTGAGTGCCACTGTGATAGTGATAGGTGCCGGCGTGGCTGGCTGTGAAGGTATAGCTCACCACCGTGGCGCCATTGTCGGCGGGTGCCTCGGCCGTCAGCAGCCCCGGGCTGCCGCCCGTGGTAGTCACGCCCTGCTGTCCGGGGAAAACGATGGAAACCGGGACCGGCAGGGTGTTCCTGAGATGGATCGTGACGGTGTCGCCCTGGTTCACGATCAAGGTTGGTCCCGGATACTGCATGAAGCCGGCACCATTGGCGTAGCCCCAGTTATAAATGTTGTCGCCATCGCCGGTGCTGATGTAATCCGCTTTGGCGGTGAGATTGAATACCGGTCCGGTGATGCCGTCGATGCCCGCCCACGCCGGACATCCACCTGCGAACAGCAGCATGGCCATGACGGCGGCGAGCCATCGGGTGAGCGGGAAAATGGTCTGTTTCATGTCGCCTCTCCTTTTGCTTCGCTCAAGTTCGGCCCGGCTACTGGACCCGGATTTCGGTCATCATTCCGCCGAAATCCTGGTCGTTGTTGCTCAGGAAATTGAGATTGGTGGTGTAAAGAAAATAGGTCCCGGGCGCCACGCCAGCCGTATCGACGATGACGTCCATCGTCTCACCGCCGCCCAGGGTCACCGAACTTGTGTCGAAATACAGATCCTTGCCACCCGGGCCGCGCGCGATGTGCGCACCGCCGCCCACCACGCGCATCGGCAAACCGAGCGTGGTGACCGTGTAGTAATTGGTGACGTTGAGATTGGACAGCCGCAGCAGGATTTTCTCCCCCGCGCTTGCCGTAATCAGCGCGCTGATCTTCTGCGACTCGTTGTCGTTGTTGACGCTCGCGCCGTCGACCGTCGGTGTTGGCAAGGAACTGGGATTGACGGTATCGGGATAGCCGCGGCCATTGAGCATGGCATAGGTATCCTTCATCTCGGCAAACGGCAGCGGCTGCACCGTCTCGCTGGCGTCGTGGAAATTGTGGTCCATCGAACCCAGCTGGATCGGGTAGGCCCGGTCGTATCCGGTGGAGCCATCCCCATCGTTGTAGACGAACTTGTTGTAGGTCTTGCCGTTGTAGGTCTTGGTCGTGCCGTCCTGCGCCGGGCGCACGTAGATCTGGCCGAGCATGCCCATCTGCATGTGTTCGGTGGCTTCCATGTGGCAGTGGTAGATGTAGGTGCCCGGCTCGGTGATGTTGTAGAAGTAGGTCACGCTCGACCCCATGTTGATGCCGAACGAGCCTTCCGGCATGCCGTCGAACACCGGCGCCTGGTTGGGGAAGCCGTGAAAGTGCACGGTGTGCGGGTCGAACAGGTCGGGGCGGACGACCATGCCGACATTGGTGAGCGTGAGGTAAAACTGCTCACCCTCCTTCAGTTCGATGGTCGGTGCGGCAAAGTTGGCGGCCAGCAGCCCTTTGCTGATGGCGTCTGCCGGCAGCTCGCCGGTGATGTCGGAAAAGCCGAAGCCATACAACACCTTGCCGTCTGCCATGGTTGAAAAGCCGTCGCCGGCCGCGAGGTGCTTGCACACGACACCGGGCGTGGGCGTCTCGGGAATGCCATCGCCATTGGTGTCGCCCGGGCACTGCACGTATACCGCGGCGCCAGCCTGGCCTGCCAGCAGCCCGCATGCAGCCAGCGCGACAGGCAGCAAACGTTTCCGAAGGTCGCTTGAAATCATGATGATTCTCCTTCTGGTTTCCATATCCACCGGGCAAGCCCGGCGGATTGTCTCTTCAGCGGTTACTTGCGTTCATCCGCACCCATGTCGGGCAGCGAATTGGTGGGTATCGACCGCCGCTGACCGTCGTAGTCGTAGTCGATCAAAGGGGCCACCTCGGGCAGCAGCGTTCCCTTGGCCAGCGCCGGCGAACCCACCTTGAGGTGGTAATCCCCGGTGGGGGTGAGCGGCCCAAAGCGTACGTCGATGAAGTTGCCCCCCTCATCGAAAGCTGGCGCTGTTGCGATGCTGGTGGTCAGCTCAACCTGCTGAATGGTCTGGCCCTGATCGCCGTTGATGTACTCCCAGACGAACCGTGGATCACCCGTGATGTTGTTGGCGCCGCCATAACCCGTCAGGTCGGTCAGCAGGCTGTAGCGTGGGTTCAGCTGGTGTGCCGGGTTCGACGTCCCCAGCACGGCCAGATCCCGATACACGGGAGGCCCACAACGGGTGCTCGTGCAATTGGTTCTGACGTCGGGCCACAGGCCGAAATCGGCCGGATCGGCTTCGTTGATGACCCAGTAGAACGAGCGGTTGTGCCAGACGATGTTGTTCGCCAGCGTTGGGTTGGCGTACTCGATCTTGTAGCCAGAGCCTGCCCCGATCGTGCTGTAGAGCAGCGTGCTGTGGGCGCGCGAAACGATGCCTGCCGGTTGCGCTGTCGACTGGTTCGGGCTGTTGGCCGCAAATGCCGCCCCTGCCGTCGCCGTGCTGTCGTTATTGGCGATGGTGTTATTGACGATCGCTGACTTGACCACGTCCTGCAGCGAGATGCCGCCGCCCGCCATGCCGGCGATGTTGTCAACCACCATGTTGTTCGCCACGTTCAGCTGATACCAGAGGGCCGGGTTGCCGGGCGTCCGCAGGACATCGAGCCCGTTGACGAACTCGGCACGGATGCCACCGCCATCCCCTGCCCCAGCCAGGTTGCCCTGAATCAGGTTGGCCGACACCGTCACGTTCCCGCTACCGGGCGAGAGCCCTGTTGTTGCCACCGGGGCCAAAGTAGCCTGCCCACCGACGAAGATGCCGCCGCCGGACACGCCCAGCCCCTGGTTGAACGACTGGTTGAAGATGACGGTGTTGCTGGCAATCAGGCCGTTGTTGCTGCGGCCCAGGTGACCAATGCCGGCACCGTTGCCCATGGAATGGTTGCCACAAATGTAGTTGCTTGTGACCTGATAATTATCGCTGCCCGTACACAGCGACACGCCACCGCCGGTTTCCCCTCCCCCACCGTTCTGGGTGATGTGGTTGTGGTGGATGCGAACGTTGTTGTTCTGGGCGTTCACATACCCGCCGTCCAGGTTGTCGTCGGCGGCGACGACGGTGGGGTCGATCAGGTTGGGATGTCCGACCCGGATGCCCCCCCCATAGTTGCCGTAGTTGCTGATGAGCTTGTTGTTGCTGATCTCCAGGAAGCGGGCGTAACCGTTGACGAATATGCCGCCGCCGTTTTCCGCACCGGTAATGGTGAAGCCGTCGATACGCGCGTTGCGGGTGTTATTGAACGCCTGCGCCCCGCTTGCCCTGGCGACGACCAGGATGCCTGGCGCCTCTTCCGCACCGAACAACAAGGGTTCGTTATTGGGCCCATTAAAACCGGCTTCCTGTCCAGGCAACAGATCGAAGGCGTTGGCGGCGAGCAGCAGATTGATCTTGTCGCGCCAGGCTTGCGTCTTCTCGGCCGGAAATTTGGCCGCATTGATCATTGTGGCGGGCGCACCCCAGCCCTGCAGGCTCACCTTCTTGTTCATGATGACCACTTCGTCGTAGATTCCCGGCGGCACCAGAATCAGGTCACCCGGGAAGGCTGCATCGATTTGAGTCTGGATCTTCGTTCCAGGCGCAACCGTTCTGACTGTCATGCCAGCCGCCTTGCCAATCGTGACGTTAACGCCCATCTTGGTGGCATGACCGCTGGCACTGGTGAGTTCCAGTTGCCCGATGGTAGAGGCGCTGGTCGTGACCGCATAGGGAACATACGCCTCGACAATGCCGTCACTCCAGCTCTTGATGGGCAGGGTCTTGCCAGCGAACCTCACCACGCCCGTGTTCGCGCCAAAGCCAAAGTTGCGCGGGATAGTCGGGGCGGTTGCCGAGGTGCCGTCATACGCCGGGTTCGTCACGTCCACCATGCCAGCCGCGACCAGTGTCAACGTCGGGCAGCTGCCGGTGCTTGTTGCAGTGCAGGATGTCGGCGGCCTCGGCACATACGGGCCGCTCTGGCTGGCGCCACTGGCTGTCTTGCCTTCAACCGAGTAGATCACCGGCGTGCCGTTGGGGTATTCGCAATCCAGCGGGAACTGTCCCGCACCGGCGAACGCCGCCACTGGCAGCACCGGCGTGTCCAGATAGGTGGTCTTGCCCGGCAGGTACTGGAAGGTGTAGCAGAACTGGCTGTACTGCCGGTCGAAGTAAGGATCGATGATCATCTGCCCGAACGTCGGTGAACCGACACGGGTATCCTCGATCGGCCCCGGATGGTTCATGCAGGTGGTCAGCATGTTGGGCGACACACCGGACGGGAACGGCAAATTCACCGAATAGCTCGAAGGTGCCAGCGCGTTATAGGTCCCCCACTGGTCGGAATAGACGCGCGAAATCTCGCGCCCGGTCCAGTCGCGGATGGACACCGGAACATGTGGCGGCGCGTGTTTTTCGCCGAAGGTAGGTGCGTTCGGATCGAACTCGTTGGCGGTGTCGTCTAGAATGAAGCCGACGATGTGGCCCGCAACCGGCACTTCGGTGAACATGAAGAAATTGACACCGGCGTTCTGCCCCTGCTTGACCTCAATCGACTTGCGATCGCACAGTGGACGGGTCTGACCGGCGTAGGCCGAAATCACACCGGGCATCAGTTCAAGCTCAGCGTCAACCGGGATGACGTTGTCGTCGCCCACGCACACGGGCGGCAGCAACAGGGGGCTGGGCGTGTAGCTGTCGCCAAAGTCGACGTTCTTGTCGAGCTCCTTCACCGTCTCGTAGCCGGGTGGCGTCACCGCCTCGACAATATAGGTGCCAACGGCCAGCTCCGGTTTTCCAGCGGGGCCGCCGAAGGCAAAGCCCCCGTCGAACACGGCAGGACGCATCTGGTTGAAATTGCGCAAACCATCGTAGCAGTCGGTAGTCACGCCACTGGTCGAAACAAACGGTGCGCCCTGGCAGCCACTCGGCAAGCTGTCATCCCAGCTATCGGTGGTGGCGATGTCGAACGCGTCGCCTTGGTCGAAGGTGTCGTTGCCATTTCGGTCGACATCCTCAGCGCCCTTGGCGCCGCCTTCGCTCCAGCCGAATGGATGGTTGTCCACATCGGCCAGTTGCACATCTGCTCGCGTGGGATTCAGCCCCGTCGCTGGTAGTTGACCGGTCGCCGGTGTGCAGCCCGGCTTGTCGGGGATGCCGTTCATGTCACAGTCCTTGTACAGGTTGACCTGCACCCGCGGAATGCCCGGCTCCCAGTTTTCAGCAGCGGCATAGCGCGGGTCTTCCTCGGCGCGCACCGTGGCGTACTGAACCATGCCGGACACGCCGCCGTTTTCTCCCGAGGTGTAAAGCGTCTTGCCCCATTCGATGAGGTTGGTCTGGCCGAGGAAAGTTGCGATGCCCTGGGTCAGGATCGGTCCCGTATCGGTGCGCGACAGTGCGTTTCCGGTGTTGGGATTGATCCTGGGGCCACCTGCAGTCGGACACTCCGGCACGCCATCTTCCACATCCCCCGGCATGCACTCCTGCAGTTGCGGGGTGAGCGCGTTGCGCGATGGCATGGCCCAGCCGTCGTCCGCCGCAACCGGCCCGCCGTTGTCGACCACAAGGGTCGTACCGGTGGCCTTGAAGCGGGCGAAATCGACTTCGGCAACCAGCCAGTTGAAGAAGGGGAAGACTTCGCTGAATTCGGCTTCGCCCTGGGCGTTGGTAGCGGTCGACTGGTAGATGCTGCCGTCGCGGAAGCGCAGATTCAGCGCCTGATCCTGAAGACCGATCTCGTTCGCGTCGCGGAAACCATTCGGCGTGGTGTCGCCGGCCTGAATAGTGTCGAAGAAAACGCGTGCTTTGAAATGCCCGAACCAGTCGAAAACCGGCACATCGAGCAAGTCAACCGCGCCGCCGCCCGCTGGCACGGTCACATTGGTGGAAGCGATGATGCGATCGAGGAACTCGTCCCAGATGACCAGCTGGTAAGTTCCGGCCGGCACGTTGGGAATCGAGAAGGTGCTGTCGGCATTGCATTTCCTGGAGTAGACCCCGCGTCCACCCACGACCGGCAGTTCATTCAGCCCCACCCAGCAATTGGGCACTGG
>MGZO01000026.1:18014-21835 GCA_001802655.1 Hydrogenophilales bacterium RIFOXYD1_FULL_62_11
CATTGGCCTTCACCCAGGCGTCGATCCCCTTGGTCCCTTCGATGGTGGACGTCTGGTGCCAATCGGAGCCGGCAGGCGGCACCACCTCCACGGTGTATTTGGCCGGCGCCAGATACTTGATGCGCACCACGCCGTCCGCTCCCGAAGAGATGAAGCCGTTGCCGAGGACCAGCACTTTGGGCGCGTCATTCTCGAAAATGAAATTGCCGCTTGCGTCCTGCTGGTAAGTCGTTCCGATCGGATTGCCGAACGCATCCTGGGTCACCTGGCCACCGGACTGCCCGAAGGTGCCGCCTGCCTCCTTGAGGAGGATGCTGAATCCTTCCAGACCCACTTCCTGTGGCAGGTCGGGGGCGCCGTTGATCGGCCAGTTGTCGTTGAAGACGAACACCGAAATCTGCGCAGTGGGGATGGGCGTCTTGTTGACCACGACGGTCACGCTGCCCTGCCCTGCTGGCAGCGAGGCGCCGCCCATCTGGTAGCCGCCGCCGTCGGGCAGCACCGAAATGTAATGGCGTTTCGTCGAATCAAGCGGCAGATCAGCCAGAGCCGGGCCTTTCGGCTTTACGCCCACCCGGCCTGCAGCCACCACCGGCATATAGCTGGTGTGAAAATTCAGCGACAGATTGTCGGCGCCTGCCAACTGACCCGGGATGGACTCCTTGGTGGCATCCTCCTCGACCAGCCAGCGGAAATTGCTGACCGGCATACCGTTCTGATCAACAACATTGATCGTTAGCGCATGTGCAGACAACGCGTGGAAAACGCTCCACAGCAGCAACATAAAAAACAGGTTCCGGCCCATGTGCGCAACGCTGCACAGTCTCAAGGTATCGGTTTTCATCACGCATCTCCCGCTCGTATCAATACACACTCAACCCACACTGACCGTCACGCCCATGCTGGACGAACTTGCCTGATGTGAGATTAGAGAAACGGCTAAGGAAACAACACGGAGCGAAACCCGCACGCTGTGGCGGTCAAGCCTGCATACGATGAGTGGGTTTCTACGTAGAAAATCCGGGAGAGGCAGGTCGGTACTACAGGCAATGCGGAATGATTTTCAGACCACGATCCCTTCCTGATGATGGGCGATCATTCCGGCGGCTTGGGGCGGGCCGGGACCTCAGCCCTTATTCCTGGCGAAAAAAACGGGAGCCGCAGCTCCCGTTTATATCCTGCAAATCGATTCGCTCAGTATTTTCTGCGCCGAATCACCACTGCACCCACAAGCCCCAATCCGGCCAGCATCATCAAATAGGTCTCGGCTTCCGGAACCGGGCTGAGTGTCCCGACCTGGGCAGTGATATCCGCCACATCGCCAGTGATGGTCATCGCAACAGGCTGGCCACCCGCCTCAGCCGACCAAGCCGAATTGTCGAGGAAGAACTGCATATCGCTCAGGGTGGCGGTGCCGCCAAGCAAATAAGAGCCGAGGTTGTATCCATCGGTTCCTACTCCATCAACGGTTCCTTCTCCAACGTCTACAGCGCCACCTTCAAAATACGCATAGCCCCAGGCTTCACAGCAGGAACTCACCAGCATCGAATACGAACCGGCAGCGAGATTTTGGGTAATACGGGAATAGGTGGAAAGCGTAAGGCCTTCTGCATCGTCATTCGTTATCAGGTGGGCGCCGGTGGAATCAAACAATGAAAGATTCGGGTCCTCGAAGCCGCCCGTGTAGAGCAGATCGACGATCCCTGCCGAGGCGGTGGTGAATGACACGACGGTATAACCCGTCGCACCGAAATTTCCAGTCAGGTGAACGGCAATGGCGTTCGCGTTGGAAGCAACCATGACGCCCGTTAGCGCAAGGGTGAGGGCTGCGATGTGCATTCTGGTTTTCATTACGTTCTCCTTGATAGGGGTAATTTGACGACTTGCATTTGCTGCTCACTTGGTTCCATTTATCGGGGCATGCGCTTTCATCATGACCACTCCTGCTTGGTTGTTGTGATCAACTCATTCACATCGAATTCATGCTGACCTTGACAACCCTATCGAGCTTTCTTGATGCAAGTATCCGTGGGACCAGAAATGATTGCACTGAGGTAAAAACCTTCACTCTGCCAAGCCAAGCCTGTATTTGAAGTAGGGTATTCACTGTAGGCCGGCGTCAAATCAGTGATGCGTTTGTTCCGGTTGCAGGGCATTCACGATGGCCACAAGCTCGGTATGGCCCATCGGCGTCAGGGGCACACAATAATCCACGCCTTGGCTGTTGACCGTTGGCCGCCAGACCGGTAACGCGTCGTCTGTCATGCCGATGAGTGTCGCGTGGGGACATTCGGCCCGGATGTCGCGGATCAGTTCTTTGATACGGCTACGCGGCGACTCGAGTTGGAGCAGCACCACGTTGGGCTTCAGTGCTGCCGCATAACCGAGTCCCGTTGCCTCATCAGTGGCTTCTTCCACGATCATGGCAGGCCAATGGATGGAGAGCAGCATGTTGAGCTGCTTCCGATACAGCTTGTCGTTCACGATAACCAGGGCAATGAAGCGTGTTCGCAGGAAGGACTCGATCAGGCCGACAATCTCCGCTTCAGTCGACTCGCCTTTCACCATGAAATGGTCAGCGCCGTTGCGAAACGCGGCTTCCCGATATTCGAGAATGTCGTAGCTGGTGATGACGCAGATCACCGAGTCGGCAAAATCTGTCTTGATGGCTTTGGTCAGATCGAGCCCATTTCCCCGCGGCAACCGGATATCCATGAAGATGAGGTCAAAGCGCCTTGAAAGCGCTTGGCGCAGGGCGTCCTCCCCGTCTGCTGCCTCGGCGATCTGCATCGATGGGAATCGTCCTGCCAGCAATTGATTCAATGATTGGCGATATGCGGCATTGTCTTCAACAATGAGGGTGTTCAACATGACGGACAAGCCCTGTAAATGACCACGTTAATGTTAGGTGGCATCCCTGTCATGACCTATACGGATTTGTAGGTATTTCCCACTAGTGTGCGCTGTAGCGGGCTAGAGACCGGTCTGGTAACGCTGGTAGAAACTCAGCACCTGTGGCACGTAGTTCAGGGTTTCGCGGTACGGCGGGATGCGGTTGCCATGCTTCTTCACGGCATGTTCGCCGGCGTTGTAGGCAGCGAGCGCCAGGCTGGTGTTGTTGTTGAACAGGCGCAGCAAATCCCGCAAGTACCGCGCACCGCCATTCAGGTTTTGCACTGGATCAAACGCATCAACCACGCCATAACGTTTCGCGGTTTGCGGCATGAGCTGCATCAGGCCCGCCGCCCCCTTTTGGGACACGGCCTTCGTGTTGTAGCGCGACTCCACCGAAATCACCGCATGGAGCAAGGCGCTTTCCAGACCATAGGTGCGGGACACCTCGTCGACGATCTGATCGTAACCGGCCTTCCTGGCCAGCCCTGATTTGGCCTTGGGGATTGCAGCCACGGGCGCCACGGCAAGCGCTGGCTGCGCCGCCGTGATCAGGACGGAATAGCGTTCATCGGTCGGCACATTGCTGAGCGATACCGAGCCATCGTCAGCCGTGTAGGCATAAATATCCGCCCATCCGGGCCGCGTCAACCCGCATCCCAGCAGCAGCAATGTTGCCATGTGTTTGCGCGACATCATCAGACCAGCCTAGGCTGTCCACCCCAGCGCAGCAATACGCTGAACACTGTAAATTGGCCGGCGCGGAAACAACGGCAAGTTTCGCCATTTGCGTACTTGCCCTGCCGGTTAGATCTGGGCTATTTTTAGAACATTGCCACCCGTACATAAGGGGTTCCGTGTTCAAGTTGCTCCGCTACTACTCGGTGGCAAGCCTCGTTGCCGTCCTTGCCACGGCGGTTCTGCTGACC
>MGZO01000026.1:21845-22236 GCA_001802655.1 Hydrogenophilales bacterium RIFOXYD1_FULL_62_11
ATCGTCCAACTGGCCGAACGGAGCAACCTGAATCTGGCGCGAACCGCCATGAACCCGATCAAACCGACGCTCCTTGATTTTCTTGAAGCTGCAGCGGATTTTCATCCAGGCGCCACGCCCCCGCCCTTGCCACCCGAACTGGCAGGGTCAATCAAGGTGCTGATGCAGGACCAGTCCGTTGTCAGACTCAAGATCTACAATCGTCAGGGGGTGGTTGTCTTCTCTACCAAGCCGTCCCAGATCGGCAACGACAGTAGCCGCAATCAGGGTTTCATCGCCGCAATCAACGGCGGCGTGGGAAACTCCCTGATTTATCACGACACCTTCAACAGCTTTGACGGCACCACCGAAGAAGATAACCTGATGCAAACCTACATTCCGATTCGAGCCA
>MGZO01000026.1:22305-22687 GCA_001802655.1 Hydrogenophilales bacterium RIFOXYD1_FULL_62_11
GCCGAGCCGATTCGGGGTGTATTTGAGCTTTATGCCGATGTAAACAGTCTGGTGCATCAAACAGAACGGACCGAATTTATCATCATGGCCGGCGCCATCCTGATCCTGTCGGCCTTGTATGTCGTGCTGGTTCTCATCGTGCGCCACGCAAATACCACCATCAAACTGCAGCAGCGCACCATCCGCGAGCGAACGGAAACCCTGGAACTTTTGTCTGCCCAGATGCTGAAAAGCGAGGAATCGTACAAGAAGAAAGTCGCCGTCGATCTGCACGAGGGGCTGGCGCAGACCTTGGCTGCCCTCAAGCTGAAAGTGGAAAACGGCCGGCATCACCAGGCTGACGACACGGTTGCTGGATCGGTGGATTCGATCATTCCGCTAT
>MGZO01000026.1:22735-35735 GCA_001802655.1 Hydrogenophilales bacterium RIFOXYD1_FULL_62_11
CCCCCAGCCTGGATGACCTCGGGCTGATACCGACCCTCAACTGGGTTTGCCGTGAGTTCGAACAGCAACATCCGGGCATGCACATCGAGCGGCAAATTCCCCTGCAAGAGCAGGACATCCCGACCCCGTTGAAAGTCATCCTTTACCGCATCATTGTGTCGGTGCTCGACGACCTGGCGCAGCACACGAACACGGGACGAATCCATCTCGGCCTGTGGCTGGACGACCAAGCCCTGATCCTGCTGATCGATGACACGGCAGCCGAGATGCTCGACAGGACGATGACCCCGCTGGCAAACATCGATCCGCGATTGCGCGCGGGGTTCGCCCGGATGGAAGAACTGACGACCTTGTCCGGAGGAACATTCACCGCCGCGCATTATTCCGGTGGCGGGACGACGCTGCGCGCAGCATGGAACCGCTAGCGGCAATCGATGCACAATAAAAACCGCCTGCAGGCGGTTTTTATTTCTGGTTGCAGCAATTACGACAGCTGCTAGGTGGTGACCAGGCCTTTTTCGATGGCATAGCTGGTCAGCGTCGAGGCATTGTGCAGGTCGAGCTTCTTCATCAGGTTGGAGCGGTGTTTTTCGACGGTCTTGATGCTCAGGCTGAGGTAGTCGGCGATGTATTTGTTGGGGTGACCTTCGGCAACAAGCTTCAAGACTTCGCGCTCGCGGTGGGTCAGCGTGTCCCAGCTACTGCCGACATTGGCGGCCTTACCGACGCCCAGGTATCCATAGATCACCTTGCCTGAAATGTCCGGACTCAAATAGGTCTTGCCATTGAGCACACTGCGAATCGCAACGCGCAGTTCATCATGCGTCGCATCCTTGAGAATGTAACCATCCGCGCCCGCGCGCAGACTTTCATGGATGTATTCGTCGGTCTTGTGAATGGTGAGCACCAGTACGCGCGTGTCCGGATTGCGTCGCTTGATGTCCATCATGGCCTCGATGCCATTCATGCCCGGCATGGACAGATCCATCAGGACCAGATGCGGCGCCAGCGGTCCGATGGCACGGATGGCATCGCGCCCATTGTCGGCTTCGCCGACAATCTCGAGGTCGGGGTCCTGCGACAGCAAGGCCCGCAGCCCTGCTCTCAGCAGGGTGTGATCCTCAACGATAAAAATACGTTTCTTTCCATTCATGTTGCCCCCTATCAGTTTTTTGGTGGACTCGCATCACTATCAGTCTGCCAGCACGAATGACGTTGCTTCACGCTAGTTTGGCGCATGCATGAACACCCAATCCGAGTACTTCATCCTGCCTTCAAATTGCCTGTCTGCAAGCCCGAAGTTGCTTTTTTTCAAGGGCTCGCCGTCGGATAGGCTGTGCACCCCGTAAATCCCGCCGTCCGACCCGATTATCAAGCCCCACTCTGCGTTGCCCGTCACCGGATCCCGATAGATTTTCCGCAGGTAGCGCTGGATTTCCGGACGGCGCGAGTCCTGCAGCAAGTCTTCCAGAACCATAGGGTGGCGTTTGGCCTGTCCCGGCGTGAGCTTGGCGTACCGGTCGAGGGCGAACCGGAACTGATGCCCGATGAATAACAGTTCCTGTTCCTTTTCCCGTTGTTGCAGGGTGTGCCACATCTGTCCCGCAGCAGCAAGGGCAATTCCCATCAGGGCAACCAGCACCAGCACGCCGATATAGGTAAACCCCTGTTCACCCTGGCGAACATGCAGCCGCCTCGCCCCGAAGGAAGTTGCTGCCTGATTCAGATTGCAGAACACCATGTCGTCAACGCCCTCGCGATTACCAGTTCCGGTATTCCGTGCCATTGTGCGCGATGCCCTGGGCGCCGCTTTTGACGTCATACACGCCGCCCATTTCGGCTTGCTCCGGCGGGATGCTGACCCAGGTTGCGTTGCTGTCCGTCATCGGATCGACCGGCACGCTGCGCAAATATTTGCTGCTGACCAGTTCATCGAGTGCATCGGGATACTTGCCCTTGTCACCATAATATTTATCCAGGGTCTCCCGCAACAGGGCAAGGTTCTGCTGCAACACCGCCTCGCGGGATTTTTCCAGGCTGGAAAAATAGCGCGGCACGGCGATGGTGAGCAAGGTCGCGATGATCGCCAGCACGACCATTAGCTCGATCAGAGTGAAACCGGATTTTTTCCCCTGTGAGGTCATCTCGGACGCTGCCTTCTACCAATTCCGGTAGGGAATTCCGTTGAGGCCGGCTCCAGGCGCTAGCGAATACACATCAAACACGTCATCGCCCTCTTCCGGCGCCTCATGGCTGCTGGCATAGCTGCGTTTCCCCCAGGTTTCCTCATTTGGCAGGGACGGGTCGGAAATCATCGGATCGCGCGGGATCTGTCGCAGGAAATAAATCCACTTCTTGCGGTCCGGGCTGCTCGCATCGGGGACCCCGTCAACCAGCACCTGCAATGACTCGGGATAACCCGAGTCCTGCGCAGCGTGTGCAACCCGGCCTTCCTCGACGGCCTGCTTGTAGGCATCCAGCGCCGTTCGAATCTCCCGCAAGGACAGACGCAGTTCGTGCTCCTTGCTGCGTTTCGCGGTGACTTCCGCCAGCGGCAACGCAACCGAAGCCAGCAGGCTGACAATCGCCACGGTCACCACCATCTCGATCAGGGTGAAGCCGGACCGCCTGGAAATGGCGCTCAGGCTCATGGCACCACCGCGATGTCATGAGGGGCGGGTAGCGTTGCCGTCAAGGCTTCGCCAGCCGGGTCGCTGGGGGCCAGACGGCCCACAACGATTTGCGATTTCGGGTTGGCCGCGAGCGCCTCGAAGACCAGCGTGACCAGACTGCCCGCCCCGCTGGCCCCATCCGAACCGCCACCCGACACATCCAGCAGGATCTGCCCACCCGCCTGGTCGATGGTTTTGTTCAGGGTGGACTGCATGCCATCCTGTTTCAGAAAACCGCCTTCCACTGCATCGATCGCCTTGAATACGCCCGGATCGAAACTCACCAGCAGGCCCAGACTGCTTACCGACTGTAGCGACTGGACGTTGAGCGTCAGGGTGACTGTTTCCCCCGACTTCACCTGCGCCGGTCCCTGCCAGGACAGCGTGACCGGGTTGGCCGACGCAGGGAGTTGCGGACCGGGTGGGACATCCCTGCGCTGCACGCCCATCGGGATCGACCGGGCCAGAGGCGTTGCTGACGCGCTGGTGGCAACGGCAACGCTGCCCATTGGCTTGAGGTTCAACAGACCGTTGCGCACGATGGACTCAGTGCCCGCCCAATACTCCACTTCGCTGACGTCAGGCAGGCGCGCACTCCCCACGACACGGGGGGTGATGGACAGCACGATTTCGGTTTTCACACCATCGTCCTTGTGGCTTGAGAACAGCCGCCCGAGCACCGGGATCTGGCCGAGGCCGGGTACCTTGCTGGCGGTCTTGCGATCTGCGTCATTGATCAAGCCTGCCAGAATTTGCGTTTCACCGTCTTTCAGGCGCAGCACTGTGTTGGCGTTGCGCGTGCCGACTTCATAGGCAAGCGTGCCGCCCTCGGCGGTCACTTCCTTGATGATGTTGCTGACATCCAGCTTCACCTTCATCACCACTTCATTGTCGAGATGGATGTCGGGTTCCACCTCCACCGACAGGCCAACGTCCAGGTACTGCACACTGCCGGTGGTAACGGCCCCGCCGGTCGTCAGCGGTGTCACCGTATTGGTGATCACCGGTACCCGGCTGCCGATCATGATTTTTGCCTTTTCGCGATTGCGCACCCGGATGCGCGGCCTGGCGAGGATGTTGATGTCGCCATCCTCCAGCTTGAGATTGAGCGTGGCGCTCAACGAGCTTGCCAGCAAATCGTTGCCAGTCAGGTCCCGCAGTTGCCCCACGGTGGTGGCAGTCGTCGGCGTGCTCACGGTAAAACTGCTCGGCCACTTGATGCCCAGCTCGCTCAGGCGCGAGCTGCTCACTTCCAGCACTTCCACTTCCAGCATGACTTCCGGCTCGGCGATGTCCTGATCGGCGACCAGTTTTTCCGCCAGCCTGATTGCATCTGGCGTGTCGCGCATCACGACGGAATTGGTTTTCTCATGAATGAAAATATCCTTGGTTTTAATCAGGGTCTTGATCAGGGACAGGATGATCTTGGGATCGGCGTTGGTCAGATGAAAACTTCTGATCTTCAGGTCCTGGTAGTCCTTGAGTTTTGCCGGGGTACCTGGGTAGATGAACACGGTGTTGTCGCTGATGACCTTCTTCTCCAGCTGGTTTTGCAGCAGGATCAGGTTGATCGTGTCTTCCACCGACACATCCTTGACGAAAATAGAGGTTTTCTGATCAGGCTTGACATCTCTGTCGAGCAACACGTTGATGCCGCTGGTGCGCGACAACGCCTCAAACACCATCTTGAGATTGGCGTCGCGAAATTGCAGGGTGACCGGTTTGGTGAACTTCGCCTTGAGGGTGGGTTCGGCTATCGCATCCTTCACCACCTGCTCATCGATTTGCCGCTTTAACAGCAGGGCTTGACCGTTCTTCGGGTTCTCCAGCAAGACTGGTTTGAGGGCGACCCGTGCAGCCTCGATGTTTCGCTGCTTGAGCAGGGCAGTCGCCCGCTCCAGCGCAGCCTCGTGCCGGCTATCCATGGCCAGGGTTTCCATCCCGAGCACGGTCCGGCTGTTGCCCGGATCAATACGCAGAATGCTTTCATAAATGGATTGCGCAGCCTCTACATGCCCGCCCGCCCGTTCGCCGCTGGCTGCAGCCAGCAGTCGATTCACCGTCTGCTCACGGCTGCGCAACAGATCTACGCGATACGACACGTTGTCAGGCGCGGCCTGGCTGGCCTCAGCCAGCTTGGTCACGCCCTCCTCGGCACGCCCTTCCGCCAGCAGCGCCAAGCCATCATTGTGTAGCTGATAACCGGCACACCCTGCCAGCAAGCTCGTCAACAGTGCGGCGATGACCCCCATCCGTTTCGCGTCGGCAATTTTCATCATGCTCCCCCTGCACTGATTGTTTGTTTAATGTTCAGCGGCAGGTACGTCACCTCCAGTTGTCCGCCATTCAGACGCCCTACGCGATAGGTGCTGTCGATCACTTCCCCTTCGGCGACGGTATATATCCGCTCGCCCTTGACCAGCAAAATGATCCGAGTCTCTCCTTCTTCATAAGTCCCCATGAAACTGAACGGCATCGGTGGTGCGGTCGGCGGCGGGGGCGGCAAGGGTTTGGGCGGGGGCCTCGGCGGAGGGGGCGGCGGCGGCACATACCAGGACATTGCCTTGAAGGCATGGCTGGCCACCGTATCGGATACTGCGGGGACATCCTTCCGCTGCAGACGTTCCAGTTCGATACGCGGCAGCGATTGCGCTGGCTGTTTAGTGGCTCGCGGCAAAGGCATGGGCGGTGGCGGCATCGGTTCGGCTGAGATGTCGTCCTTCTCCCCGGAAGCGACAGACAGGGCAATCGTCACGGCCAGTGCGCCGTACAGGATGCGCTGTTTCCACGCCCCCCCTTTCATGATGACTGCCCCAGAAAAATGACCAGTCTGAGCTTGGCATCAACCAGAGGAGAGCCGACTTTCTGCCGCTCAAACTGAACCTGTTCCAGCGAAACGATCGGAATTTGAGCCTGCAGATCGGAAAGGAACTTGCGTATTGTTGGGTATTCGCCCGTAAGCGGCAGGCTCATCTGGAAACGGATTAATTTTCCAGTTTTGTCACGCTCCTCCTTGTAATCCACCTGTTGCAGAATGAGTCCGTTTCGCTTGGCAATGGCCGCGATCTTGCCGACCCACTCTGTCGAGTCCCGTTCGCTGGGGAATATTTGGTAAAACGTGGCGAGCTGTTCGTCTATCGGCCGCGCGTTGTCATTCAATGCCTGACCCGCCCGTGTAATACGATCGTGCAGCGAAATGGCACTGAGACGCGCGGTGTCCAGCCGCTGTTGTGCCGGTTGCACCGTCGAGAAATAGAGCGCCAGGCACATTGCCAGCCCCCCTGCGCCGATCATTCCTGGCCAACCGAGCAGACTGTTCCAGCGTCTCACCGGGAAGTGCAGGCGGCGCTTCACAGGGCCACCCCCTTCCAGTGAGCGAACAGGGAAAAGTGCAAGGGTTTTTCCGGGTCTGCCTGCTGAATCTGATGGCTCTGCAACAAAACCCGGTCGAACACCTCATGTGTCGAGAGCCGCTTGACGTAACCCAAGAGGGCGTCAAGGTCTTTGGCTTCACCACTGATTTTCACCATGCCCTTCTTTTGGTCCG
This sequence comes from Hydrogenophilales bacterium RIFOXYD1_FULL_62_11, assembly GCA_001802655.1. Classification (GTDB taxonomy): domain Bacteria; phylum Pseudomonadota; class Gammaproteobacteria; order Burkholderiales; family Thiobacillaceae; genus Thiobacillus. The sequence goes on from MGZO01000026.1 coordinate 28,955, forward strand.
GCTCCATCGATAGCAGCGCAATGGTTTGTCCGCCCGAGGTTTCCACTGCCTTGAAAAGATCGTTCCAAGGCAGGCTGAGCTGACGCAGCACCTGGTTGGCCTGTTTGGCTTCCAGACTCTGAACTTTCGCTGCCTGTTCGCTGAGAGGACGTGACGCCAGCGCGCGGTGGCTGGACACCTGTTCGATACGGTCGGCCTTTCTTTCCCAGAAGTCGATCCGATGGTTCAGCGTCTGGTAATAGCTCCCCATCAGTGCAAGTGCCGCCAGCGCCGCGGCCAGCACGCCCAGCCCCAACCACGGCACGGGCGTGTTGTTGCGTTGGTAATCAAGCCGCATGGCGTGCATCGTGATCAACCGGCCATGGTCATGGCGAAATGCCGATCCATGCCGCCGGTCGCAAGCGGATGAAACTGCCAGAGATCGGTATCCGGGAGCGTCGTATCGCCTGGCCTCGTGTCCCACACGTACACTTCATGCGGTACTGACGGGTTATCGGCCAGATACGCTTCACGCTCAAGAATCAGCGGGAGTTCCTCTCGCCATGCGCTGTCGATTCGTAGGCTGCGCACCCGCGACCAGTGCCCCTGCTGCAGCAAGGCAAGACACAGATTGCCCGGTTCAAGCAGCGCAAACCACGCGCTGTGCTGCAGGCGGCTTCTGAAACCATTGAAGGCTGCCATCAGATGCGGCTGAATGGATCGCAGGGGAATGCCGGCGCCGTCAAATACAGCCCTCAGGCCGTCGAGCAGCTCCGTGTCCACCGCGCTGGCCAGTCTGGGCATGTCCGCCGCCTCCTGGTTCAGCCGCAGTTCCCATTGCTGGGCAGCCTTGCCGTACACCTTGGCAAAGCAATGGCGGGCAAAGGACAGATCCTCCTCCGCATCGGCCAGTTCGGCGCGCCAGGGCACCAGGGTGTAGCGCAGAAAATGGTTGGACAGGATGACGGTGGCTGCGGTTCTGCCGTTTGCGAAACAAAGCAGCGACGTTTCCAGCGCCTGCAGGGCCGCGCGCCATGGCTGGGCACCGGTTGCGCAATGGCAGGACACGACGTGCGGGTCGTGGATCGTGCGCTGCAGGCCGCGCATCGTCAGCGTGCGCCGCACCGGCAACAGCGCGATCTGGTCGGGACAGACGACGACCCGCAATTCTCTAGGCAACCAGGGTGACACGGTTGATCTCCTGCAAAGTGGTTTCGCCGCGCCCCACCATCTCCAGCGCAATGTCGCGCAGAAAGCGGGTGCCGTTGCGTGCCGCCGCCTCGCGAATAACGCGGATCGGCTGACGGGCAATAATGGCTTCACGGATTTCGTCGTTCAGGAACAGAATCTCGCCGATGGCGCGGCGACCCTTGAAGCCGGTGCCACGGCACTGTCCGCAGCCACGTCCGGCACGGAAACGCATGTGTTGCGCCTGCTCGGGCGTGATGCCGGAATCCGCCAGCAAACGGGCGTCGGGCTGCTCTTCGACGGCGCAATGCGGGCAGCTCACCCGCAGCAGCCGCTGCGCCATGATGCCGTTCATGGCGGAAACGAAGCTGTAGGGGTCGACTCCCATGTGGATGAAGCGGCCGATGACGTCGAACACGTTGTTGGCATGCACCGTGGTGAACACCAGGTGACCCGTCAGCGCCGACTGCACCGCGATCTGCGCGGTTTCAGCATCGCGGATTTCGCCCACCATGATCTTGTCCGGGTCGTGGCGCAGGATCGAGCGCAGGCCGCGGGCGAACGTCAGCCCCTTCTTCTCGTTGACCGGAATCTGCAGCACGCCGGGCAACTGGTATTCGACCGGATCCTCGATGGTGACGATCTTGTCCTGACCGTGATTGATCTCGGTGATCGCCGCATACAGCGTGGTGGTCTTGCCCGATCCGGTGGGGCCGGTGACCAGCAGCATGCCGTAGGCCTCGCTGGCGAGACGGCGCAACTGGATCATGGTGTGTTCGTCAAAGCCGAGATAGTCGAGGCGCAGCCCCTTGATCTGGTCGGACAAGGTTTGCTTGTCGAGTATGCGCAGCACCGCGTCCTCGCCGAAGATGCTCGGCATGATGGACACGCGGAAATCAATTTCACGGCCGCGTACCGAGACCTTGAAGCGGCCATCCTGCGGGACGCGCCGCTCGGCAATATCGAGTTCGGACATGATCTTGATGCGGGAAATCACCTGTTCCGCCATTTCCAATCCCGCCAGCGATCCGACCGTGGTCAACACGCCGTCGATGCGGTAGCGGATGCTCAGGCCAGCCGGCGTGCACTCCAGATGAATGTCACTCACGGAGGCTTTCAGGGCGTCGTACACCGTCGAGTGCACCAATTTGACCACCGGGCTGGTGTCTTCGCTGATGGTCTTGAATGACAGGTCCTCGGTCCCGCTCCCGGCACTGGCATCGCGGTCGCTGCTGGGCAGCAAGCCGTCCATGGCATGCAGCGTCTCCTCGTGGCGGGCCAGATAGGCCGCCACGTCGGCACGATGCGCCAAGCGCCAGCTGAAGCCCGCAACCATACGTTCTTCGGCCCACGCTTGCAGGTCGATGTTAAACGGGTCTCCCATGATCAGCACCAGCGCATCCTCTTCATCGCGCAGGGCCAGGCACTCGCGTTCCATCGCCTCGGCGAACGGCAGCACGTCAAAGGCCGGTGCCATCCGGTGCAGGTCCGCCATCGTTGCAGTGGGGTAATGCAGGGTCGTCGCCAGCCTCTGCACAAAGTGCTGCGGATCGAGTCCGGACTGTTCCTCCAGTACCGCCACGATCGTGCGCTGTGCTTGCTGTGCCGCGCTGCGCGCCGCATAGACTTGCGCCGGTGTGAACCTCGATCGGGTACCCGCCTCTATGGGCTCTGCCATATTCATTGAATGCTCCCCGCGAGTTCAAAGATCGGGAAATACATCAGCACCACGATGACGCCGATGACCAGCCCGATGAACACCATCAACAAGGGCTCGAACAGCTTGGTAAAGCGTTCCACCCACCGTGCCGTCTCCTCTTCGTAAAACACCGCGATGCGTTCCATCATCTCGCCCATGCGTCCGGTGCGCTCACCCACACGCAGCATGCGCAGTGCAATCGGGGTGGTGAGTCCGTATTGCTCCATGGCGTGGGACAGCGCATGCCCCTCACGGACACTCGCCGAAGCCAGCGCCAGCTGGCCACGCAAGGACGACTCCAGCAGATCGGACACCATCTGCAGCGAGGTCACCATCGGCATGCCGCCGCGCAGCAGCATGCCGAGCGAACGATAGAAACGGGAGAGCTGATAAATATGCAGACGCCGGCCAAGGCTGGGCAGCTGCCACAGCTTGCGGGTCAGCCACTGCTTGCTGCCAGGTCGGGTGGCTGCGTAAAACAGTGCGGACAGCACCAGCGAGGACCCGATCAGAATGGCGGCGCCATTGGCATCCAGAAGCTGTCCCCAACGCATCAGCAGCCGAGACATCAGCGGCATGTCACCGCCGATTTCCGCGTAGAGGTGGCTGAAGCGCGGCACCACATACACCATCAGAAACAGGGTCACCAGGCCGCCCACGCCCGCCAGCAGCAGCGGATAGATCGAGGCGCTGACCACCTGGCGTTTGACGGCATCCATCTGCGATTGATAGGCAATGTAGCGCGACAAGGCCTCCGGCAGCGCGCCGGTTTTTTCACTGGCGCGCACCGACGCGACATACAGCAGCGGAAAATTCGCCTGTGAGTGCTGCAGCGCATGGGAAAAGGGATGCCCCTCATAGAGGCTGGCGATAAGCTGCGCAAGGGTTTTCCGGATCTCGGGCTGCAACTCCTTTTCGGCCAGAGCTTCCAGTGACTCCATCAGCGACAGCCCGGCTTCCAGCAGGGCCAGCAGTTCCTGGCTGAACAGCACCAGCGGAAACCGGCCCGTTCCCGGCTTGCGCCACACCGGCCAGCCGGCTCTCGGCTTGACCGCAATGACTGTATACCCCTGGCCTTGCATCTGGTTCGCGGCGTCGCCTGCATCCACGGCATCCAGCGTAAATGCAGTCAGATCGTCTTCGCCGCGTAATGCCTTGACCTCATAGCGCATGATGTTGCCCCCAAGCGGCCAGCGCCTGCCCGGCACTCGGGTAAACCCCGTTATCCAGCCGGAACTGATCCAGGACCTTGACCTCTGATTTGGCGATCCTGGAAAAAAATTTGGGGCAGATATAGCCAGCAGGCAAAGTGAACATGCCGCCTCTGCATCGTGCAAATGGCGCCCCTCTGCCATACCCGGTTTTCTGCATATCCACACCTCATGTGCACGCCATCAACCATCCATTGCCCGCAATTCCTCACAGGCGCTGGTCTTACATTAGCGCTACAGACGCAGACTGACTCTTAGTAAATCACCGCATTCGTTTATACGAAGTACACGGTATTTTTGAGGTGGGTAAACTACGTAGCGGGTCGCCCAATAGGTCAAGGTTGGGCGCAGCGCAGATGCGGAACAGGCAAAGACGGCTTAGCCGGAAAATTCCCCGCACGGCCATGACACCTCGATGCGTGTGCCCTGCCCAAGGATAGACTCGAGGTGGTAGGCCCCCCCTGAAAATGACGCGCGTTCCTTCATGCTGAGCAACCCCAACCCCCTGCCCTGACCTTCGACATACCGGATGCTCAGTGGATCAAATCCGCTGCCATTGTCTTCAATCAGCAAATGCAGCACATCACCGATCCGGTCGAGACTGACCCGCACCCGGTCGGCACCGGCGTGCTTGACGATGTTATTGGTCGCCTCCTGAAGAATGCGGTAGAGGGTGATCTTCAGTGGGACCGGTACCTCGTGCTCGGCAACGTTGAATGCTTTTTCGACGGCAATACCGCCGCAAACCGCTTCGAATTCGCGAAAGAACCAGGACAGCGTGGGTAGGATGCCCAGATCGTCGAGTATCGAAGGCCGCAACTCCGTGGAAACGCGACGCACCTCGAACAAGGCCTCCTTGACCCGGGGAATCAGCTGTTTTAGCGACTCGCTCGCCTCGTCGGCCGCGCCCGTGGCCAGCAGTCTGGCCGAGTTTTCCAGTGAGAGCTTGATCAGGCTCAGAGACTGCCCCAGCCCATCGTGAAGGTCTAGGGAAATCCGCCGTCGCTCGTCCTCCTGGATGGTGACCAGCAGGCCGGAGAGCCGCCGCAACTCGTCACGGGATTCGCGCAAGGCCTGTGCGGTCTGCACCTGTTCAGTGGTATCCCTGAGTATGGTGGATAAATTTTCGACCTGACCATCATTCCCGCAATGCGCAATAATGATCTGGGAAGCATGGATTTCCCGGCCTGCATGGTCGCGCAGCCTGGACTCTCCGGTCCACAGGCCGTTGCGGATCGCCGACGGAATGGCCTCATCCCGTATTCTGTCTTTCACTTCCTGGTCGCTGTGCTCGCACAGTTTCATCCTGGTAATGTCATCTCCCGGCACCAGACCCAACAGTGCATGCCCAGCCGGGTTCAGATAGACCATGCTTCCCACGGCATCGGCCATGGCGACGTAATCAGTGGTTCTCTCAAGGATGGCCAACAGGCGTGCCTGCATTCCCTCGCTGTGTTCACGCCTTTCTTTTTCGCGACAAGCCAGGTACTCGAGTTCTTCGTAGAGATGCTGGTATCCGGCCTCGGCTTGCTTGAACTCGCTGATGTCACCCATCATCACGACAGCATGCAGGTCATCGGCCTCCAGTAACTGGTGAGGTGGCTGCACCAAGGGTTGCACGAGTAGCGAGAGATGGCGCTTGAGAACGGGGTCGAACACCTCGTACTCGGTACGGGCACCCCGCGACAGCTTCGCTGCTGCGGTCAGCCAGAAGGCGTTGAAGTAGCACTGGGGATCGACGCAGTTCGGATGCAGAACCCTGTGCAGGTGCAGCCCTTTGACGTTGGCGACACTCCCCATCCCCCATCGTTCTATGGTGCGATTGATGTGGATCAGGTGGCCTTTGCCATCCAGCAGACAGATAAGCTGCGGCATCATGTCCGCTGCGGATTGCCACTGGTGCTTTGCTTTTTCTAGTGTTTGCAGATCCATCGTTCCCGCCTTTTTTTATTTTGAGGATTGCACTGCGCGCGTCCAGAACCCAATTATTCAGCTTGACATTAGTTCAGGCCTTTCGTTTTTCTGGCTTCGCTTGCTTTGCTTCATGGTTGCTTTCTGGGCAGCGGTCAAAAAAGCAAGTCCATCACCAAGCCAGCCAGATGCTGTCGCGGTTATTGCCGACAACAGAGGGCTCAGGCGTAGGGAAACGGAATGGGGGATCAGTCGCAGGAAATCGACGACATCCAGCAGGGTACCGACCGGAAATGAAATCGCGCCATGGTTGAGCACCATGGCGCGCGCGTAGACTTGCTTTACCGGGTACAGGCCAATGCCGTGCCCACCGTGCCCAGTGTTCACGATGGGCAGCCCCGCCACTACTGCAGGGACATTTCCCGTCTGGATCGATCTCGCCTTGGTCTGCTGCATGTTCTCTCGCTAATTTTTATTTACTGCCGAACCCGTATCCCCAAGTACGTCGAGCGGGGATCCAACTGGCAACCGAACGCTTGCCTGAAATGGCCGAGCCTTCGCAGGGCCAAGACTAACGTGAGGAGGCCGCAGAAAAAACACCCGGATTATTTAGAAGATCTAAAGGAATCTTTAGCTCCAGGCTGGCATGCCTCCTGCCCGATCGGCCGGCCGTTGGATGATTTTCTGAACGGCTACATCGGTTTATGGGCGACGGACCAGAGGCGCAATAGCTCGGCCAGGGTCCGAACACCCACCTTGTGCATGATGTTAAAGCGATGGACGTCCACGGTTC